>NZ_CP034159.1:1938061-2261071 GCF_003860585.1 Kaistella carnis | reverse complement strand
GAGGATTATAAAAAAACGAAAGCCACTTTGGATTCCATGAGTGAAGATGATCTAAATGGCACTTGGTCCATGAATATGGGAGATCAAGTTCTTGCAGATTTCACAAAATATAGTGCAATGCGCCACGCATTGAATCAAATTACGCATCACCGAGCGCAGCTGGGAGTTTATTACCGGTTAAATGATATTGCATTGCCCGGAAGCTACGGACCAAGTGCGGATCACGAGAGCTTTTGATCTGATGACTCACCTCAAATAAAAATTCCACCCTCTTTAGTGAAGGTGGGATTTTCTGTAGTTAGATGCTGTTATTTGAAATTAAATTTAACCGTAAACATGACTTGACTTGGTCGCAACTCCATTCTCGTGTAACTTTCTGAGATTGCACTTGTCGCAAATCTTTCAAATACTTTTCTGTTTCCAATATTCATCCATTTCAACTCAAAATCGATTTTCTTTTTCGCCCACGAATATTGGTAAGATAAATCGTAGAAGGCATTATTATAGGTCGTCAGATTATTTCCAGAATTGATTTGATCCCAAGTAAAACCGATCGTATGGTTTTCTACCGGATAAAAATAGGTACTCAAATTATGGTTAAAACCTGAATTCTTTGAATCATTAAACTGATTCACCTGATGACTCCAGGAAAATGAAAGATTATAATCGATGCTCATCCAGGAAAAATAAGTGTTGTTAAATTTTAATCCTGCGGTTTGGGATGTGTTTTTATTAACGAAGAAATATTCTTCATTATTAAGGTCAGTTGTTAATTGATCAGATTTTGAAACCGAATTATTAAAACTTAAAGATGCATTGGTTTTAAAGGACGGGAAATATTTACCAATTTCTACACTCGCAGAATTTGAATTGCTTTGATTGTCTAATTCCCGGAAATTCGTCAAAATAAATCCAGAACCATCATTAATCGAATTTCCAATGATATTTCTATTTGTTTTACTGTATCGGTAACCAATATTCCCAAATAAATTATTCAGTGGATTTCTATATTCCAGTTTTGTACCTACCGACTTTGAGCGTGTTTCCGGAATCGGATTATCTGCAGACATAGCAGATGGCGAGGTTGGACTGGTGAAAATATAACCGGCGTAACTGTCATTCGTACTTCCAAAATTATAATTCATGTTCGCGTTAGCACTGGCTTTCCAGAAAGAGGCAAAAGTATATTGCGCAAAAACCATAGGTTCGAAAGTCAGTTTATTGATGCTTTTTGCAACATTTCTTTCCGGATCATCTGCTTTAATATTATTAAAATTAAAAGGGAACTGGGAATAAAGCATCCAGGAATTACTTTTAAAATTAATACCTAATGAAGCATAAGGCACCGCGTTGGTAAATTTTAAGTTATTGTTGTAATCATTTCCATAAGGTGAAAATGTAGAATTAGTAAGTGTTGAAAATTCGGTATTCAACTGATCATTAGAATAGTTAAAACCAACTTCCGGCGTAAAAGTCCAGTTTTTTGCGGTAAACCCAACACTTGCCGAATGGTTGATTTCCAAAGTTTTAATTCTTAATTTCTGTCTTACGGCATCTGTATCTTCAAAAAGAAAATGCTGAAATCCTAGCGAATCTTTATAACTTTTAAACTTTAAATAAGAAGACGGTGAAATATCGAGCGTTTGATGGTCATCCTGAAAACTGATGTAAGACATCACGTTCACCAATTTCTCTTTCCACGGAATGATGGTACTCAAGGAATTTTGAAAAGACGTAGTCGGCGATTCAATAGCTTCTGCTCCATTTCTTGTTCCGTAAATATCATTTCTGTTCACATCGGCTCGATCTGCATTCCAAAATTGAGAAAAGGTAGTCACATTTTTGAAAAAACCTTTCTTGGCATTCTTTGTAAAAATCAATTCTCCCTTCGCTTTATCCGTGTAAAATTTATTTGAAATATTCGTAAGATATTTCGTATTGCTAAGAAAATCAGTGTTTTCTGTGTATGATTCACGTGAAACGGCATTGTTGGTATAGCTTGCATTTGCTTTCAGCTCCCAGTCTTTACTTTTGAAAGGATTGGTCAAAAGGTTTGCTGATAAGTAATGAACATTGTTCATCAAATATCTTTTTTCCGGCAGATTAGGCGTAGATGCGTTCTCTACATTTAACCAGTCATTTTGAGAGACATTTCCTCTTCTTCCTTCATATCTATTTCCAAACGAAAGAATATTGCCTTCTTTTTCCACGGTTTCCCCGTTATTATTGGTTTTATAATTAATGACCCACTGATTTTTCTGTCCAAAAAACATTGGCGTTAATTTCAAATTCCAAAGCCATGGTTCTCCGAAACCTGTTCCTGCTTCTCCGCGCCCGGTCATGGTCACGCTGTTTTTCAATTTTACGTTGATGGCTGCATTTTCCGAGGGAACTTTATCCTGAAGTATTTTCACGGGTTGGTGATTCTCCATTACTTCTACTTTCTGCACCGCATCTTTTGGCAAAGAATTATTGATGGTTCCGTAACCGCCTTCCATCAAATCTTTTCCGTTGACATAGAATTTATTGATGGGTTCGCCCTGATAAAGAACACTTCCATCGGGATTGACATCAATTCCGGGAATTTTCTTTAAAACATCGGCCAAAGTACGGTCTGCTTTACTTTCGAAGGCTTTTAAATCGTAAGAAATCGTATCACCGCGTTTGGTGATCATTTTCGTTTTAATCTTTACTTCCTTAATTTCTGTAGCGTCGGATTCGAGCGCAAAGTTCTGAGAACTGTCTTGATTTTTTACGCTTTTTTGCAGAGGTTTTTGGTTAAAAGCTTTTATCTTGAGATCTACATTGGGTTCAGCAGTAGTAAAAGTAACTTTATATTCTCCTTTAGAATTGGTGATGGAGTAAGCAATAATCGCGTCTTTTCCCGGTTCTTCAACTGTTACACTCGCGCTTGGAACGGGTTTGCCATCTTCATCAGAAACAGTTCCTGTAATGGTAGATTGCGCGAAGGCGAAGACTGAAAGTAGAAGAACAAAAAAAGTAGAAAGCTTTTTCATAGATATTTTTATTAATTAGTACGGAAGTGTCTGTATTTGTTACAATGTGCAGATAGGATGTTCCATTGTACAGAAAGTTAAAACACCGATATAATTTAGATCGATATATAAAATAAGGTCAAAATCTTTTTTTTATTTACTTTTGTTCACTAAATATCATTTTATCTATGGGACTTCATTTACAACCAATCGATGTAGTTGATACTATTTCAAAAGAAGATTTTCGGAATAAGTACTTGCTTCCCAGAAAGCCACTGGTCATCAAAAATATGGCGAGAAGCTGGCCAGCTTTTGAAAAATGGACGATGGATTATATGAAAGAAACCGTGGGCGATGTAGAAGTTCCGCTTTATGATTCTTCGAAAGCAGATCCTGCAGCACCCATTAATTCCTCAGCAACGAAAATGAAATTTACCGATTATATCGATCTGATTTCAGAAAAACCCACGGATCTGCGAATCTTCCTTTTCGACCCCATCAAGTCCGCACCGAAACTTTTAGAGGATTATATTTCACCTAAAGATTTAATGGGCGGTTTTCTGGATAAATTTCCAAATATGTTTTTCGGCGGGAAAGGTTCTGAAACGTTTCTGCATTTTGATATTGATCTGGCGCATATTTTCCACACGCACTTTAATGGGCGAAAGCATATTCTTCTTTTTGAGAACAAGTGGAAAGAGCGGCTGTACAAAATTCCATTTGCAACCTACTCGTTAGAAGATTACGACATCGCAAATCCAGATTTTGAAAAATTCCCCGCCTTAAACGGCGTGGAAGGGATTGAATGTTTTCTGGAGCACGGCGACACTTTGTTTATGCCGACCGGTTGGTGGCATTATATGAAATATTTGGATGGCAGTTTTTCCATTTCGCAAAGAGCCTGGGATCAGTCCTGGAGTGTAAAGGCCCGTTCGCTTTACAATCTTACGATTCAGCGGAACTTTGACAATTTCATGAAAAGAAAATTCAAAAACAAATATATGGACTGGAAGGAAAAGAAAGCCATTGAACGAGCGAACCACGCATTAGAAAAAGGTTTGCCTAAATAATAAAAAAGCTTTTAGATTTATTTCTAAAAGCTTTTTACTTTTTTAAGACGTTTGGGATTTCTTGAGCGCATCGGTAGAATAAATTGCTAAGAAGATTAAAACGGGTTGAAATAGCAAGCGAACCAGCCTTTTGGTATCCGTATCTAATCCAAAACCGTCACGGTGTTCCAGGTATTGCGAAATATTACCGGGAAAAACCAAAACGAAAAATATTGCCAGAGCCAAGCCGGCATATTTTTTCTTTTTTACTAAAAACACCATGGCTAAGCCAAGAAGAATTTCAACCACGCCTGAAGCCAAGACGGTAAAATCTTTAGACAGAGGAATCCAATCCGGAACCTGAGCCTGAAAAGTTTCACGTGCGTAAGTCAAATGTCCGATTCCTGCTAAAATCATAAAAAGTCCTAAAGCTATTCATATTAATGTTTTCATATTCTAAATATTGTTTATCGTTTAAATTAAAAGGTGTTTGAGATATTCTGGTTCTACAGAATTCGATAGATCGGATATAATCCCACGCTTCCTTCATAGTAGTCAGAATGTTTATAAAGCCAATCGAGCTGGGCTCTTGAATCTTTGGCAAAGTCAGCATTAGATTTCTTTTCAAGTTCAAAAGCGGTGCGTAAATCTTTATTTGTTTTTAGTAATTCTGCGGCAGTATCTTCAAAAACGTAGTCAGAATAATATTCTTTCTGTCCCAAAATGGCATCAAAGAAATTCCAATTGAAGAAAGAATCAGTAGCTTCAGGTTCCAGCGTTTCCAGAATATATTTTACGCCGTACTGCTTGGTAGGAACTAAAACATCGCCTTTCCTAAATTTGTAGCTTCGGGTCTCTGCTTTTACCTGTGTATCATAATGAAGATAATGTCCTTCATAAGCATTTTTTGAGGTTTTGTAGTCTGCTATTTTGTATTGTTGTACAACTATGGTAGAATCTTGCTGAATCTTTTTCATAATGATATTATTCCTTTTCAAATACTCTAAAACTTTTTGTTCTGATTGTGGAATCACATAATAGGTTGGAATAGCAATTTCTTTCGTAGCACTATATTGGTTGTAAAACTTAACTTTTCGGTTAAAAGGTGTATTTCTGTCGTAGAACAATCTTGGTTTCCCGGAAACTTCGCTCGGTTTTTTTCCAGCTTCAAAACCTTTGAAATCAATCATTTGAAATTTCGTGCTGTCTACTTTCCACTGAATTGGATAACTCTTTTTGGGTTGATAATCTGCCAAAGTTTCAGCCATTAATTTTCGAATTTCCGCGGCGTTTTTTGCGGTATAATTAATAGCACTCAGCATATATTCATAAGTCGCACGAACGCGGTCTTTATAAGGTTTCAACATGTGGGTTTCGGCAACAGTTCCCATCGTATTAAAAAGCGTCGTATAACCCGTTGCATAACGCGGAGAATCCATAAATGCCGGAAAACCTTCATCCGGAGAATCGCCGTGGATATTGACATAAGGAGTGGTGAGAATTCCTTGCTTATCTAAAGTTTGTAGAATTTCAGGTTGCATTTTCTGGTTAAAGTAATTTCCAAGTTTGCTGCCCAATCTTTCCTTATTGGTAGAAATATAGGTGAATAAATATTGATAATCTGCTCCATTTGAAACGTGATTATCAATGAAGTAGATCGGTTTAAAATGTTGGAAAGTCTGTTGAAACGCCTTTGCGTTTTCGGTATCGTTTTTAATGAAATCTCTATTCAGATCATAGTTTCTGGCATTTCCCCGAAAACCGTATTCTTCCGGACCATTTTGGTTGGCTCGGCTATGCGATCCTCTTCTTAACATTCCGGAGATATTATACGCTTCAACCGCCACGACCCTTAAATTTTTCGCGGTAATTTTTCCGGTTACCAGATCGCGCATCATCATCATGGTAGCATCAATTCCATCGGGTTCACCTGGATGGATTCCATTGTTAATCAAGATGGTCGGATTATTTTTATCTACTGAAGCATTGTAAACAACAACTTTAATTGGTTCTCCATTATCATCAGTTCCAAACGACATAATAGATATCGTCGGAAAGTCTTTAGCCAAATCGTCATAAAATTTAACCATCTCTTCATAAGTGGTGGTTTGATTTCCGTTGCCTTTTTCGTAAGGTGTTTGGTATTTGGTTTGGGAGAAAATAAGGTTCGCTGCTAAAAGAAAAATTAAAGAAATAGATTTCATTGGGATAATTTAAGTGTCACGAATTTAAACAAAAAATTCCTGAACGAATTCAGGAATTTATAATATTATATAGTCTTTGAAGAAGCGAAAATCTGCAGCCCGGCTTGAGTGGAGCTCTTTTTATTTGGTGGCTGAGCTTGTCGAAGCCACAAAATAAAAAAGCGGGAACGGAAGACGGAAAAAGCTGCCCAAATAAATAGATTAATCGTTCAGCTTCAACACCGCCATAAATGCGGATTGTGGAACCTCTACTCTACCGATTTGTTTCATTTTCTTTTTACCTTCTTTTTGTTTCTCCAACAATTTACGTTTACGGGAAATATCTCCACCGTAACATTTTGCGGTAACGTCTTTTCTTAAAGCTTTGATGGTTTCTCTCGCAATAACTTTGGCTCCTAAAGCGGCCTGAATTGCGATATCAAACTGTTGTCTCGGAATCAGTTCGCGCAGTTTCTCACACATTCTTTTTCCGATATAATAAGCGTTGCTGTCGTGAATTAGGGACGAAAGCGCATCGACCATATCGCCATTGATCAGGATATCCATCTTCACTAATTTGGAAGCACGGAAGCCAATCGGATGATAATCGAAGGAAGCATATCCTTTGGAAACCGATTTCAAACGGTCATAAAAATCGAAAACAACTTCTGCTAAAGGCATATTGAAAACAAGTTCTACCCGATCTGAAGTTAGATAACTTTGATTCACGATCTCGCCTCTTTTCTCGATACACAAAGTCATTACCGGGCCAACATAATCGGATTTGGTAATGATTGAAGCTTTGATAAACGGCTCCTCAACGCGATCCATTAACATAGGATCGGTCATTTCTGACGGGTTGTTGATCAAGATTACCGTGTCCGGATCTTTTTTGGTGTAACCGTGGTAGGAAACGTTGGGAACGGTTGTAATAACATCCATGTTGAATTCGCGGTCTAATCTTTCCTGAACGATTTCCATGTGCAGCATTCCGAGGAATCCACAACGGAAACCGAAACCTAAGGCTGCTGAACTTTCCGGTTCGAAAACCAAAGAAGCATCATTCAAACGCAGTTTTTCTAAAGAGAAACGCAGTTCTTCAAAGTCCTCTGATTCGATTGGATAAATCCCGGCGAAAACCATCGGTTTTACTTCTTCGAAACCGTCGATTGGCTCTGTTGCGCCGTTTTCAAAAGTAGTGATGGTATCGCCCACTTTTACTTCACGGGCATCTTTAATACCGGAAATAATATAACCTACATCGCCCGTTTTAATTTCTTTCTTTGGGGTTTGTTTTAATTTTAAAGTACCAACTTCATCGGCTTCATACATTTTGTCGGTCGCCATGAATTTGATTCGCTGACCTTTTTTAATGCTTCCGTTAACGACTTTGAAATAGGCTTCAATTCCGCGGAAAGGATTATAAACAGAATCGAAAATCAAGGCCTGCAATGGTCCGTCTTCATTCCCAACCGGTGCCGGAATTCTCTTTACGATTTGTTCTAACAGTTCTAGAACGCCCTCTCCTGTCTTTCCGGAAACGCGTAAAACATCTTCATATTCACAACCAATTAAGCCCATGATTTCATCGGTTACTTCTTCCGGATTTGCAGAAGGTAAATCGATTTTATTCAAAATTGGAATGATGGTTAAATCATTTTCCAACGCTAAATATAAGTTGCTTATGGTTTGAGCCTGAATACTTTGCGCGGCATCAACGATAAGAAGCGCTCCTTCACAGGCAGCGATGGAACGTGATACTTCGTAAGAAAAATCAACGTGTCCAGGAGTATCAATTAGGTTGAGAACATATTTCTCTCCATCTAATTCATAATCCATTTGGATGGCGTGAGACTTAATCGTAATCCCACGTTCTTTTTCAATATCCATGTCATCCAAGGTCTGAGACTGGAGTTCTCGGGAAGTTACCGTATGGGTATATTCCAAAAGTCGGTCTGCCAAAGTGGATTTACCGTGGTCAATATGTGCAATAATGCAAAAATTCCGTATATTCTTCATCTATAATTATCGTAATCTGCAAATTTAATCTTTTTTGGTGGATATTATGAATGCCAATAAAATGTCTTGGAAGAAATTTAACTGCAAAAATATTTGATATTTAAAGATAGTATTTCCTTTGAAACCACCTATTTCAGGTGATTAAAGTACGAAAAACTCAGGATTGCATTTCGCTGACCTCTTGTTTTATCCTTCTCAATTTTTAAATTGGTGTGATTTTAAAGCACTTCTTTGCGATAGGGATCGCAACGGAAATCCCGGAGTATGCTTGGGAAAGGCGTCGGCACGAGGAATTGAAGTGAAGAGCCCGACCCGAGCGAGGGGTTTGAGTATTGGAGAGGGGATCGCCCAGAAAATAAAAAAAGAACGACCTCTACAAACTTTTTGCAGAGGTCGCTCAAACATTAAAAAAAATAAACTATTATGGTCGTCTACGCTGCGAACCGGCATTTGCAGGCCCGTCTTGTTTTCTGTCTAATATTTTTTTACGCATTTTCCCTTCCGTCTGGTACATTTTTAAAACCTGCTGGGGAGAAATTACTTTCATAAATTTTTTAGAGTAGTCTTTTCTGGTATCCAGAAGTTGCTGACCGACTTCAAAACTTTGATCCAGTTCCTTGGTCGCTTCTGCATCAGTCATACTTTCGTAATTATCTTTCGGATTGAACTTGCTTTTTATTTGACTTTGTTTTTCCTGATACTCATTGTATAACGATTTAAACTGCGGTTGCGTATTTTGAGGAACATTTAATTCTGTAACAATCATATTTTCCCGGTATTGCCTCAGCAATTCCATGCGCTCATTCGGTTCCATTTTCTGAAGAACTTCTTTTCGTGCTTCAGGTTTCATATTTTTCAAATCCAGACTTTGCTGCTGTGCAAAGCTAAATTGTGCTGATACGACTACAATTATCGCTATACCAATCTTTTTCATAGTGCTCATCTTAATTATACAAATCCAGATAAATATCCTGTTCTGAGTTTTTTCCAACATCTGCTAATTCTGCTGATGTAAAACTTGCTAAGATTTGATCTACTTGTAATTCTGACGTTTGTGGTTTTATGTTTTCCTTTTTACTTGCAAAATTTGCCGTTTGTGGTTTCGCAATGACCGCTTCTTTTGTTGTTTTCTTTGGATAGTTTTGCTCTTCAAAAGTTAAATCATTTTGTACAATATCTTTTGTATTTGCATTACTATCAATGGCACTGTTGTCTGATAATCCATAAGTTGCAGACTGAGCAGGTGCTGAAGTCGTAGTTACAACAGCAGGTGTTGCTTCGGCAGCCGGATCTGAATTAATAAAAATGGTAAATCCAAAAATCAATGCAATGGCAGCCGCTGCAGTATATGCCCAATTTAACTTAATGATCTTCCCTTTTTTAGGTGGGACAGTTTGAGCGATCACTTTCCTCTGCATGTCTTCAAAAAAACCTTCGGGTTCTGTAAAAACATTTTCGCGTTTTAGTTTTTCAATATCAAATTCTTTCATCTCTCGTAATCCTATTATTCTGTGTAGTTCTGTTTAATATAGTCTTCGACTTTTTGCTTGGCATAATGGTAATTGGTTTTTAAAGTACCTACCGACATGTCTAAAATTTTCGAAATATCCTCGTATGGTAAATCTTCATAATAACGCATATTGAAAACCAGCTTCTGTTTTTCGGGCAAACTTTGAATTGCCTTTTGTAATAATACCTGAATTTCATCTGCATCAGGCGCTACATTTTCTGCAACTAAATTTTGAAGATGACCTGTTGCTTCTTCATCAGACTTCTGCATTTTCTTTAATTTATTCAATTGCTGCAGAGATTCATTTGTCGCGATCCTGTATAACCAAGTATATAACTGACTCTCTTGCTTGAACTGATGAAAATTCTGATACGCCTTAATAAAAGTATCCTGCAGAATATCCTGAGACAGATCATGATCGACTACAAACCTTCGAATGTGCCAATACAACCGACTCTGATAAGCATCCATCATCATGCTAACCCCTTTTTCACGGGTTTTATCGCTTGACATCAACTCGATAATTTCGCTTTCCTTAATCTTCATTGAGATGCTTTCGGTGTTTGGATAGTAAATAGATTTAAAAGTTAAATAAGACTTCAATTTTTAGTCCAAACCAAAAGAAGTATCTTTGTTTATATTTCATTTTATGAAGATCGTTATTATAGGTTCCGGAAATGTAGCCTATCATTTAGCCAGAGCATTTACGGAAAATAAAATCCCGGTTTCCCAGATTTTTGGCCGGAACAAAAGCAATTTACAACTTATTTCGGAAGAAGTGCACCTTCCCTACTCTCATACACAATTAGAAGATGCAGATCTATATCTTATCTGTGTAAGTGACGGTTCGATTTCAGATGTTTCGAAATTGATTAAAAAAGACAACTGTTTAGTTGCTCATACTTCGGGTTCTTTACCGAAAGAGATTCTTACGGGTAATTATCGTAAAGCCAGTTTTTATCCGTTGCAGACTTTTTCAAAATCTGTGGATTTAAATTATGCCGAAATTCCCTTTTTTATCGAAGCAGAAAATAAGAAAGATGTAGAATTACTACAAGATCTAGCGGAAAGTATTTCAGAAAAAGTAATGGTTTCGACGTATGAAAAAAGGAAATATATTCATTTAACAGCAGTTTTCGCCTGTAATTTCGTGAATCATCTTTTTGCAAGAGCAAAGGAAATTTCAGATTCCCAAGAAATACCGTTTGATTATTTTTTACCTTTAATTAAAGAAACCACCGATAAAATTAAAATTCTAGAACCTAAATTTGCCCAAACCGGTCCGGCGGTACGAAATGATGAGCGGGTTTTAAAAGCTCATGAGGATCTGATTAAGGATGAAGAGCAACTGAAAATTTATAAAGTAATGAACGAATCGATAAAGGAAATGTATGAGTTATAAATCACGATTAAAAGATATTAAGGCATTTGTATTTGATGTCGACGGCGTATTTACAGATGGAAGTGTTTATTTGCTTCCCGAAGGAAGTATGACCCGAGTCATGAATGTTCTCGATGGATATGCCGTTGTAAAAGCCCGAAAATATGACTATCCGATTTGTGTGATTACGGGTGGCGATGATCCTATGGTCAGAAAAAGAATTAATTATTTAGGGATCATCGAATATTACGCAAAGGTTAGTGATAAACTGGAAAAATTTGAAGAGTTTAAACAAAAATATAATTTGAAGAATGAGGAAATTTTGACCATGGGCGATGACGTTCCTGATCTTGAAATGATGCGGATCTCGGGAATTTCGGCTTGTCCGGAAAATTCGGTGGCTGAAGTAAAACTCATCTCAGATTATATTTCACCGGTTCAGGGTGGAAAAGGTGCGGTACGGGATGTCATTGAACAGGTTATGAAAGTTCAGGGAAAATGGATGGAAGACCATACGAAAAGCGTTTAATTTTTTTCTCATATTTTTTTTAAATGAAAATATTATTAGCCTCAAATTCTCCGCGTAGAAAAGAATTATTGCAAAATTTAGGGTTCAAATTTGAAGTAGTCTCCATCAATTGTGATGAAGTATATCCGGACCATTTAGAAGTAGAAAACGTAGCGGCCTATCTTTCCGAATTGAAAGCTGAAGCCTTTCGTCCCTTAGAAGCCGGGGAAGTGTTAATTACCGCAGATACTGTAGTCGCCTTAAATCAGAAGATATTGGGTAAACCAAAAGATGCAATTCATGCAAAAGAAATGCTGTTGGAGTTATCTGATAATACGCATCAGGTTTTTACCGGAATTACCCTTAAAACAAAAACGGAAACTTTCACACAAACTGATGTGGCCGAAGTTTCGTTTGATACTATTTCATCGGAGGAAGCAGACTACTATATCACCCATTTTAAACCTTTCGATAAAGCGGGGAGTTACGGTATTCAGGAATGGCTCGGAATGGCAAAAATTAAAAATATGAAGGGAAATTATTACACCATTATGGGCTTGCCCACCCATTTGGTCTACAAGATTTTAAAAGATTTAGAACATAAGGCTTCTTAAAACAAAAATTCATTATTTTTACAAAAATTAATTGGCATTTTCATAATAAACGGCTAATTTGAAAGTTATACTAAATAATGAAAAAAACAATATACTTCCTTCTTGCAGTCGTGGTCTTTAATTCCTGTTCCTCGCGAAAAAAGACCAATGATTCTACTTTTATGAAAGGATTTTTTTCCTACTATAATACCCTTTTTAACAGCCAGGATGCTTTAGAAACGGAATTCAGAAATCGCGACAAAGCACATAAAGATAATTTTTACGCACCTTATATTGATCTTTTAACTTACGAAGACCAGCCATTAGGTGCTGATTTACAGAGTGATGGTGTATTTGGAGACGGGCCTGGAAGACCTGGAACTCCCAACACAAACTCTTTCGGATCTTCTCGTATTCCGGGGAATTCACAGCAAAATTCAGGAGGTCGAAAAGGCGCCTCTATTCTGGAAATATCTGAAGCAAAAGCCTTGAAAGCCATTGCCAAATACTCAGTAATGAAAGGCGGTGAAGAAAAGAATAAAAAAATGTTCGACGCCAATATTTTACTGGCACAATCACGAATTTACCGAAATAAACCTCTGGAAGCATTGGATGGTTTAAACTATATTTTCAACAATATGCGAAATGATAAAAGAATGCCGCTGGCAAGACTTTATCAAGGTTTGGCTTTCTCCAAAATGGAGGATTATCACCGTGCGGAGGAAGTTTTTGCAGATTTGAAAAAAAGTAAAATCAAAAAAGAGTACCGAAAACTTTTAGGCATTTATTATTCGGAAATGCTTTTGGCAGCCGGAAAAAAACAAGATGCTGTAAATGAATTAGACGATGCCTACGTTGTTAATAAAAACCGAAAATTAAGAAGTAGAATTGCCTTCTTACGCGGACAAATACTGGCTGATCTGGATCGCAATGAAGAAGCCAGAGAAAGTTTTGTAACCGCCTACAAAAACGCGAATGACTTTGAATTTGAAGTGAAATCTCAAATTGAAATCGCCAAAACCTTTAATGGAAAAGATGACGATTATGAAGGCGCAAAATCTTATTTAGAAAAAATAAGTAAGAAAGGAACTTACGGTTCCCGAAAGAATGAGTTTTACTATGCTTTGGGTTTAATGGCCAATAAAGCGGGTAAAAAAGAGGAAGCAAAAGCTTATTTCGCCCAGTCTCTAAAAGAGCAGGTTTCTGATCCTCAGGTTCGTGGTCTTGCCTATTATGAGATCGGAAAAATGTATTTTGAACAAAGCGATTATCTTTCTGCAGGAGCATTTTATGATTCTTCACTTGCGGTGATGACCTACGAACCTTCAAAAATTCTATTGCAGGATCAATCCCAAAACATCAAAAAAGTTTCTGCAAATTATTATCTTATCAAAAAAAATGACAGTATTCTGGCTTTGACGAAGATGCCGGAAGCTGAAAGAATTGCCTTTTTCAATAAATACATTGACGGTATTAAAATAAAAGAAGCACAGGAAGAATTAGAACGTAAAAGAGAGGAGAGAAGTAAAGGATTTGACACTGGCGACTACTCCGCAAATTCACCGTTTGCTTCGAATACAGGCGGTTTTCAAGATTTCGAAAGTTCAAAAGGGGGCTTTTATTTTGCGAACGTGGGAACTGTTGCTAAAGGAGAATCTACCTTTAAACAAATTTGGGGAAACAGGTCTTTAAATGATAATTGGCGAACTTCTGCAAGAACGACGACCATTGAAGATTTGAAAAATGAAGCCATGGGAATTTCTACTGCGCCCGATCCAAGACGTTTAGAACCCAGTTTCTATATCGAGAAAATCCCTACCAAATCAGAGGATATTTTAGCCCTAAAAAAAGCACGTGATACTGCGACTTTAGGACTCGGAAGAATGTATGAAACCTATTTTTCCGATACTCCACTGGCGACAAAAACTTTATATGACTTAGCAGATACGCAGCCCGAAGAAGATATTAAACTTCAGGCATTATATCAGGTTTTTGCGTTTAATTACGAGAAAAATCCCGAAGCTGCGGAAAGAGCGAAACAATTAATTTTGACTGAATTCCCGTATACTTCTTATGCTGAATTTGTGAGAAATCCTAAAAACAGTTCGTTCTCGCAATCTTCGGAAGAGGTTGAAAAATTATATGCGCAGGCTTTCGATCTTTATGCTGCAGAAAAATATGAGGAAAGTAAAACGGTGATTGAAACCGCCCTGGAGAAATATCCGAAAGACGCTTTGGTGCCGAAATTTACTTTGCTTAATGCCTTTAACAGTGGTAAAACTGCAGGGAAGGAAATCATGATTTTACAGCTGGAACAGATCGCATTAAATTATTCCCGAACTTTAGAAGGCGAAAAAGCGAAAGAAATGTTGAAATATCTGCGAAGTGATCTGGATATCGAAAGGACAGATGAATCAGGCAATGTCATTGAAACTAAAGCTGCTCCAGTTCCCGTTTCTATGGACAGTGATGATCCAATGCCTGTTCCGGGGAATACGGGTCCAGGCGGTCCACCGGGTTCAAGGAGAACGGAAACGCCCCAAAGAACGCCACGGATTAACAATAATCAATCTCCAAAAAGCTCAAGTCTGGGCGAAATAAAACTCAAATAAAAAAAGCGAACATCAGTCTTCGCTTTTTATCTTTTTTACGCCTTGAAAATCTTTCAGATAAAATGGGTCAAAATAAGCCACGTCTTCAAAATCCTTTGCATTGTATTTCGTAACAGAATGCCGAATCAAGTATTTTGCAGAAGGGAAGACCGTATCATTAAACTCCGCATTTGGAAGTTGTAGAAGCTCTTTCGATTTCTTCGCCCCATCGCCCACAAAAAGTATTTTTTGATCTGCATATTCCTGAAATGAATGCTCATCTAAAACCTTGGCTTCCGTATCTTTTATAAGTTCACTCGTTTTACCGTCATAAACCGCACAATAAACCTCCATTCTTCGGGCATCGACCATAGGAATCACAAGGTCATATTCACCATCTAGAAACGGCTCTATCATCGTTAATAGAGAATTGACCGCAATGAGTGGAATATGGATACCATAGCAAAACCCTTTCGCCGAAGACGCTCCAATTCGTAGTCCGGTGTAAGAACCCGGACCTTTGCCTAAAGAAATTGCATCCATGTCTTTTAAAGTTAGATTTGCTCCTTCCAAAGCCCACTCAACGTAGGTGTGCAGACTTTCCGATTGCTTGTAATTTTCAGAAACTTTTTCACATAAACATAACAAATCAGCACCATCTGAAATGGCTACTGAACAATTTCTGGAGGACGTCTCAATATGCAGAATTTTCATGGGCTTCATTTATTAAAGTTGCAATTTAAACATTAGAAAAATATTTTTACAACTAATAGTTTAAGATTTATTTTCGATGGATTGTGCGCGGTTCACTTTGCGCGCTCGGGTAGATCGTCATATCAGAAACAGTAACGTGCTTTGGTGCATTAATACAGTAGGAGATGGCATCTGCAATATCTTCAGCTTTCAACGCCTCATATCCTTGATAGACCGTATCTGCACGGGTTTCATCCCCTTTAAATCGAACTTTAGAAAAATCAGTTTCTACTGCACCGGGTTGAATATTGGTCACTTTAATTCCAAACTCCGTTAATTCTAAACGCATTCCTTCAGAAATCACATCTACGGCTCTCTTCGAAGCACAATACACAACGCCATTTGCATAGGTTTGTCGAGCCGCCACGGAAGAAATATTGATTACATGTCCGGAATTTCTAGACTTCATTCCAGGCAGAATCATTTTGGAAACGTATAAAAGTCCTTTTACATTTCCGTCCATCATGGCGTCCCAATCTTCTACATTACCCTCGATTAACGAATCCAGTCCATGGGCGTTTCCCGCATTATTAATGAGAATATCAATTTCTCTCCAGTTTTCGGGTAAGGAGGTAATGGCTTTTTCAACTTCAGCATAATACCGCTGGTCAAATGTTAAACTAAAAACTTCGGTATGGGGTGAAAGTCCAGCCTGTAACTCTTCTAAAACATCTATTCTACGACCACAGATAATTAATCTGTACCCTTGTCTGCCAAGAAGTTGAGCAGTGGCTTTTCCTATTCCGGAAGTAGCTCCGGTGATGAGTGCAGTTTTCATTTTTTAAATAATTATTTATATTTTAATTAGCGTCAAAACTTTGAAAGGCATCTTCCAGGTGCGTGATTTGCAATTTCTTTCTTTCGTCAGGTAAGACGGCGATAATATCAAATCGAACTTCCTGATCCAGATTTCGGTCTTTCATAAAAAAATCGGTGGCCATGACCAATGATTTGATTTTCTTTTTGGTTACTGCTTCCTGGGGTTCCATGAAAATATCAGATCCTCGAGCTTTAACTTCTACAATAATGATAAGATTTTCAAAGCTTGCAATAATGTCAATTTCCGCTTTCTGATACCGGAAATTTTTAACCAAAATTTTGTACCCTTTTTTTTCTAAAAAGTCTGCTGCAAGTTGTTCTGCAAGATTTCCAAAATCATTGTGTTCTGCCATTATCTAATGAATTGATAAGCCCACCAAATGAGTGCAAGTTGCAAGGGGAGCCGTAATATGGTCAGCCAAAATCCCTTCTTTCTACGAAGGTAATACTTTCTGCTCATTTCGATATTTGCAGGAAAAACTGCCACGAATAAAGCGATCGTGAGATAAGCACCTATGGTTTGCGTATTTGGGAAAACGAGCAATAAACCACAAATTATTTCAGCAATACCACTTAAGATGACAAGTAGAAGTGGGGCCGGCAGATAATCAGGCATTATCTTTAAATAAAATTTAGGCTTTAGAAAATGTAAGATTCCGGCAATAATAAGCATTCCCGCTAAAACATATTTTGAAATTTCTAAAGTCTCCATTAAAATGCAACGAAAGTTTCTGATCCAATATTCATTACCACATTTGCTCCTATAATCAAGGGTCTGTTATCATAAATATGACCATTCGGAAAACCAAAAATAGTTGGAAAATTGTATTTCTTTAAACGTTCGGCGATTAGCTGGTAGGCAAATTCATCAAAACTTTCCTCATAGTTGGCGTTGTCTTTCTCGTCACCCATGTTGATCATCCCACCAATAATTAATCCCTTAATTTTCCGGAAAACTCCTGCCAATTCAAGACTCATCAGCATACGGTCGAGCGCGTAATATTTTTCCCCAATTTCCTCAATAAATAAAATCTTTTCTCTGAAATCAAAGGAGTATGAAGTTCCTAAAAGTGCATAAACTAAGGCTAAATTTCCGCCAACTAAAGGTCCTTCAACTGTTCCTTTTTTATTTAAATAATGGGTTGGGATCTGGTAAGTGGGTTTGCCTCCTTTTAAAATATCAAAGATCAAATCATAACTTTCACCGGTCACGCCAAAACTTGAAGTTTTAAGGGTCTGTCCATTAATAGAAGCAAAGTTGTTTTTTAATAAAAAACTTTGAATCACCGTATTGTCAGAATATCCAATGTACCATTTTGGATGATTACGAAACTTAACCAGTTTTAAATGCTTTAATAAATGCTGACATCCATATCCTCCTCTTGAGGCCCAGACCGCTTCAATTTCATCGTCATTAAAAGCCCAGTTCAGGTCAGAAACTCTTTCTTTTTCGGTCCCGGCGTAATTGTATCCATGAACATACTTCGTGAAAAGATGTTGACCTAAAACCGGTTCGAATCCTTTCTTATTTATTAGTTCTATCCCTTCTTCTACCTGTTTTTCTTCTACGGCACCTGCGGGCGAAATAAGGGCAATTTTAGCGCCTTTTTTTAAAGATGTTGGGAAGATGATTTCTTTCATTGATGCAATACTTTTTGTTCGGTTCTTTCGGCTTCCTCCAGTTTTTTATCGAACTGATTAAATTTTTTAAAACTCTGCAAAAAAATAAAAATACTGAAGGCCAACAGGATAAAGCCAACTCCCCGTCTTATCTGATTTGCAAGATTTTGAGTCAGTTTATAATGAAAAATTTTAGCCAGATAGATTTTAAAAATATCAATGATGAGATAAGTTCCTACAACAAGTCCCATATATAAAAGAAAATCTTGAAGTTCAGGATAGGCATTTCGCACGGAGATTACCGTAACCAACCAAAATAAAACAACTCCAATATTCAGAATATTAAAGAAAAATCCATTCAGGAAGGTTTTAAAATAGTTCTGTCCGATCATTTTTTCTTCACCCTGCAAGCGCATTTTTGTTTTGGAAACAATCATGTATAATGCATAAATAAAAACAATGAAAGCAGTGATGCGGTAAAACCCGGGATGTTTATCGATGATCTGTACCAAATCGCCACTCGCAAAATAAGAAGCAGCGATACAAATAATATCAGCGAAAACCACGCCTAAATCTAAGGTAAAGGCATGTTTGGGACCACGGGAAAAACTGGTTTCAATAAGCAGAAAAAAAATAGGGCCAATAAAAACCAGACTCAGCATTATTCCTAAACCGACTGCTGAAAGGATGAGTTCTATCATTAAATTATTTTTAGAATCGAATCAATTCTTCTAAACCAACAGGTAATTTTATATACTTTTTAAGAGGAAATGATTTTGAAATCTAATTGTTTTTGAATTAAGTTCGCTTTCATTACTTTAATAGTGACTTGATCACCCAGCTGGAACTTATTTCCTGTTTTACTGCCTTGTACCGAATGGGTTTTTGCATCGTAAGAATAAGAATCATCCATTAAATCACGCAGTTTTATTAAACCTTCAGCACCATTTTCCGGAATCTGTACCCAGAATCCAAAATCGGCAACTCCTGATATAACACCCGTAAATTCTTCTCCAATATGCTGCTCCATAAATTTAACCTGCATAAATTTGATCGAGTCTCTTTCCGCATCTGAAGCAAGTCGTTCCATGCCGCTGCAATGCTTGCATTTTACCTCATAATCCTGTTTATTAGGTGATTTACCACCATCCAGATAATGTTGTAATAAACGGTGCGCAATTAAATCCGGATAACGACGTATTGGAGACGTGAAATGTGAATAATAGTCAAAGCCTAATCCATAATGGCCAATAGGATCGGTAGAGTAGATGGCTTTACTCATCGAACGCATGGCTAAGGTTTCGATCATATTTTCTTCTCCTTTCCCTTTTACGTCCTGTAAGAGTTTGTTCAAAGATTCTGCTACTTTTTTAGTATTCGCAAGATTCATGGTATAGCCAAAAGTTCCCACAAAATCGCGCAATGCTTCTAATTTTACAGGATCCGGATCATCGTGAACTCTGTAAATAAAGGTATTATCTGTTGGATTTCCATTCTTCTTCAAAGAAACAAATTCCGAAACTTTACGGTTGGCCAACAACATAAATTCTTCTATCAAATGATTAGAATCTTTACTTACTTTAAAATAAACACCGATTGGCTGACCGTTCTCATCAAGATTGAAACGAACTTCACTACGGTCAAAAGTAATGGCGCCATTGTCAATACGTTGTTTTCTTAATATTTTTGCAAGTCGGTCCAGCGTCATGATTTCTTCTAACAAATCGCCTTCCTGGGTCTCTATTCTTTCCTGTGCTTCTTCGTAAGCAAATTTACGGTCTGAACGAATGACGGTTCTTCCAAACCATTCTTTCTTGATTTCTGCATTATCGTTAATCTCAAATACGGCAGAAAAGGTGTATTTATCTTCATTCGGGCGAAGCGAACAAACATCATTACTCAAAACTTCGGGTAACATAGGAACGACCCGATCGACAAGATAGACTGAAGTTGCTCTTCTATAAGCTTCATCATCCACCAAAGTTCCAGGGACGACATAATGGGAGACATCGGCAATATGAACGCCAATTTCCCAGTTTCCGTTTTCTAATTTTTGAATGGAAAGGGCATCATCAAAATCCTTTGCATCTTTTGGATCGATGGTAAATGTGCATATTCCACGCATATCACGTCTTTTTGCAACCTCACTTTCCAAAATATTGCGCTCCAGGTCGGCCGCTTCTCTTTCCACTTCTTCAGGGAACTCGTAGGGTAGGCCATATTGCGCCAAGATCGAGTGAATTTCGGTTTCATGTTCACCCGGAACTCCCAAAACCTGAATAATTTCACCTTCCGGATTCTTTTCTCCCTGTTTCCAGTCGGTCATTTTAACCACGACTTTATCCCCATCCTGAGCGCCGGCAATTTTTCCTTTCGGAACGAAAATATCAGTATTGATCTGCTTTTTATCACCTACAACAAAACCGAAATCTTTATGTTTGATAAACTGAAATGTTCCTACGAACTGCTCGCGCTTTCTTTCAATCACTTCTAATACTGACCCTTCTATTTTGCGTCCTTTGAAATGATAGGTTACGATCAGAACGGTGTCGCCCTGTAAAGCATCTTTTACATTTTTAGAGTGTATAAAAATATCATCGTCTAATCCATCAACCTTTACATACGCATTGCCGGTTTGGTTAAAATCAATCGTTCCTGTTAAAGTTCCTTCTATATTAAGGTTAATGATGTATTTTCCTTTTTCTACTTCTTTGATTCGCTTATCAGATAGTAATTTGTGAATTGACTGAATGACCAGTTCGCGCTGTCTGGGATTTTTGTAATCAATACCATCAGCAATTTGCTTATAGTTAAAGATTTTTCCGGATTTTTCATTCATAAAACGCAGGATCATTCTTCCAATTTCCTGAAGTTTATGATTGTTTTTGTCCGATATATATTTTGCTTTTTTTGCCATATAATGGTTTTGTAATTAAAGAGTTTAAGATTAACAGTATGAAATCTTCTCCACTCGGTTTTGATGTCTTCCACCTTCAAAATCAGTATTCAGGAAGTCATCAACAATATCTGTTGCTAATTCACTTGCAATAAACCGCGCCGGGAGAGCGATCATATTTGCATTATTATGTTTTCTCGCCAATACGGCAAGTTCAGGCATCCAACATAATGCACATCGAATATCCTGATGTTTATTTGCAGTCATCTGAACTCCATTTCCACTACCACAGATCAATATACCCAACTCATTTTTTCCCTCTGCGACAGATGTAGCCGCTGGATGTACAAAATCAGGATAATCTACAGAATCCTTAGAAAAGGTACCGAAATCTTCTACTTCGTATTTTCCTTCTAAATGTTTCTTTATTATTTCTTTGTAGTCGAAACCGGCATGATCACATGCAATTGCTATTTTTTTCATGTTTACTCTTTTAGCTCAGATTTTTCAAGTAAGACAAATTTAAGATTAATAATATAAATATGATTCTTATACACATAAAATATAATAGAAGGCTTTTGTACAAACGCGCAGAGGGAAAAATAGATTGATCCACAAAATGTTAATCTTTATAGATAACTTGGGGAGATCTTACTCATTTGATGTGGATAAGTTCTTTGAGATTTGTCTTTGAACGTAAGCATAAATTTGCTAATAGACTTTATATTTGGAAACGGAGCCAAGAACTTTTATAAAATTGTAGTGGTTTAATAACAAACTTCTTCATAATGAGCTTTTCCATAAACATCATAATTGAGAATTATCAACAATTGTTAATATTTATATTAAACCCTTTAAAATCAACCCTTTAAAATGTGGATAAGTACGTGCATTTAAAACAATTGCATGTGATGAAAAAAATAAATTTAGTTTTCCCCAAACTCGTAACCTACAACAACACTACTCATTCTCTTTTTATATATATAAGTATTTATTGTTGATGAAATGAATGATAGGAGTTTGTGGAATTTTAAATTGAAATAAATTTTTAATCGGGGGAATAAATACTAAATTTGTGAAACTTAAAACTGAGAGAATTTTATGAAAACAATTAATGATTTTGACTTCAAGGATAAAAAAGCTTTGGTGAGAGTAGATTTCAATGTGCCGCAAAGTGCAGATCTGAAAGTTACAGATAATACCAGAATCCAAGCTGTAAAACCAACAATTGATAAAATACTGAATGACGGCGGTTCAGTGATCCTTGTTACTCATTTGGGTAGACCAAAAGGTAAATTTTCAGAAGAGTTTTCTTTAAAAAATATCGTCCCTGAAATAGAGTCTGTATTGAATAAAAGCATTTCGTTTTGCCCGGACTGTATGGGAGAGGATGCTAAAAATATGACTGCTGCTTTGAAACCGGGAGAGATTTTACTTCTTGAAAACGTGAGATTCTACGAAGAAGAGGAGAAGGGCGATAAAGAATTTGCAAAAAAATTAGCTAGTTATGGGGATGCTTATGTAAATGATGCCTTTGGAACTGCGCATCGTGAACATGCATCTACGGCAATAATTGCTCAATTCTTTCCTTCAACTAAATTTTTCGGTTTACTAATGGCAAAGGAGTTAGAAGCGATTGATAAAGTTTTGAAATCAGGTGAAAAGCCTGTGACTGCAATTTTAGGAGGATCAAAAGTTTCCAGTAAGATCACTATTATAGAAAATATTTTGCCTGCAGTTGATAATATTATTATCGGTGGAGGTATGGCGTTTACTTTTATTAAAGCTTTAGGTGGCGAAATTGGAAAATCGATTGTTGAATTAGATAAAACGAGTTTAGCGCTGGAGATTTTGGAAAAAGCTAAATCTCAAAATGTAAATATTTACCTGCCTGTTGATGTCATCATGGCTGATGAGTTTAGTAATGATGCAGAGACCAAAGAAGAAGATATTTATGACATTCCCGAAGGTTGGATGGGAATGGATGCAGGTAGAAAATCCCGAACGCTCTTTAATGATGTCATTATGAATTCTCGTACCATTTTATGGAATGGACCTATTGGAGTTTTTGAGATGCCGAAGTTTGCAGACGGTACCGTAGCTTTAGGGGACAGTATTGCAGAAGCAACAAAGCTGGGCGCATTTTCTCTCGTAGGTGGAGGAGACAGTGTTGCCTTCGTAAAACAGTTTAATTATGAGGATAAGGTGAGTTACGTGTCGACTGGTGGAGGAGCGATGCTTGAAAGTTTAGAAGGTATGGAATTGCCGGGCGTGAAAGCCATTAATAATTAAGAATACGATTTATTTCTATTTTATAAAAAAAGTTTCCCACATTGGGAAACTTTTTTGTTTTTACTTTTTCTGAAGTGTATTAAAAAAATACCGTTTCAAATCGCACAATAATTTTTCTTATAGAGGGAAGTAATTTTTTAAAAATGGTACAATTCACAATTTTTCCCGAAATCGATCAAAATTTTGATCTCAGAAATCGGTCAAAAATCGAAAAACTATTTTTTTTCGATAATATATATCAAACTAGAAAATTCGCCCGTTTTTGATGCTTTTACGTTAGAAATGAGTCCGTAGAACAGACCTTTAATCCCGAAAAGTGAGGATTTTTTATATTTTTCACTTAACATTGAAATATAAAACGAATCGAGTAGGAGTGGTTTTATTTTTCTGATTTTCCACTTTTTGTTGTTCATTAATCTTTCCATTCCATTTTTTGAGAAATGGTAAACATGCCGAGGAACATCGTAAGCTGCCCAATATTCTTTATAGCGCAGAGCATCATCAGAAGTAGGATTGGGGACAGCAACAATTAGTAATCCTCTGTCTGTCAGTTTGTTATAAAATTTATTTAATATATCTTCTTGATTATCAATATGTTCAAACACATGCCAAAGCGTGATGACATTTATACTTTGATCCGGTAAAATATTTAAGTCTTCAATTACAGTCGATTTTTTTACTTTGCTCTTCGCGTATTTTCGCGCGACTGGATTAGGTTCAAAGCCGTAACTATCAAAATCTTTCTCAATATATTTAATAAATTCACCTGCGCCACAACCATAATCTAAAACCTTTTTGCCCTTTCCTGCATATTCGATAAGTAATTTCTTTTTATAGTTGAGATTTATATTTTGTAAAACTTTATATAACTTTTCTTTTAAACTACCGGAATCCTGATGATGGGAAATATAATCTTTGCTGTCATAATAAGGTGCTAGATTTTCCGGAACCGGATATGTTTTGTAGACGCCGGAAGTTTCAGTTTCTATAATCTCAAACTCTTCCTGCGTTAGGAAATGATCTTTAATTTTCATAAACATTCATTATGATTGGTAATGTTTCACGTGAAACTATTACTTTAAAAAGATTAAAAGAATATTTATATCAGCAGGAGAAACTCCGCTAATTCTGGAAGCTTGAGCAATCGTTTTCGGTCTGACCTTCATGAATTTTTGTCTCGCTTCCGCGGATAGAGACTTTAAGTTTTCATAGTCGAATGTATCCGGAATTCTAATGGTTTCCAATCTGAGTAACTTGGCTACATTATCTCTTTCTTTATCAATATATCCTTTATATTTAATGTTTATTTGCGCCTGTTCTTTGACCTCAGTAGAGTAGTCACCGATTTCTGCTTTTATAAAATCAATCTCTTCCAATTTCTCCAAAGTTATATTCGGACGCGTTAAAATTTGTGAAGATCGATACGCTTGATCAACAGGTGCCGACGAAATACTTTCTAAAATTGGATTGATTATTCCAGGTTTTAAAGAAGTATCCTTTAAATATACTTCTAATTTATTACTTTGTTCGATTTTGTCGTTTACCCGTTTTAGTCTTTCTTCTTTGGCTAATCCTAAATTATAAGATTTTTCCGTGAGTCGAATATCTGCATTGTCCTGTCTCAATAACAATCTGTATTCAGCTCTGGAAGTAAACATTCTGTAAGGTTCCTCCGTTCCTTTTGTAATTAAATCATCAATTAAAACTCCAATGTAAGCCTCATCTCTATTTAAAACAAAGGGATCTTTTTCATGAACTTTATTATGTGCATTGATTCCCGCCATTAGACCTTGTCCTGCTGCTTCTTCATATCCGGTAGTCCCGTTAATTTGACCCGCAAAATATAAGTTTTCTACCAGTTTAGTTTCTAGGGTATGATGCAGTTGAGTAGGAGGGAAGTAGTCGTATTCGATCGCATAACCAGGTCTGAAAACTTTAGCATTTTCAAATCCGGGAATGTGTTTCATGGCTTTCATTTGTATTTCTTCCGGCAAAGAAGAACTGAAACCATTCACATAGATCTCAACAGTTCGCCAACCTTCCGGTTCTACAAAAAGTTGATGTCTGGTTCTTTCCGCAAATCTGTTAATTTTATCTTCAATACTTGGGCAATAACGCGGTCCGGTACTTTGAATGGTTCCATTAAACATTGGGCTTCTGTCAAATCCTTCACGTAAGATATCATGTACCGTTTCATTCGTATAAACAATGTGACAGCTCATTTGTTTCTCAAGTTTTGGACTGTCTAAATAGGAGAATTTCTGAGGATTTTCATCGCCTTTTTGTTCTTCCATTTTTGAATAATCCAGTGATCGTCCGTCAACTCTTGGTGGAGTTCCTGTTTTCATTCGTCCTGCTTCAAATCCTAGGGAAACTAATTGCTCAGTAATTCCGAATGCTCTTGGTTCACCCATTCTTCCACCGCCTAACTGTTTATCTCCAACATGGATAAGACCGTTTAAAAAGGTTCCATTGGTTAGGACTACCGACTTGGCTTTAATTTGCAAACCGAGTGAGGTGATTACGCCGACTACTTTATTATTTTCAACTATAAGGCTCTTCACCATATCCTGAAAAAAGTCCAGATTTGGAGTTTGTTCCAAAGCGATGCGCCACTCTTCTGCGAAAAGCATTCTGTCATTTTGTGTTCGTGGAGACCACATTGCAGGACCTTTTGAAAGGTTCAACATTTTAAACTGGATAGCAGATTTGTCTGCGATAATTCCGGAGTAACCTCCCATCGCATCAATTTCACGTACAATCTGTCCTTTTGCAATTCCGCCCATTGCAGGATTGCAGGACATTTGTCCGATGGTCTGCATGTTCATCGTAATAAGCAGTGTTTTGGAACCTAAGTTTGCAGCAGCCGCTGCAGCTTCTGATCCGGCGTGTCCTGCGCCAACTACAATAACGTCGTATATATCATTTATCATTTTGAATATTTAAAATGTTTCACGTGAAACATTATTAAAGTTAAAGTTTGGGTCTTTGAATTTCTAAGTGCCCCAATTTCGGCATTGTATTGTGTAGCCTTAAGTAGTCGATCAGCCCTAGATCTTTGGAAGACTTATTATTTGAAGTACTCCTAAATAAGGCTAAGATAAAAATCCTCCTTCTGTCTCATTTCCTGAATTTCTTCTTCCGTTTTGTCTTTATAACCGCATAAATGAAGGATTCCGTGCGCTAAAACTCTATGTAATTCAATATTAAAAATTTTATTTAGAGTTTCAGCATTTTCTGAAATTCGGGGCAAAGATACGAAAATATCAGCCGAGATGGTTTTGCCTTTTACATAGTCGAAGGTAATGACATCTGTATAGTAATCATGTTGTAGGAAATCTTTATTCACTTTCAGCAATGCTTCATCAGTACAAAAGACATAAGTAATTTTGCCTACTTTTTTCTGTTCAGTAATAATGATATTCTTCAACCAATCGGTTGTCTTGTCACCGAGTGCTAGAGTTTCTACTTCTTCAAAGAAAAATTGTATCATATTCTAAAACCAATGTCCCAGGATTACACTGAACATTCCCTTATTTATTTGTAAAGAGTGACTGTAATTTATTTTTATCTGTCCGAATGGTGATTTGTACCCCGCGGTAACACCTGCGGATGAATCGGTAATGTGCAAAATATCATCCACTTTGATATCATCAAAGAGGTTGGCGATTGAAATATTCGCATCTGCATACCAATTTTTCCAAAATTTAAACTGGAACGTATTGGAATTTACCAGAATATTCTGAGCAGTTCTTTGGCCTAATTCATATCCTGCGAAGCTCACGAAGTTTCCTAGATTTTGCTGAAATAATCCTCCAAGATGGTATTGGTAATAAGGACTTAGATCTTCACCGATCGTAAAACCACCCACCAATCCCAATCGGTAGGTAAGCCAATCAGAAATAGGAAAGTTTAATTGGGTGTTAATTTTTGCCTGTAATATTTTGCCGTCACTTAATTTGTTAAGAATATCGATTACTTTCCCTTCTGCACTCAGATAGATTCCTCTCGTTGGAAAACTACGGTCGTCCTGGGTGTCACTTTTAATAAAAACATAGGCATTAATGTAGTTTTCTGAAAAACCATATTTTGGATTACCTACTAACTTTGATTCGAAATAATCGTGGCTAATACCACCACCTATCGCATATTTATCCCTCCAAATCGACTGTAGATAGACTTCATTCCGAAACCAATTCCATTTATCGTAAATATTACTGTCTATATCTTTTAAATCAAGGGACATTCCGGAAGCATAAACTCCAAATCCTGGGATATACCCATTATCAATGAAATAATTAAAGTAATAACGGGTCTGATCGCCCACCACTAAATCCAGAGATACTGTAGAATTTTGGAACAATAATCTTTTAGCTGTGGCATTTAGAAGTAGTCCGGTTTTGAAAATTTCATCATAGTGCAGACCAAATTTTAAGAAGAAACGGGTATCATCTTCCGTAACATCAAGCTTAAGATAGTTTTTATCTTCGTCCTGAATTAAATCATAATTAATTAATCGGTAATTATTGGTGGCATACAGTTTATCAATCATTCGGTTAATCCCACCGTAAGTTTGTAGGGAGGGAATTTTAAGATTCATTTTTCCCTGCACATAATTCTTTCTGAAAATATGATTGTTTTCCACGATTAAACTATCAATTTTGTAAACATTGGAATAAATTGAACTCATGGGTGCTCTCAAAAGAACCTGGTCTTTTTTGGGCAGTAAATTGAGGGGTTCGATATATTTTTGCGCTTCAACATACCCAGAATCCAAGATGGCTTTTTTGGCATCATAACTGGTCGCGCCATTAGTTCCAAGATCCGGTTTGATGTTAATATCAGTATATTGTAATTGATTGATGGTTTCTTTTTGAATACCAAAATCGATCACTTGGTTTAAAATGGAAATTGCAGACTGTAAATTTTCACGGCTGGCTAATCCCTGACTTAAATCAACGCCTATCACGATATCAATACCTTTATCTCTTAAAGGTTTGGAAGGATAATTAATGGTCATGGCTCCATCGATATACAAAGAATCCCCAATTTTTACAGGATCCATTAAAGAAGGAAAGGCGGAACTTGCCATAATAGAACTTACCAGATCACCGCTTTCAAATATTTTCATTTTTCCGCTTTCCAGATTGGTACCAATACACATAAAAGGAATCGGTAACTTGGAGAAATCGGTAATCGTTGAAACATTTTTAAAAAGCTCCTTGAGCAAATAAATATTTTTCTGACCCGTAGATATTGCTTTTGGAAGAACATTTATTTTTCCGTCTTTTACAGGAATGGTAAGTATATATTTGTCAACAGATTTATTAAAGAAACTTGCGTCCTGGCGGGTTTTTTTATTGGCGATGATAGAGTAGAAGTCGGTATCTAAAACGATTTTTTCAATTTCTTTCCCTGTATATCCTGAGGCGTATAATCCGCCTACAATGGCTCCCATGCTCGTTCCGGAGATATAATCTACTTTCACTCCCAAAGAATCAAGAACTTTTAAAACGCCAATATGTGCAAATCCTTTAGCACCACCACCGGCAAGTGATAAGCCGATTTTCGGATTCTTCGGAACAGTAAATCCTTCTTTTACCTGAGCTTTCGCATAGAAAGTCATTAGAAATAGAAGTAATAATAAAAAGTGTTTTTTCATCTAGTCTTTAATATAAATTCGTTTTACTCTTCGCGATATTGAAGTCAGTACTTCATAAGGAATGGTTTTACAATAGGTAGCGAAATCTTCTAAAGAGGGATTGGAGTTAAAAATAATCACTTCTTCACCTTCTTTCACCGAAAAATCTCCAATGTTGATCATCATCATATCCATACAGACATTTCCAACGATGGGGAAAAGGTTTTTTCTGATGCCGACAAATCCTGCATTATTACCGATCAATCTTGGAATTCCATCGGCATATCCAACCGGAATAGTAGCAATTCTTGTATTTTCAAACGGCTTAAATTTCCGGTTATAACCTACTGATTGTCCTTCTTTTACTTCTGATATCTGTGATATTACCGTTTTAAAACTTACGGCATTTTTAAGTTGTTTTTTAATTTCTTCATTTGCCGATATACCGACCATTCCAATTCCAATTCTCACCATATCAAATTGATAATTGGCGAAATTTACAATACCTGAAGTATTTAGAATATGCCGAATGGGAACTTCTTCGAGTGCATTTACCAGTTTCTGAGAATTACGGTCAAATATTTTAATTTGTTCTAAAGTGTACGCTTTTTCAGAATCATCATCAGAAGAAGACAAATGACTGAAGATTGATTTTACTTTCATATTCATCGTCTTCAACTTTTCCAGGAGCAAAGATAACTCATCTTCCTTAAAACCAAGACGATGCATTCCTGTTTCTAATTTGATGTGAATAGGGTAGCGATTTTGTATCCCTTTCTGAATTAGTTTCTCATTAAAAAGTTCCAAAACGCGGAAGCTGTAGATTTCAGGTTCTAAATTATAATCGATGATAATATTATAACTGTGCTGCTCCGGATTCATCACCATGATCGGTGTGGTAATCCCGTTTTTCCGCAAATCAACGCCTTCATCTGCATAAGCGACCCCTAAATAATCAATGTGATGATGTTGCAGAAATTCCGCAATTTCGTACCCACCCAGCCCGTAAGAATAGGCTTTTACCATCGCCATCATTTTTGTTTCAGGCTTCAAAAGGCCTTTATGTACATTGATGTTATGCAAAATGGCATTCAGATTCACCTCTAAAACAGTGTCGTGCTTCTGTAATTCCAGATATGATTTTACCTTATCGATCTCAAATTTTCTCGCACCTTTCAGTAAGATTAGATGATTTTCAATTTGATTAAGGTAAAGACTTTCAATCAGTTCAGTAGTGTTATTAAAAGTAAATGTTTTAGCGGAAAAATGGTTTTGGAGTTTTGTAATTTCCTCCCCAATTAAGAATACCGATTCAAAATTTTGGTCATTTGTTAACGTGGCAACTTCCTGATAAAGCTGATCGGCATTTTTACCTTCCACAAAATCAGTAAGAATTAGCGTTTTATGAGGTTTGTTGTATTCATTAATGTGCTGAAAAGCAATCTTTAATGAATCCAGATCTAAATTAAAGGAATCGTTGATAATCAAATTGTTACGTATTCCATTCACGCTTTCCAGGCGCATCTCAACAGATCGCAGAGCATTGAGCTTTTCAATTATTTTTGAATTTTCAAAACCAAATTCTTTCAAAACAGAAACCACACAAAGCACATTGCTTAGCGTTGCTTCATCTCTTTGATGTACCGGAAAGGAAAATTCTTCTCCTAAATGTTGAATGGTAATTTCCTGTGTTCGATCTTTCCAATCATTTTTAATATAAATATTATTATGATTTTTAAAACCGAATGATATTAATTTTTTACTTGAATATAACTGTTGTATTTTGTTACAGACCAATTGATTATCACCATTGTAAATAATTATTTCTGAATCTTTGAATAAAAGAATTTTCTCATCAATTAGTTCCTCTAATGAATCGAAATTTGATGAATGTGCAGCTCCTATGTGCGTTAATATTCCAATATTTGGCGAAAACAGATTTTCAAGAATATTCATTTCTCCCGGCTTTGAAATTCCAACTTCAAAAATACCCAGCTGATGTTTTTTGTTAATTTCCAGCAATGAAAGCGGAAGCCCAAGTTGTGAATTGAAACTCTTTGGACTTTTAACCGTTGCATAATCATGAAACATCGTTTGGTAAAGCCATTCTTTCACAATTGTTTTACCATTACTTCCCGTAATCCCAATAGTTCTAAGATCGAACTGAGCTAAATGGAATTTTGCTAACTGTTGTAAAAAAAGAATTGAATTCTCTACAATAATCCACGTCACCTGTTCAAATTCCGGAAGATAATTTTCCGAAATGATCACTCTAATTCCTTTATCAACAGCAGAGTGAATATATTTTTCACCCGAATTTTTTGGAGTGTTGATGGCTAGAAATGCAGAATTTGTAACTGAATATAGATTTCTGCTATCGTAGGAAATATTCTTAATATGCAGATTCTCATCACCAATTATTTGGGAGTTCGTGATTTCTGCGATTTGTTTAGTTGTATAATTCATGAATTTTCTCTGTTCAGAAATTCTTCGTTGAAAACTTTTCTACTTACGGCTTCATAACTTTCAGTTTCGCCCAATTGTACGAGGTCTGTATTTGCAGAAATCCGCATAGAATGGTTGGCCAGATTTCCGGTTCTTTTGCAAATTGCGTGCACTTTCGTTACGTATTCTGCGGTTGCCATTAAGTTGGGCATTGGTCCAAAAGGGCGTCCCATAAAATCCATATCTAAACCTGCAATAACAACACGTACGCCGTTGTTAGCCAATTTGTTAGCCACATCTACGATACTTTCGTCGAAGAACTGCGCTTCATCAATTCCTACCACATCGCAGGTGGAGCCGAGCAATAAAATCTCGTTTGGACTTTCTACGGGTGTACTTCGAATTTTATTTTGATTGTGAGAAACCACTTCTTCTTCCCCATACCGGGTATCAAGTTTTGGCTTAAAGATTTCTACATTTTGTCCGGCCATTTCTGCACGCCGTAACCTGCGGATGAGCTCTTCCGTTTTTCCTGAAAACATCGAGCCGCAGATTACTTCCATCCAACCGCTTTGTTTTGCGTGATTAATTGTATTTTCTAAAAACATTTGTTAAATTAGCCGTAAGATTTAAAAGACCAAAATTACGGAAATTTAATAAGATTCTCATATGCAAAACCTCCAAGATATACAGGATAAAATTTTTTTCGAAACCAAAAGTATTTTGGAATCTCTCGCCAAAATAGAGTCTGCAGATGAGCTGATCATGAAGCAGGGTTTATTTGCAGAAGCAGGCGACAGAATTGCATTCCTTCGCATACTGGAAAAAAATAAAGATGATTTTGACCAAATTTTTGAAGCGTATGGTGAGAAAATCCAGAAGAATTACGCTATTCAAAAGCAAGATGAATTTAATCATGATGATCTGAATGAAGAGGATTTTGCCCATGATGTTATCGAAGAAGAAGTTATTTTCACCAATGAACTGAATAATTTCGATGCAGAAAATGTTAACGAAGAATTTGTTCTGCATGAAGCAATTTCAGCTTCCGATCCCGAGTCTTCTGAAGATTTATCTTTTTCTGAACCTTTAATTTCAAACGTGGTTGAAAAAGAAATTCCCCTAATTGTAGAGCAGGAAAACCTGGATTATGAGGAGCGAATTGCACAGAAAGAAAGAGAGTTGGAGGAAATGGAAGAACGCAGACGAAAAATTGTAGAATTCAGTAAACACGAACAAGATCCAGTTGATCCTCAACAAGATTCTGTTGAACCACAACATGAAACGCCCCTACAACAGGCAGAGAAAAAATTTAGATTAGCAAATATTAAAGGGTTAAAGGTTGTTCAGCAATTATTTGATGACGACCCATTGGAGCATGACGCAGCTTTAAAAGAGAAGGAACAGGACCCGGGAAGTTTATTGAAAACAAATATTAAGACCGATTTCATGGAGGCCGAAAGAAAGAAACCGGAGTTTAAACTCGATTTAAACGATAGAGTGGCCTTTAGTAAAAGTCTTTTTAATGGGGATGTAGAAGAATTAAAAATCACCATTGACAAATTGAACAGTTTCGGAACTTTGGAGGAAGCAAAACAATACCTTAGCGAAATCTACTACAAAAAAGATTGGAGCAAATCTGATGAATATGCCCAAAGACTTTGGAATTTGGTGGAGAATAAATTTATGTAAGCCCTGAAACTTTAAATATGATTAAAAAAATAGAAGACTTCCAAAACGTCTTTTTTATTGGAGTTGCGGGAGTCGGAATGAGTGCCATTGCGCAATATTTGAGAGGAATTGGAAAAGAAGTAAGTGGTAGCGACCGCTATTTCCATCCTGGTGAATATAACAAAACCAGAGAACAACTCGAAGCAGAAGGCATTCACTGTTTTCTTCAGGACGGGAGCGGAATTACAGAAAAGACCGATTTAATTGTAGTTTCCACCGCAATTGAAGATACGGTTTACGAAGTACAGAAAGCGAAAGAATTGGGAATTCCCATTATAAAAAGAAGTGAACTTTTATCCATCATCGCAAAAAGTAAAAAGACCATTGCAGTCGCCGGAACTTCGGGAAAATCTACGACTTCGGCGATGTTATATCAGATCTTGCTGGATGCTCATTATGAACCCAGCATTATTTCCGGCGCGGGATTAACAAGCATTATTAAAGATGGCAAAATTGGAAATGCGGCCGTTGGAAAAGGAGAATGGCTCATTATTGAAGCGGACGAAAGTGACGGTTCTGTTGTTCAGTACGAACCTGAAATCGGCTTACTTCTAAACATAGATAAAGATCATCAGGAAATAGATGAATTAATAGATTTGTTTACTATTTTTAAAAATAATTCTAAGAGTTTATTCATTGTAAATCAATCAAATACATTATCGAAATCATTGTCTGCTGATATTAAAAATGATTTTGGGTTTGAAGAAAAAAATGCAGGATATTCTGCAGAGAATTTTAAACAGGATGGCTTGTCTTTAACTTTTGAAGTTTTAGATCAGCCATTTCAGATGAATTCTTTAGGGCAACATTCTGTGGAAAATGCCACAGCAGCAATTGCCGTCGCAAATCAGATTGGAATCGACTTAAAAACATGCGCTGAAAGTTTAGCAAACTACGAAGGAATTTATCGCCGTCATCAAATTCTCGGACAGAAAAATGGTGTTTGGGTCATCGATGATTATGCGCACAATCCCGCGAAATGTGCAGCTTCTATAAAAGCGTGTCAACCTTTGGCTGATAAAGTAATTGCTTGGTTTCAACCCCATGGTTACAAACCGACCCGATTTTTGAAGGATGATTTCATTAATGAAATCGCAGATTCTTTACGACCCCAAGATGAAATTTGGATGAGCGAAATTTTTTACGCCGGAGGAACTGCCGTGAAAGATATTTCAGCAAACGATTTAATTGTCGGCATCAAAGAAAAAGGGAAGAAAGCCCATTTTGTAGAATGCAGAAGCAATTTATTGGAAGCATTGAAACCGGAATTAAAGCAAGGCGTGGTTTTACTTTTAATGGGAGCAAGAGATCCCAGTTTAGAGGAGTTTTGCAAGAACTTATTTGAAAATTTATAGATGAGCGGAATTCTGTATTTTGTTCCAACACCGATTGGTAACCTTGAAGACATGACTTTCAGAGCCGTAAAAATTCTGAAAGAAGTCAATTATATATTGTGTGAAGATACCCGAACGTCTGGTTTTCTTCTAAAACATTATGAAATATCTAAACCGCTGAAATCCTATCATTTGCATAATGAACATCAAACTACACAAAAGGTAGTCGATGATTTAAAAAATGGACAAAACATCGCAATCATTACAGATGCGGGAACTCCGGGGATTTCTGATCCCGGTTATCTGTTAGCAAAAGCCATTGCCGATGAAAATTTAGAAATGCAGTGTTTGCCTGGCGCGACTGCTTTCGTTCCGGCTTTGGTGGTTTCTGGCTTGCCGAATAATGAATTTTTATTTGCTGGATTTTTACCTCAGAAAAAAGGAAGACAGACAAAACTCAAACAGTTGTCGGAAGAAAAGAAAACCATTATTCTGTATGAGAGTCCGCACAAGATCAACACAACTTTAGAACAGATCAAAGAATTTTTCGGCGAAGAAACCAAGGTCAGTTTAAGCCGTGAAATTTCCAAGAAGTTTGAAGAAACCAAACGTGGAACAATCAATGAGTTAATCGACTTCTCCAAAAGCAAAACTTTAAAAGGAGAAATTGTGTTAATTATAAGCAATGTAGAACAAAAAGAGGAGGGTGAAGAAAAACCTTTATCAAAAAATAAATACAAAAACTTAGAAAAATAAACGAAAATCATATGGGATTATTAGATGGAAAAGTTGCCCTGATTACGGGAGCTACACGAGGAATAGGAAAAGGAATAGCCGAAGTTTTTGCGAAAGAAGGCGCTCATGTTGCATTCACCTATGCTGGTTCTGTTGATAAAGCGAAGGCTTTGGAAGAAGAATTGGGAAAAATTACAACAGTAAAATCATATCAGTCAGATGCTTCCGATTATGACGCGGCTCAAAAATTAGTCGCTGATGTAATGGAAGAATTTAGCAAAATCGATATTTTGATTAATAATGCGGGAATAACGCGTGATAATTTAATGCTCAGAATGTCGAAAGAGGATTGGGATACGATTATCAAAGTGAATTTAGATTCTGTTTTCAACTTGACCAAAGCCGTAATCAAACCGATGATGAAAGCAAAATCCGGTTCGATCATCAATATGACTTCCGTTGTTGGTATCAAGGGAAATGCAGGTCAGGCAAACTACGCCGCCTCCAAAGCGGGTGTTATTGGGTTTTCGAAATCCATTGCGCTTGAATTAGGTTCCCGAAATATCCGTTGCAACGCCATTGCTCCGGGTTTTATCGAAACTGAAATGACAGCAGCTTTAGACGAAAAAACAGTTCAGGGCTGGAGAGATTCGATTCCTTTGAAACGCGGTGGGCAACCGGAAGATGTGGCGAATGCTTGTGTATTCCTGGGTTCAGACATGTCCAGTTACATTACCGGTCAGGTTTTAAGCGTTGACGGTGGAATGTTGACTTAAAAGAATTTTAGCTATTTTTAAATATAAATCAACCTCATATTTTTCAGTGTATGAGGTTTTTTTGTAGAATATTTAAACAGTGATAGAGCGCAACTTCAGTTTTAAAATTATATTGTAACGATGTCCATTGATTTTCCCGTAACGTTCCAGTTTTTCGGCTACCAAATTTTGCTGCATCCTGTTTTGGAATCGGTAGGAATCTTTCTGAGCATGCGTTATTATTTTTATCTTAAAAGAAGATCTGGTGAAAAGCAGGATTTAAACGTTTCTCTTGCGATTTTAATTGGCGCCACCGCCGGAGCTTTGGTTGGATCCAAATTAATTGGAAATTTAGAAAAACCAAGTTTGTTATTTTCGCCTGAGTTCTCCTTCCTAAAATTTTGGACAAATAATACGATTGTTGGCGGTTTGGCGTTCGGTCTTCTGGGCGTAGAACTGGCAAAAAAAATAGTGGGTTATAAGAAAAGCACCGGAGATTTAATCGTTTACCCTTTAATTTTTGCCATGATCATTGGCAGAATAGGGTGTTTTTTTACCGGAATTTATGAGGAAACTTATGGATTACCCACCACTTCGATTTTCGGAATGCATCTTGGCGATGAGTATCTTCGACATCCGGTTGCACTTTACGAAATCGTGTTTTTGATCGTGTTGTGGATTTCTTTAGAAATATTTAGAAGAAAGAAGACGTATCAATCAGGATTTTTGTTTCAACTGTTTATGTTGAGTTATTTTTCCTTTCGTCTAATCTTAGATTTTATAAAACCGAGGGAAGAAATAGTCCTTCATTTGAGTACTATTCAAATGGTGTGTATTTCCATGATTTTATACTACATTTATAAAATAAATTTGACACTGAACCTTTCACCATTAAAGTCATGAAACCATTAACTTTTCTTGAAGTCGGAAATCTCGGCGGCCTGGTTGCGATGATCGTTATGATGATCATTGGCATTTCTCTCGTCATTGCTTTTGTATTAACCTTTATCATAAAAGCCGTTTACGAATCAAAAGATAACCGTAAATATTCAACAAAACAATATTGGCAAACGGTAATTGTCATTTTATTAATCTGTGGTCTGATCAGTGGAATCATTTGTGGAGGCCTTTAATTTTCAAAAATATGCCAAATAGAGATTACACGTATTACGATTACACGATCAGTCTTTGTCCCACCTGTTTAAAGCGTGTTGGTGCAAAAATTATTATTCAGAATGAGTCGGTTTTCATGACCAAAAGGTGTCCTGATCACGGTTTTTTCAAAACAAAGATCGCAACAGATGTAGAATATTACAAAAACATAAGAAATTATAACAAGCCATCGGAAACACCTGTTCACTTTGGAACCGATGTGTTGTATGGCTGTCCTTATGATTGCGGTTTGTGTGTAGATCACGAACAGCACAGTTGTCTTTCCGTTGTGGAAGTGACGGATCGTTGTAATTTAACGTGTCCCACCTGTTACGCAATGTCTTCACCGCATTACGGCAGTCATCGCACCCTCGTAGAAATAGAAGCGATGTTTGATCTTATTATCAAAAATGAAGGTGAACCCGATGTCGTTCAGATCAGCGGTGGTGAACCCACGATTCATCCGCAGTTTTTTCAGATTTTAGATATTGCGAAAACAAAACCTTTCAAACATTTAATGTTGAATACCAATGGAATTCGAATCGCAAATGATCCCGGATTCGCAGAGAAATTGGCAACTTACGCTCCTGAATTTGAAATTTATTTACAGTTTGATTCTTTTAAAAAAGAAGTTTTAGAAGATTTTCGCGGAAAAGATGTTTCCGATATTCGCATGAAAGCGTTGGCAAAATTAAATGACCTGAACCTTTCTACAACCCTGGTTGTCGTTCTTCAGCAAGATAAAAATATGGATGAGATTGGTAAAATTCTGGATTTTGCCTTAAAACAGAAATGTGTTCGTGGCGTTACCTTTCAACCTGTAGAAATTGCCGGTAGAAATCGCGACGATTCTGCCGGGGAAAAAGTTACTTTAACAGAAGTGCGTCAGGAAATTTTGAACCAGTTTCCCCTTCTTAATTCAGACGATATTATTCCGGTTCCCTGTAATCCGGATTCCCTCGCCATGGGCTATATTTTGAAATTAGATGATGAAATTTTTCCTTTGACCCGCTATATAAATCCGGCCGATCTCCTTAACTCAGAGTCCAAAAACACCATCGTTTACGAACGCGACAAAGGCGTGCAGATGCAGCTTTTAGATATATTCAGCACCGGTATTTCTGTGGATAAAGTGGAGCCGAAAATGAATCAGCTCCTCTGTTGTTTACCCAATATTTCCGCACCCGATCTTGGATATGACAATCTTTTCCGCATTATTATCATGAATTTTATGGATGCCCATGATTTTGATGTCCGCGCTGTGAAGAAATCCTGCGTTCATATTGTCAGTAAGGATTTAAAAATGATTCCCTTTGAAACCATGAACCTTTTTTATCGTGACAGCAAGAAAGAATATCTGGAAGAACTTCGGCATGACGGTAAAGTTTTGTTCTAGGAGCTTCAGGATTTTTGCTTCTTTTAAAAACCCGTCCCGCTTTCCACTTTATCTTTTTCCATCGCTTCCGCGATAGAAAAAGGATGCCGTTCCAATCGGGGCTAGAACAAAATAGCTCGTAACTTACTAACAATTTGCACATTACAATTGTTAGTAAGTTTTAGTACTAATTTTTTAAAATTAGTTGGTTATACTTTAATTAGCGGAATATTATTTGTATTCATTTTGGCCCTGTAACTTATAAGTAGGAATATGAGCGAATTATTACAATTATATAAAAAAACGCGATCACAGTCAGCCGCACTTTGTGAACCTTTGGAAATTGAGGATTATATTCCGCAGCCTGTTGATTTTGCCAGTCCACCAAAATGGCATCTAAGCCACTCAACCTGGTTTTTTGAGGAAATGATCTTAAAGAAATTTGTAAAAGACTATCAGGTTTTTAATCCTCATTTCGGTTTTCTTTTCAACAGTTATTATCAAACTTTGGGCGAAAGAGCGATACGCACAGAGCGCGGAACCATTACCCGACCCACAGTGAAAGAGGTTTATGACTATCGAAAATATGTGGACGACCATATTTCAGCCTTACTCCAAAGTCCCATAAATCCCACTTTAGAAGAATTGATTGTTTTAGGAATCAACCATGAGCAACAACATCAGGAGCTTCTAATTACCGATTTAAAACATACTTTATCCTACAACCCTATTTATCCGCTTTACAAAGAAAACTTTAATTTGACTGCGCAACAGAATTCTGAAAAAGGCTGGTTAAAGATTGATGAAGGAATCTACTCTATCGGATTTGAAGGTGAAGGTTTTCATTTTGATAATGAAAAGGGCCGGCATCAGGTTTTTTTACATGAATTTGAAATCTCAAAATCTTTGGTAACCAACGCAGAATTTATAGAATTTATGGAAGCGTGTGGCTACGAAAATTTTAAATTTTGGTTAGATGAAGGTTGGAATTGGGTAACTGAAAATCAGGTTAAATCTCCGCTTTATTGGACCAAGATTGATGACAAGTGGCATTCTTTCACTTTAGAAGGTTTAAAACCCATAGAACCCGAAGATATATTAACACACATTTCATTCTACGAAGCGCAAGCCTTTGCCACTTGGAAAGGCTGCAGATTACCCACAGAATTTGAGTGGGAAGTGGCAGCGGACCAATTGGACTGGGGCAAAAGATGGGAATGGACCTATTCCGCCTATCTTCCTTATCCAAAGTTTAAAATTGCAGAAGGTGCTGTGGGCGAATACAATGGAAAATTTATGGTCGGACAGATGGTTTTGCGCGGTTCCTCCACGGCAACACCGGAAGGTCATGCAAGAAAGACCTATAGAAACTTTTTTCAACCCAAATACAGGTGGCAAATCACCGGAATAAGATTAGCAAAATGACAAAAAATACAACTTTTCTAAACGATGTAAGTGAAGGTCTCAGTCAAAATCCGAAATATCTTTCTTCACATTATTTTTATGACAAGGCAGGAGACGAACTTTTCCAGCAGATTATGGCAATGCCGGAATATTACCTTACCAATTCAGAACTGGAAATTTTTCGTCAGCAGAGCGAAGCCATCATTGAGTCTTTTGGAATCACTAAGGATGAAGAATTTGACCTGATTGAATTGGGAGCAGGAGACGGAAAAAAAACACAACACCTTCTGAAAACTTTAATCGAGAAAGGTTTTAAGTTTAAATATATGCCTGTTGATATTTCTAAAAACACGCTGTCGGTAATCACCGGCAGAATGGAAAATTTATTTCCGGATTTGGAGATAGAAGCCAGACAAGGCGATTATTTTGAGGTTTTGGATGATCTGTTAACTTCCGATTTACCGAAAGTCATTTTATTTATTGGATCAAACCTGGGTAACATGGATGATCAAACTGCATCTGATTTTTTAGAAAAGATTGCTTTTCATTTAAAATCCGGGGAAAAATTATTGTTAGGATTAGATTTGATTAAGTCTGAGGATATCGTTTTGCCGGCTTATAATGACGCAGCAGGAATTACGAGTGCATTTAATTTGAACTTACTGAAAAGAATTAATAATGAGATGGGTGCAAATTTCGACTTAGAAAGTTTTGAGCATGCGCCGGAATATACAGAGGAGGAAGGAATAGCAAAAAGTTTTTTGAAAAGTAAAGTAGATCAAACGGTTTTTATTGCCGATTTAAATCAGTCATTTAAGTTCAAGAAAGATGAACGTATTCATACGGAAATATCCCGTAAATATAATGATCAGATCCTTAACAGCTTGTTATCCGCGGATGCCAATTTGGAAATTACGGAGCAGTTTTTAGATTCTCAGCAATATTTTGCAGACTATATTCTAACAAAAAAATGAAACCGGAAATTGCAATGAATGGAGTTTTAGGTTTAGGGAAAGAATCCACTGCGCATTACATAAATCAAATTCACCAAAATTATCATCTTGTAGACGGAGGGTATTCAACATGTCCAATGATGGTGTATCAAATTGATTTTCAAGAAATAAACCCTTATTTGCCCAATGATTTTCTGCGTTTAATTCCAAAAATGGAGTTGTATATAGATCAATTAGTAGACTTGGGAATTACCAAACTTCTAATTCCAAATATTACGCTGCATGAAACACTGGATCAGATTGATTTACCCATTACGCTTTGTCATCCAATTACTTTGACTATAAAGTATCTGAAAGAAAATCAGATTTCCGAAGTCTATTTATTTGGTACGAAATATACCATGAATTCTAAATACATTACTCAAAAATTTAGTGAGAGCGGAATTAAGGTAAAAACGCCATCAGAAGAAGATCAGATTTGGTTAGATGAATTCCGAAAAAAGGTTTACGAAAAGCAGCAAACGCAAGAATCCATTTCAACTTTTCAAAATATGATTATAAAATATGGCTCAAATTCCCCGGTAATTATTGCATGCACCGAACTTTCAATCTTTAGTATAAAGGAAAATCCATCATGTATTGACATGATGGATTTACAAATTAATGAATTTCTAAAGTAATTATTTAAAAACCTGATTTTCCTGCTCCGCAACCCTTATAAAAGTTGTCCTCTTCGACAGTTCGCGCAATTGTGAGGCACCAACATACGTACAAGTCGAACGAACGCCTCCCAAAATATCTTTCACCGTTTCCGACACAGCGCCTTTATATTCAACTTTCACGGTTTTCCCTTCAGAGGCACGATACTCTGCCACGCCGCCCGAATGCTTATCCATCGCAGTTTGTGAACTCATACCGTAAAAAAGCCGAAACTTTTTACCATTTTCTTCTACGATTTCGCCGCCACTTTCATCGTGCCCTGCAAACATTCCTCCCAACATCACGAAATCTGCACCTCCGCCAAAAGCTTTCGCTACATCTCCCGGGATTTTACACCCGCCATCAGAAATGATATGGCCCCCGAGTCCATGTGCTGCATCGGCACATTCGATAATTGCTGAAAGTTGTGGATAACCGACACCCGTTTTTATTCTTGTAGTACAAACCGAACCTGGACCAATTCCGACTTTGATGATATCTGCACCAGCGAGAATAAGTTCTTCCACCATTTCACCCGTCACGACATTTCCGGCAATAATGGTCTTGTCCGGAAAATTTTGACGGGTTTTTCTGACAAATTCTACGAAAAATTCGGAATATCCGTTTGCGACATCAATGCACAGGAAATTAATTTTTGGGTGGGCGTCTACGATCTGCTTAATTTTTTCTTCATCGCCTTTCCCAATTCCTGTACTTAAAGCAATATAATCATAGATCGAATCCTCTTGATTTTTTAGAAATGTAGACCATTCTTCAATCGTGTAATGTTTATGAATAGCCGTCATTATTTTATCCTTAGAAAGCGCTTCTGCCATTTCAAAAGTTCCGACCGTATCCATATTTGCTGCGATAATGGGAACGCCACTCCATTTCTTTTGAGAATTTCTAAAGATGAAATCCCTGTCTAAACTGACCTGGGATCGGGATTTTAAAGTCGAGCGTTTTGGACGGATCATCACATCTTTAAACCCTAATTTAATTTCGTTTTCAATGCGCATTTGGTAAATGTTTTAATTTAAAAATTATTAAACGGACAGAAAGAATCGCCGTAACTATTCCAGAATTGCACGCAGATTTTGTAAATGTTCATGTGCAGTTAAATCAAATTTAACAGGAACAATGGAAATGTAACCATCTGCGAGAGCGGTTTCATCTGCATCATGACCATCATCCATATTATTGAAATAACCCGTTAGCCAATAGTATTTTTTACCGTGGGGATTTGTTCGTTCGTCAAAATTTTCTTCCCACTTCGCGTTGGCTTGTCGGCAGACTTTGACTCCTTTTATATCTTCTCTTTTTAGTTTGGGAATATTCACGTTTAATACAACTCCTTTAGGTAAAGGATTTTCTAATACTTTTTTAACAATTTGCTGAATATATTCTTTCGCTTGCGAAAAATCTGCATCCCAGGAAAAGTCCAGCAGAGAGAAACCGATGGACTGCAATCCTTCCACGCCAGCTTCTACTGCAGCACTCATTGTCCCGGAATAGATCACATTGATAGATGAATTTGCACCGTGGTTAATTCCTGAAACCACCAGATCCGGTTTTCTGGTAAGGATTTTATTTAAAGCAAATTTCACACAGTCTACCGGAGTACCGCTCAAAGAATAATCTTTTTGAGGTCCATCCAGATTAATTTCTTCGAAAGTCAATGTAGAATCAATCGTAATCGCATGACCTTTACCAGATTGCGGAGAGTTGGGTGCTACCACGACCACTTCGCCGATTTCATTCATAAATTCTACTAAGTTTCGAATGCCCGGTGCCGTGATGCCGTCGTCATTGGTGACTAATATCAATGGTTTTTTCATATAAATAAATGCTTTGATACAAAAATAAATTTTTAAAAAGACAATCCGGGTATTCTGGAAAAGATTGTGTTTGTTTTAACTCATTGGTCAGTTGTTATGCTTGGCTACATACTTTACAGGAGTGAAATAAAATAATTATGGGAAGAACTGAAATTTTGTTATACTTTTGGCACTCGTTTGAGAATTAAGTTTTTAACGCCACGCCATGAGTTTTTTCAGGATTGCTTTTCTATCCCTTTCGCTATGTTCTATTTTTTCATTTTCGCAAACCAGAGAGACCGCGATTGATGAAGTACAGATCAAAATTTCTAAGAATTTAAAGAAAAAGGACAATCCCGCCTACAAAATTTTACAGGAAGTCTGGAAGCGTAAAAAGAGCAATGGCCTCTCTCATTTTAAGGATTATCAGTACGAAGAATATGAAAAGATTGAGCTCGATCTTACCAATCTGGATTCTGCTTTTACCCATAAAAAAATCTTTAACAAAGTCGATTTCATCTTTAAATACGCGGATACTTTAGATCAAACAAATCAACTGTCCTTACCGGTTTATTTTAATGAAACGCTGTATAAAAATTACGGCAGAACAGACCCTTCCAAAAAAGAAAAACGGGAAATTCTTGCCAATAAATCATCCGGACTGACCTCCAGTGATGCGATGGCAAATACCGCGAAGAATCTTTACAAAGAAATCGATATTTATGATAATGTTCTGAATTTCTTTAATATTGGATTTACAAGTCCTATTGCAACAGATGGCTTTTCAGCCTACGATTACCAGCTTTTAGAGGATGAATTCATTTACGATACCGACTGTTACAGGATAAGATATTCTCCAAAACGCAAAGATGTGCTATCTATGTACGGCGTTCTTTATATTGCTAAAGATAATTATGCGGTAGTTCGCGCGACTTTAAAATCGAGCAAGCAGATCAACGTCAACTTTGTGAACAGTTTTTATTACGAACTGGAATTCGATAATCCCAACGATTCTATTTTTTTACCGAAGAAAAATTATCAGGAGATCCAAATGTCCGTTTTTGGAAAGAAAGAAAAGTCGAAAAGTGTAATTGCGAAAAAAACGGTCATCTTTTCAGATTATGTCTTCAATCAAAATTTAAGTGACGCTGTTTTTGATCAAAAAGTAACTTCTCTCACAGATGAAGAATTTATCAAAGATGATGAATATTGGCAGAAAAACAGAAAGGAAGAACTTTCAAAATCTGAAGCCAATGTATATAATATGATGGATGAACTGAAAGATGCACCGCAGTTTAAAAAAGCCGTCAAAATTTATGAAGTGGTTTCATCCGGCTACTACAATGCCTTTAACGCCATCGATTTCGGAGATATTTATTCGGTTATTGGTTTCAATGAAGTAGAAGGTTTTAGATTACGGGTTGGTGCGCGAACTTATTTTTCAGCAAACGATTCCTGGCGTGCGGCTTTTTATACGGCCTATGGTTTTAAAGACGATCAGATTAAATACGGTTTTGAATTCAGAAAAATGTTCAATCGTGATAACCGCTTTACTTTAGGAGTGGGTACGCGGCGCGATATTCTGCAACTCGGTTCACAACTAACTGCGGATGAGGGAATTATGACGCGTTCTTTCGCCTCGTCGGGTGTTTTAAATTCGGGGGATAATTTTTACTTAAGTTCGGTCAACCAGACGAGTGCCTTTGCTGCGATCGATCCTTTTAAGAACTTTACGGTTCGTTTAGATGCGACCAATCAAACCACAAAATCTGCGCTGCCGGAGAAATTTTCTTTGGATTTTTATAAAAATAATGTCCGCTATTCGGAATTGAATGACTCAAAATTGGTGTTAAGTCTAACAGCCAGACCGGGTGCTATTTTTTCTCAGTACGGCGTAGACCGTTATGAACACAGTACTTTGGCGCCAACCATTATGCTAAAATATACGCAGGGACTGAACGGTGTTTTGGGTTCAGATTTCAACTACAGCAAGTTGCAGATGTATTATTTTCAACCCATTCTTTTAAAGAGTTTCGGCCGATTATTATTGAATGTAGAAGCTGGAAAAAACTTTAATAAACTACCGCTGGCTTTGCAGAATATTATTCCGGGAAACCAGTCTTATAACTTAATGCCGAATACTTTTGCCTTGCTTAATTATTACGAGTTTGTGGCAGATCAATATGTCACTTTTCAGGCGGAACACCATTTTAATGGAAAAATCCTGTCTTACATTCCTTTGGTTAAAAAATTGAAATTGAGAGAAGTCGCTTTCTACAGAACAGCTCTGGGGAGTTTAATGGAGCGGTCGATCTTAATGAATGCCGGAAATCAAAAATTAATGGCGCCGGAGAAAAAACCCTATTATGAATATGGTTTCGGGATTGAGAATATTGGATTTGGAAATGTGCGTATTTTGAGGGTAGATTTCAACTGGCGTGGAAATTATCTGGAAAATCCGGAGGCAAGAAAGTTCGGAATTAAGTTCGGATTTCAATATTATTTTTAAAAGCACTGCTTTTTTTGTGTTAAAACGACAAATATTTGGTAAATTCTTCTTTTATTAGAAACAAGGTATTAATTTTGATACTTTGTAAAATCCTGTAACAAATCAGGAGAAAGTTCAACAAATCATATTATTAATATTTATATGTTCAAAAAATTTAGCCTCAATACTTTACTGCTTTTCATTCCATTAACCAGCTTGGTTTTTTGTTTTAACTCACCTAAAAATGACGACGACAAAATGTCAACCATAATGATCAGCGTAAAAAACACTTTAAGCTACCTTCATTATTCGCCAAAACCTATTAATGATGCTTATTCGCAGGAAGTTTACAAGCACTACTTCGAAATGGTCGATGCTTCTAAACGATATTTTATGCAATCTGATATGGCAGAATTTGCACAGCATAAAACGAAATTAGATGATTATCTGAATCAGGGAGATTTAAGATTTTATAAATTAACCATCGATCGATTATACGATAGGGTGGATCAAATCGACAAAATCACGCAGGATATTTTAAGCAAACCGATCGATCTTGATGAAGACGAAACGCTTGTTTTAGAACCAAAAGCCAAAAACTATGCGGCGAATTCTGCAGAACTTGCTACAGAATGGAAAAAATACATCAAGTACAATATTTTGCAGGAGATGGAAACATTAACAGCAAAAGAAGAAATGCAGAAAGAGAAAAAAGATTCTGTACAGAGATTCAATCTTAAAGATACCATCAAACTTGAAATTTTAACTCCTGAAGCCAAACGTATTAAAGCAACTCAGGAAGTTAAAGAGCTGGTCACCGACAGTTTCCGAAGATTGAAGAAAAGAAACAAAATGGATTGGTTCACGGTTTATATGAATGCATATACCGAAGTATTTGATCCACATACGAACTATTATTCGCCTAAAAACAAAGAGGATTTTGACACCCAGTTTAAAGGAAAAATCATTGGAATTGGAGCGTTGATTCAGGAAAAAAGAGGATACCTTTATTTGGGAGCTTTAACAATCGGAGCACCGGCCTGGAAATCAAAACAACTTTCGGAAGGAGATAAAATCCTTAAAGTAAAGTCCAAACCTTCCGAAGATGCAGTAAATGTTGTAGGAATGCTTTCGGATGAAGCTGTTCGATTAATTCGTGGGGAAAAAGGAACGAAAGTAACTTTAACGGTAGAAAAGAAAGATAAAACGATTAAAGATGTTACCTTAATTCGGGAAGAAGTGGCTATTGAAGATACTTTTGCACGAAGTATTATTGTGAATTCAAAAGATGGTAAGAAATATGGCTTTATTAATTTGCCAAGTTTTAACGCAGATTTTGAGGATGCCAAAGGAAGAAATGCGTCTGACGATATTAAGAATGAACTCATCAAACTCAAAGCACAAAATGTAGAAGGAATTGTTCTTGATCTTAGAAATAATGGTGGCGGTAGTTTAACTGAAGTTGGCGATATTATGGGTCTCTTTATGAATGCAGGTCCTTATGTGCAAGTAAAAGACGGGAATGGTAAGATTCAAACCCTCAGTAACAAGACAAATACGCCACTTTGGACGGGTCCGCTGGTCATCATGCAGAATGAACTTTCAGCTTCCGCTTCGGAGATTTTAGCCGGCGCTATGCAGGATTACGGCAGAGCAGTTGTGATCGGTTCGCCACAGTCGTTCGGTAAAGGAACGGTGCAGACTTTTGTAGACCTTAACCGATTCTTAAATACGAATGATGATTTTGGTTCTTTGAAACTGACGATTCAGAAGTTCTACCGAATCACCGGAGAATCTACACAGAGAAAAGGGATTCAGTCTGATATTCAAATGAAAGATTTCTTTACCTATTCGGAAATTGGGGAACGGTATGATGATTATGCTTTGGCTTGGGACAAAATTCCGGCAGTATCTTACCAACCACTGAATTATTTCTCGGTAACCGCTTTGCAGAAAGGAATTGAAGCCAGACTTGCCAATAACAAAACGTATCAATTGATTCAGGAATCCTCTCAGTGGAAAGAAAATTTAGATAAGGAAGAATCGATTTCTTTGAATCAGAAAAAATTTAATGAAGTCATGAAAACCAGAAAGTCCCAGATCAAGAAGTTTAAAAGTCTTGAAAAGTTCAATAACGGTTTAAAATTCGTGGTAAATCCGGATGAAGCGGTTCGGGAGAAAACAGACGAAGCTTTTGCGAAGAAAACCGAAAACTGGATGAAAAATCTTCAGCGCGATTTATACTTAGAAGAAGCTGTAAATGTAATTTCTGAAATGAAATAAATTTTTAAAAATAGCAAAGGAACAACCATCGAAGAATTTCGGTGGTTTTTTTTTTGCTGTTCAGTGATTAAAAATTACCGTTCGGTAGAAATTTATTTTATTTACCTTTAATCGAGTATACATTTGTACCCATAATTAGATCATGAACAGAAAAAGTTTAATAACGATATCCTGGATTACGTTTTTCATCGGAACGGTCATTTTTGTTTTTTTCACGCCGGTAAAAACTTTTCGAAACTACTTGGTGACAATGGTGATTTCCGCCTTGTACAGTTTTACGATCGCGGTTGGAAACGGATTGATTAATGATTATCTGAACAAGAAATACTCTTGGGTAGAAAATACCAGAAAAAGAACAATCCTTGGAATTATAGGAACGCTGTTAGTCAATGTGGTTTTAGTATTTTTTTGTAATTATGTGAACTTCATAATCTTTCAACATCGAAATAGTGCTCATTTCTTCTCCGGAGCGATGGGAACATCCAATTGGCTGACGATTAATGTAGCGCTACTCATTTCCGCAATTCTACATGCAAAAGGTTTTGTAGAAGCCTGGAAAAGTTCAACCAAACAGGAAGTCGTTCAACAGAAGTTAATCGCAAAATCAGCCAATGCTCAGTTCGAAAGTTTAAAGAACCAGCTTGATCCACATTTCCTCTTCAATTCCTTAAATGTGTTGAGTTCTTTAATTGATGAAAATCCCGGTCAGGCGCAAAGATTTACGGCTTCAATGTCGAAAATTTACAGATATGTTTTAGAGCAGAAAGATAAAGAATTAGTCACCGTAGAAGAAGAAATTAATTTTGCGAAAACCTATTGTGATCTACTAAAAACCCGATTTGAAGACAGCGTAAGTTTCGACTTCAATGTGAATGAAAAAGATTTGAAATCCTATGTAGTGCCACTTTCTTTGCAACTGCTTTTAGAAAATTGCATCAAACATAATTTCGCAACCTCTTCTAAACCGTTGCATATTAAGATTTATTCTGAAAACGGTAACCTGTTTATCGAAAATAATTTACACCAAAGAGAACAGGTCAAAGAGAGCGCCGGAATTGGCCTGGCAAATATCGTTCAGCGCTATTCCTTATTAACAAAACAAAATGTTTTCATCGAAAAATCAGCAACATTTTTCAGAGTGAAAATACCAATTTTAACCCAAAAAACAACAGCAATGACAACACAACCATCACAAGAATCAATGGCTTATCAAAGAGCCGCGAAAAGAGTAGAAGAGTTGAAAGGCTTCTATAGTAATCTTATTTCTTACTGCCTTGTAATTCCTTTTTTGGCTTTTATAAACCTCTACACTTCCCCTCAATATTTGTGGTTTGTGTGGCCGATGTTAGGCTGGGGATTTGGTTTATCGATGCACGCTCTGAAAGTTTATGGTATTGGTAAAAACTGGGAAGAGAAACAGATTCAGAAAATTTTAGACCGGGATCACTCAAAAAATTTGTAAAAATGGAAAATTTAACAAAGTCAGAGATTGATTATTCTCTAGCAAAAGAAAGAGTAGATCAAGTAAAAAAATTCTATGCGAGTTTGGCTGTTTTTGTCATCGTGTTAGCAATTTATAGCTTTAGAAATTATTATTTAAGAGGTGAAATTACATTTTTCAGCTTCAATAATTTCTCCGGAATATTATGGATTTGGGGGATAATTCTAGCTGTAAAAGCAATGAAACTGTTCTTCCTTAATTCGAGCTGGGAAAGAAAAATGATGGATAAAGAACTAAATAAATAAAGTTATGGAAAATTTTAATCAAAATAATATTAAATATTTAGAAGCCGCAAAACGGGTAAAAAGACTTAAAGGATTTTATATTCACGCCGTCGTCTACTTTTTGGTCAACTTATTTATCGTCATACAAAATGTGAAATCTGGTGCTTCACTATCGAATATGGATAATTACTGGACGGCTATCTTTTGGGGTGTCGGACTTTTGGGTCATGGTATGAGCATTTTTCTACCGAATATGATTATGGGAAAAGATTGGGAAGAGCGAAAAATCCGGGAGTTAATGGATAAAAATAAATAATATGAATACCGCCACCAATTTAATCATGGTTCTCTGGGGAATTTCAGAAATTTATCTTCTCTTAAAAATGAGATCTGGAAGTACCGATGCGAAAGGCAAAGATAAGAAGTCGCTTTCCAGACTTTGGCTGGTTATCGGTTTCAGCATATTTTTCGGAATTTTTATTGCTAAATCCACGTTTTTTCCTTTTTATCACAGTCAAATAATTCAACTGTTTGGCTTGGTGTTTCTTTTCTTAGGTGTTATTTTAAGGTTGATCGTTATTAATAATCTGGGAAAATATTTCACCGTAGATGTGACCATTAAAAAGGATCACCAATTAAAAACCGACGGATTTTATAAATATGTGCGGCATCCTTCTTATGCTTTTTCGTTGCTCACCTTTCTGGGATTGGCCATTGTTTTAAACAATTACATTTCGGCTGTCATGGTTTTCCTTCCTGTATTTCTAATGTTCCTTTACCGCATTAAAATTGAAGAACTGGTTTTAACAGATCAGTTTGGTCAAGATTACTCCGATTATAGGAAGAAAACAAAGAGACTTATTCCTTTTATTTATTAATTTTAGAACATGATTAAAACCCTCATCATCGAAGACGAAAAACCTGCGGCCCGAAAACTGGAGCGTTTAATTGGTCTGTTCCCTGATTTAGAATTAGTTGCAACGATTCATTCCGTAGAAGAAGGACTTGAGTGGTTTCAGAATAATCCACATCCTGATTTGATTTTTTCTGATATTGTCTTAGGCGACGGTTTGTCATTTGATATTTTTGAAAAAATCCCGACCAGGAGTTTTATGATTTATACCACTGCCTTTGATCAATATACTTTGAAGGCTTTTAAACTCAACTCTATCGATTATCTGCTTAAACCAATAATGGAAGAAGATCTGGAAAAAGCAATCACAAAATACAAAAGTTTCTTACCCGCTGATGCGTCCTATAACAATTTGGAAATCAAATCTTTAATTAAGGAAGAAAAGCAAAAATTATCGCGGATTTTAGTAAAAATAGGCTATAATTTAAAAATTATTCAAACCGATGAGGTCCTGTATTTTTACAGTGAAAATAAGATCGTGTATCTTCAGACAAAAGAACGTCATTATCCGACCGATTTTACTCTAGATGAATTGCAGGAAGTACTCGATCATAAAAATTTTTTCCGCGTCAACCGACAGTTTATCATTAATTCCAATTTTATTAAAAACATTCATACTTCTCCCTATTATAAAGTCGAAATGGAGGTTTCGCCGGAAGAAGAAATTACGGTAAGTCGAGATCGTCTGAAAGATTTCAAAGACTGGTTATCTACCTAAATATATTCTTATGACCTGGATTCTACTCGCGGAGATTCTTTATGTAATCCTCATCATTGCAGTAATGGTGCGGATCATTTATGACACCCAAACGGTAACGAAAACGCTGGCTTATTTGCTCTTGGTTGTATTTCTACCTTTCGTTGGGATCTTTATTTATTTTTCCTTCGGTATCAATTATCGCAAAAATAAACTCTACAGCAAAAAAATAATTGAAGATCACCACCAGGAAGAGTTGGTCCTGGAAAAGCTGGATCTGTATAATCGTAAAAACCTGGAGGCTACGAAGGAGAATGCGTTCGTAGGTTTGACGAACATGATTTACCAAACCGACAGAAGTCCCTTAACTACCAATAATAAAGCAGAATTACTGATTAACGGCGAAGAAAAATTCCCTGCAGTTTTAGAGGCCTTACGAAATGCGACACATCATATTCACATCGAATATTACATTTATGAAGATGATGAAATTGGGCGCGCTATCGAAGAGATAATGATTGAGAAAGCCAAAGAAGGAATTGAGGTTCGCTTTATTTATGATGATTTCGGCAGTGCTTCCATTCGTAAGTCTTTGGTGAAGCGTCTGCGGAATAATGGCGTTAAAGCTTTCCCTTTCTATAAGATCAAGTTCATTAAACTGGCCAGTCGTCTCAATTATCGGAACCACCGGAAAATTATCGTGATTGACGGGCGAATTTCATTTGTGGGTGGCATCAATATCAGCGATAAATACAGCAATGCTGCCACTGGTAATAAACTGTATTGGCGCGATACTCATTTAAAGATCGAAGGCGATTCTACGGCTATTCTGCAGCACATTTTTATCGGAGACTGGAATTACTGTGCAGGTAAAAAGCTAAAAATCACCGATCAGTATTTTCCAAAAATAGGTGAACTTGATGGTGAAACTCAGAATATTCAAATCGTTTCCAGCGGTCCCGATTCCGACAGACCCAGTATTTATTACGCCATCATCAAAGCCATACAGTCTGCGAAAAAAGAAATTTTCCTGACGTCTCCCTATTTTATTCCGGGTGAAACCATCATCGATTCTATAAAAATGGCGGCGCTCTCCGGTGTTGAGGTTAAACTTTTGGTTCCGGGGATTTCCGATTCTTATTTAGTGAATGCGGCGGCAAAATCGTATTACACGCAACTTTTAAAAGCTGGTGTGCAGATTTATCTCTATAAAAAAGGATTTCTACACGCCAAAACAATGGTGGCAGACCGCGCCTTGGCAATTGTAGGAACTGCCAATTTAGATTATCGCAGTTTCGATTTGAATTTTGAAGTGAACGCTGTCGTTTATGATGATCAACTGGCTGAAGAACTCGCCTTAAACTTTGAAAATGACCTCTTACATTCGGAAAAGATCGATATTCAATCCTGGCTTAACCGTCCGAAATACATTCAGTTAATCGAAAAAATTGTACGGCTGATTTCTCCGATGTTGTAAATGTTGTTTCAATTTTTAAAAAAGAAAACAATAAAATAATACTTTTCTAAACTTTCAATATTCCACGAAAACCTCTTCCGGCATAATAAGATTCCGCTCCGTTGTGGTAGACGAAAACGTGATTGAAACGACAGTCCCCGAAGATAGCACCACCCAATTTTCTTATTTCCGGCGGAGTTAAAAGCCAACTCGATGTTTTGGTGTCAAAACTTCCCAGTTTTTGAAGTTCCCGATATTCATTTTCGTCGAACAATTTTATTCCCATTTTTTCAGCGAGGGAAACTGCGCTGTCTTTCGGTTTGTTTGCTTTTCTGGATTCCAGGGCTTCATGATCATAACAGACACTGCGACGGGGTTTCGGACTTTCTGCCGCACAATCACAGAAGATGAATTCTTTTGTTTTCTCATCGTAACCAATCACATCAGGTTCGCCCTCGGATCCCTCCATTTCGTTGAGTGACCAAATTTTATTGGGATTTTCTTTTAATTTTTTTTGAACATCTTCCCACTTTAAATCAGCATGACGGTTCATATTATTTAGAAAACGTTTCTCTAAAATAGCAAGAAGTTCTTCCGCTCTTTTTTTGGATAGTTTTGTATTTTTCATTTTTAAAGAATAAGGGATTTCAAGAAAAGTGTTTAGCCTTAAAAAATGGTCTTTTTTAATAGAACTAAATTAAAAAATTAATAACGTTTGAAAATTTCGAAAATTCAGTCAATCCGCAGTCTTTCGATAGAATTAAAAAAAAGTAAATTGAGGTTACTCGAATTTAAGGCTGTATTTCTTGATAATTCCAATTCTAACTCATATAAAAATAGTATTTTTAATTGATTATTGAATAACTAACCAATTTTTAAAATGAAAAGCCTTTTAAAAAGTTGTTCCAAATAGTTCGACTGAAGATTCTTATCATTGTATGTAACTGCAGCGCAAATGGACGGCATCAACTCAGAAATAACACCTAATAAAAAACTATGAAAAAAACATTTACCTTACTCTTCGTCTTTCTTTTCACGATGATGTTCCAAATAAAGGGACAAAAAGATTCAACAGCTGCTTTAGAAAAAATTCCACAATATATACCGCCTCCGCCAAAACCTGGCAGCTCTGCATATAAATCATCAGCTGAACCACAATTTTCGTGTAGCGAAGAGTACGAGAGAGTTTGGGAGCTTTACAAAAATAAAAATTATGACAAATCCCTTTCTCTCATTGATAAAGTGTTAAAGCGGTGTGACCTGCAGGCAGCTTATTATGAAATGAAAGGATATATTCTAATTAAAATGGCCCGAACGAAAGAAGTCATTAAAACCGCCACAGAAGGTTTGGCTATTTCTCCCACCGACGCATCTTTATTAGACATGCGTGGCAGCTCCTACTATTTTGATTTTCAACCTGAAAAAGCCTTGCTGGATTTTCGCGAGATGCTAAAATATGACAAAGGAAATGCAAGATATTATAACAATTATCTAAAGCTTCTAAATGAAATGCGGAAAGATTCAGAAATGATTTCTGTGTTTAACACATTTTTGACCGAAAAGAAGAAAGGTGTAGATTTTAAGGATAAAAGATTTTTGGGTGAAGTCTATTTTTACACGTCACTTGCCTTTCAGCGGCAGAATGATACCAAACGTGGAGTTGAACTTTTAGATGAAGCCCTAAAATTATCTCCAGATGGGAAATCCTATCTCAACAATCGTGGACTTTTTCTGCAAGAATTGGGGCAGTCCGACAAAGCGTTGACCGATTTTAATAAGCTAATTAAGATCGATCCGGAGTTAGCGCAGAGTTATATTCACCGCGCCAGTGTTTTTCAGGATTTAAAGCAATTTGATAATTCCCGAAAAGATTATCTGAAAGCTCTAGCTTTAGGAACAGGTGCAAATGAGGTGTACGCGGAATTGGCAAATGTTTATCTCAAGATGAATGATTACGAAAATGCGCGAAGAAATTTTGAGATCTTCCTCACAAAAAACGTTCAAAATCCGTCCGCCTACAGCAATTATGCTTTTGCGCTATTCGATATGAATGATCAGAAAAAATCGCTTGAAAATTTTGAAAAAGCGTATGCTCTTGAAAATAACGAAATTGATACTTTGGTTGGCCTGACCGTGTTATATAAACTGACCGGAAATGATAAAAGATCCGAAGAAATTAAAAAAGAAATTGCAGCTAAAACAGAATATAAAGCTGACAAAAAACTCTTAAAAACTTTAGAAAAATCTCATTATTTCTATACCGATAAATTTAAGACAGAATGGGAAAATGTATTTTAAAAATAAAATAATAAAAGAGGCAGTTTCATACACTGCCTCTTATTTTTTTACGGAACTATTTCTGCCTGCCAATATTCAAAAGTCTTTTTTTCTCCAGTATCTAAAGTAAAATCAAAGGCAGTTTTAATGGTTTCCGAAATTGAAAACTCAACTTCCTTTTTGAATAAACCGCCGGCGTAAGATAATGTATGATACTCCCCATTTTCTCCGCAAACATCGATATTCTCCGGAAATGAGTTGATCAAATTTTGGTCTAAATCTTTTCCAATATAAGTTTCATCTAATAGATCGGCTTGCGTAACAATGATTTTTGATTTGATTCCTGACTTTAAAAAATCATCAATAACTTCTTGTGATGTTTTCTCCCAAAGCGGTTCTACAACTTCAATTCCCAAAGGATGAAGTTTGCTTTCCCGGTACGCTTTTACGTCTGATAAAAAGATATCACCAAAGATAAAATGCTGCACCCCAAGTTCTTTAAAATGATGAACTGCTTCGCTCATTTTCTGATCGTAATTTTTCAAAGCGGTAGAAGAGGTGACTGCAAAAAGCGGAATGCCGATACTTTCTGCCTGTCTTTCCAATATTTCCAACGGAATAGCATGCATCGAAGATTTGGAGGTTTCTTCTCTCATGTTGGTCAAAAGTGCAATGACTTCAAATTCTTTTTCTGCCAAAACTTTTTGAAGCGCTAAGGCAGAATCTTTTCCGCCGCTCCAGTTAAATACTGCTTTTTTCATTGAGGATATTAGACTATTATTAAATTTATATTATGTGTTATCGTTTGATTACCTTGTAAATAATGATAGGCAATATGATCATTAATGATATTAATAACAGCGTGAGCGACTGATTTTTACCATTGTCTGCAAAATAGAAAATACAGAAGGATAATATTAAAACCGGCGAAAAGATTAAAATACGAAATAAATATAGTTTATTTTCGGACTCTACATTTTTATTATATCCATTCTCATTATTTAACAAATGGGGTAAATTAGTTTCCACAAAAAGTGCAATCTCTTTTATATTCTCCGCAGTTAATTCTTTAGGACGAACGATCTCATCGCCAACACTTAGTAAAAGATTTTTTCCTTTTATTGTGAATGAATTAATATTTTTTGTAGGATATTTTTTCAGATAGCTTTTTGGATCTAAAACATATCCTTTGTATTCGTGTTGTTTAATTGCCAAACAAGTAAGGCTTTTTTCGTCGAGGTAGAATATTTCAAATGGGTCTCTATCTTTCTGTTTTTGAAGCAGTGACTTTACGAAAAATAGAGATGATAAAAATACCGTAGTCAGTAGCGTTTCAATGAAGTCAACATCAAAGAAATAAGTTGAAGCAGAAATTAAAATAATCAATAGTATGGCAAGTAGATAAAACTTTAAAGCAATTCTTCTTTGAACCAAATAAATAAGTAAGATTGTAGCTATTGAACAGATGCCTGTTTTCCAGTTCAATACTATTCCGCCTATTCCCAGTACAATAAACATGGTGATGATAAATAACAAAAAAGAATTCCTCTTCTTTAAAAATTTTTCTTTTTTGATACTTATAAAGTTTTTTTGGGACATACTATTTTCTAATGGGTTAGAAAGACATACTTTATAATGATGATTTTTTAAATTAATAAGTCCCGTTGTATTCTTCCAGAACTTTTTGAAGGGCTAAAGCAGAGTCTTTTCCGCCACTCCAGTTGAATACTGCTTTTTTCATTGAGGAATGGAATTTCTAAGATTTCCGCTTAGGCCTGCTAAGATTATTGTTTTGTTGGTTATTTGTTTTAAAAAATTAGTAAAATCACTTTGGCTTCCTTTTTAACAATTTTTATTTTCTCACATATTATTTACCTCAATTTTTTTAGATCCAGCAAATTAGTATTATAAGTAAAGGAGTTACTAATATAATTACTGTGTACCAACCATATCTTACAAAAAAATTTTTAATTTTAACTTTGCATTTGTCATTTTTAGTTACTTCCGTAAAGTATTCAGTGTGAGATATCTTAAAGTTTAAATAATCAATTGATAAGTGATTTTCATATTTAGATAAAATTCTTTGATATTCTTCCGCTAATAAATTTGTAAAATTCCTTCTTTCATAATCGCTAGGGTTTTCATTCATTGTTTTGAATGCTCTAAGCTTATTGTAAAGTGAGGACAGTTCTAATCCGCAATTATGGAAATCTTTTGCTCTTAAATTATAATTTTGTGAATTTTCATATTGAGATAGTACAAGTAGAATAATACTTAATGCTGTTATGACATAATTTATTAAGTCAAATTTACTGCTAGAATGTAAGTTATACACAGAAATAAGTCCTGCAATTATTAGGTATGCAGATAAAATTGCTAAACTTATATTTGACATTTTTGAAATTATTGTCAATCTTTTATCAGCTTCAAATCTAGATCCTTTTGTTGACCAAATTTTATAGTTCAATTCTTCTAAGAAACTTTTTTCTAAATATTGTTTTGACCCCGTAAATATTGATTTTAATTCTTTTTTTTCAGTCATTAGTTTAGTGTTTTATCTTAATAATTTGGAGATATCTGTAATTGTCCGCTAAATTTATTGTATATGTTTTTGAGGCAAATATATTAAGCTAAAATACCAAAAATTCCTCTTGAAAAATCAAAAGGAATTATATTATTAATTAAAAATCAGAATTTTACGAAATCACGCCACTTCCCACCAACTCATCTTCCAAATACCAAGCAGCAAACTGCCCCTCTGCAATCGCAGATTGTGGATTCACAAACTCGATAAATAATCCTTCTTCAAACTGGTAAAGCGTAGCCTCTTCCAAAGTTTGTCGGTACCGGATTCTGGCCTGTACTTTCATCGATTCGCCATTTTGCAAACGCAGATCTTCACGAACCCAATGAACTTCTGAGTTTTCTATTTTTAAAGCGTTTCTGAAAAGGCCCGGGAAGTTTCTTCCTTCCCCTACAAAAACGATGTTTTTTTCAATATCTCTCGAAATCAAAAAGCACGATTCTTTATGTCCGCCAATTCCCAAACCTTTACTTTGACCGACTGTAAAATAATGCGCACCTAGATGTTTGCCAATTACTTTTCCGTCTGCTTTTTCGTATTTTATTTTCTGAGACAAAAATTCCAATTCTTCTAATTTTGAAGAAAACTCAGGTTTTTCTTGATGAAAACCAGGGAAATCTTTAAAAATTTCTACAATTTCACCTTCTTTTGGTTCCAGTTGTTGTTGTAGGAAAGTAGGTAAACTCACTTTCCCGATGAAACATAAACCTTGCGAATCTTTTTTATCTGCCGTCACCAAACCCATTTCCCGGGCGATTTCCCGAACTTCAGGTTTCGTCAGTGCTCCAATCGGAAACAACGATTTCGACAATTGATCCTGATTCAACTGACACAGGAAATACGACTGATCTTTATTATTATCTGCTCCCGCTAAAAGGTGAAAAATCTCTTTTCCATTTTCATCAAAAGTAGAGTTCACCTGTGCGTAATGTCCTGTTGCAACTTTCTCAGCACCAAGCGATAAGGCTGTTTTCATGAACACGTCAAACTTCACTTCACGGTTACACAAAACATCAGGATTCGGCGTTCGGCCTTTTTTATATTCCTCGAACATATAATCCACAATTTTCTCCTTGTACAGTTCACTCATATCGATGACCTGATAAGGGATTCCGAGTTTTTGCGCCACCATCAAAGCATCATTACTGTCCTCGATCCAGGGACATTCATCCTCCAAAGTTACCGACGCATCATTCCAGTTTCGCATAAAAAGCGCGACCACTTCATGACCTTGTTTTTGCAGCAAATACGCTGCAACACTGGAATCTACACCTCCAGAAAGTCCTACTACAATTTTCATATGTTCATTTTATAAAGTCTTTCAAGGAGACTCTTTATTGAGGCTGCAAATTTACGACTTAATTAATGATTCTGTGAGGAGCACAAAAATTGATTTTCGTTTCAAGACCCGTCCCGCTCTCCACTATATCTTTATCTTTTCCGATGAAAAGATAAAGGATGCCGTTGCGATCGGGGCTAAAAGGAAGTTCATTTCTTCTTTTCACTTATTCAAAACGTAAATTTTGGCTGGTTATAGAAATTTTCGATTTCAAAAAAAGACCGCATTTAAATTGAGAAATTCGTGAAATCATTTGTGGCATTTGTGTTTAACTTTAACCGCAAAAGAGACAAAAGTCAATATTGAAAAGAAATTTTCAAAGACTGCAAAGAGTTGAAAAAATCATTCTGGATATCTTTTGCAACCTTTTGCATTATTACTCAATCAACCTTTTGTTTATTCTTTTGCGGTAAAAAAAATCTCTCGCTGGTTTCAGAAATTGTGAATTGAAAAAAAGACTTAATTTTACATTTCAATCTTTAAAACAGCAGCGATGAAAAAACTACTTCTCCTTTCCATAATTTCTATCGGCTTTTCGGTAAACGCCCAAATCGGAACTTCAACGCAGTTGGGCGGTGAAAATTCTAAGTGGACTTTCGGAGGCTCTGCCGGCTTAGGTGGAAGTTTCGGCAGTAATAATGGCGGAACATCGATTTACATTTCCCCCAGAATTGGGTACAAACTCACCGAAAATTTTGAAGCCGGAATCGTTTCCGATTTGACCTGGGCGAACTCAAAATATTATTCCAGCAATACCATTGGAGTTGGACCTTTTGTGAATTATTATATCGCCCGAAACTTTTACTTAAGTGGAATGTTCCAGGAATATTTCTTCAATCAAAAGAATAAACTGACCTATCAAAAGTACTCCGGTGAGGAGGCTGCTTTATATTTAGGCGGAGGTTATTTACAGCGAATTGGTGATCGTGCATACATGCAAATCGGCGGAATGTATAATGTACTGTACAAAAAAGATGAGTCCGTTTTCGGGAGTGGATTCGTACCAAGTATCGGCGTTGTGTTCGGACTTTAATTTAAAACGCTGATGAAGCGAGTGTCTTTTCGTCTTAAAAAATATGAAAGTCGAACTTCTAGTGTCATTGACTTCATTTAAAATTACACCGATAAAATCGTAGTTTCCTCCTTCAGAATTTTAAAAATAAAAAAATCTCCCGACTAACAGGAGATTTTTATTTTAAAATGATTTTAGCTTAAGGTTTGTTCGACAAAAAATATTCCGCTTCACCTTTTCCCCAGTTTGGATCTAAAGTCGTCTTCGGTTGATATACTTTAAACTGATCCAAAGATTTTTGAAACATTTCAAGACCTTTAGATTTACTTCCACCAAACTGTTCCGGCGTGTAATAAATATCTTCCGCTTTCAACAGACTGATTCTCGGATTTTCGGGATCCAGTTTCTCTGCTTTTGCCAGCGCATCGGCGCCCAACATTCCTTCGCTCATAAACCGGGATTGTGGGTCTACCATCATTTTCAAATTATGAATCATTTTCTGCAGGATAAATATTTCTGCATTGTCCTTGCTGAGGTCTGAAGCTTTGTCTAAATTGTTTTGCGCTTCTGCGGCAATGGCATCCAATTCCGTCAGTTTTCCGGTGCGCATTAAATTTCTGCCTTTTTCAATGGAAGCTTGGGCGGCGTAATAGTAAGGCAGCCACTGTGTTTTTTCTTTATCGCCAATTCTTGCGAAATCGTTGGAAACTGCCGTAAAATCTTCCGGAGTTTTTGCTTGCTCCATTTTTGAAATTTTGTCTGTTACTGCTTTTTCAAAATTGGTTTGCGCATAAGTGCTTACTGCCATAAACAGGAGCGTAGATAAAAATAATTTTTTCATTTTTTTAATTTTAAAGAGTGTTTGTCAGTTTGATGAATCAAAGGTATTTCAAAATAAAAGGGCTTAAAATTTTATTCTGCTGAGGGGTTATTTTAATTTCCTGAACCGTATTATAAATTACCGTCGATGGCATCCTGCGTTTTGTCAATCCCGAAATTGATGAAGGCTCCAATAAAAATAAAAGTGCTGGCGGAAGGCAAAACAGGTTTGCTTCGAAGTCCGTCCGTAGAAAAATTATAACCGTAAATATTTTTCTGTCCTAAAATATTATTAACTGCCAAAACAAGAACAGTAAAGGATTTTGAATCTTTCTTGCCTAAGTTTGGCAAGTAATTTAAGCTGAAATTCAAAGCACCGAAATCTTTTAAACGTCCCTGTTTGTTTAAATAATAGTCCCCATTTGCATCGGTTTGAAAGTTATAATAAGGTCGGCCGGAGGCATAACTGTAGGATAAATTAAAACCAGTTTTCCAGGAAGTGACAAACTTTTTCGCCACCACAGAAAGCGTATGCTTTGCTGCAAAACTCGGAAAGAGGCTTTGGTCATAATTCTGAAAATTTCTTTTGGAATCCAGGAAGGAGTAAGAGATCCAATAATCAATATCTTTAATGGATTTTTTGTCACGCCAAAAGATTTCAAAACCTTTTGCAAACCCGTTACCGGTGTTATTGATGGCCACGGGACGGTAATCTAAAACTGTAGTTTTAATAAGATCCTTGTAATTTTTGTAAAAAGCTTCCAGGCGGAAACTTCTTCCTTCTGCAGATTTCTGAACCTGTAAAACATAATGTTCTGCTTTTTGGTAATTCAGCGGATTGCTGCCAAAATATTTATTTTCCGGATTTTGGTAAAATATTCCGTAAGCCAAAGAGCTCGTCCAGGTTTTTGAAATCCGGTAGGCCATTGCAAATCTTGGCGCGAGATTCCACCGATCAATCGCATTGGAATATTCTGAGCGTACACCAATTTTTGCAGATAAGTTATTGCTGAAGCCCAAATCTGTTTCTGCAAAAAGCGACGTGATCTGGTCTTTGAATTCGGAAGGTGTCGGGGCTGCGGAAACATCTGTTTTTTCGTTGCTTTGATTGTATTCAATTCCAGCCCGTACCGCAGAGATTTTGTTTATTTTTCTTCCCAAAGTTCCTTTCGTATTCAAATAATTTCCGGTAATATCGATGGTATTAGGATTTATTTCTTCATCTTCAAAAGTATTGCTCAGCGCAATGAAACTGGAATTATAAGTATAGGAACTCCCTAAATTTAATAGATATTGCCCGAATTTCTTTTTAAATGACAGATTATGAAACGTGTTTTTACCTTTTAAATTAGTATTGTCGAAATCGATGTTGGCTTCTAAACTTTCCGCCTGCAATCCTATTTTGTTGGTATCAAAACTTCCGTAATATTTTAGAATTCCGCCATTTTTATTTTTAATGCGAAAGTTGAAGTTCGTCCCGAAGCTTTCAGGAGCTTTCGTAAAATCATTATTGAATTTTATCAGTTTTGTTACTAAACCAAGATTAGAATAACCCGCTGAAATTCCAAACGATTTAGATTTTTCTTCATTTACATTTTGAAATCCCGCATTGATAAATAAAGGTGAAATCGCAAGATCTACGGAGTTTCTCTCCGGAAAATCAATGCTTTCCAAAATCAGTACCGACGACAAAGCCTGACCGTACGCTGCAGAATATCCGCCACTGGAAAATACATTGCCTTTAAATAAAGAGGTGTTTAAGCGGTCCATCGATTTTATACCGGGAATGGAATTTCCGAAAAAGTTATTGACTAAATTCCCATCCATAAAAAATTTAGTTTCCGTTCCGGTGCCACCACGAACGAATAAACCTTCCGTTTCCCCGATTTTCTGAACACCGGGAAGTGTTTCCAAAGCGGAGGATATTTGCCCGTTTGCTCCCGCAGTCGTATAAATATCAATCGGAGTTAAAAGCGCTGTGGCTCTTTTCTTATCACTTGCTTCAATGGAACCAGCCGAAATTACCACAGCATCAATCTCAGAAATCTGCTCTTTTAAATCGGAATTGATCGAAAGATTTTCGTTCGCAATGGTAATGGGTTTCTCAACTTCAACAAATTTAGCATTCGAAAAAACGAGAATCTGACTTCCTTTTTCCTCCGTTGGAAAAGTGAAATTTCCATTTTCATCGGTTGTAGCACCATCATAGGTGTTTTTTAGCGTAACAGAAATGTCTTTCACACCTTTCCCTTTAAAATTTACTTTACCCGAAACGGTCACTTGCGCATGGAGAAAAATTCCCATTAACAGAGAAAGGAGCAGAAGGATTTTAGAAATAATAAAAGTTTGCATGGTTTTAATTTTATACCGTAAAGGTATAATGGAATGAGATTTGCTGAAATTATTTGTAACTGAACAGTAAAAAATCGGTGCTGATCTGTTTTTTTTATCATATAAGTTCACAATTCTTTACGTTGACTTATTAACATTAAATAAATATTATTATGAAATTCACAAAAATCTCTATGATTTTTTGCAGTGCAATCCTTGCGGTATCTTGTACTACAACTAAAAATTACAAGATCAATTCTAAGAGCGGAACCAATACACAAGGAACTGTAGATTTTAATCAAAAAGGAAAAATGGTGACCATGGATATGAGTGTTTTTAAATTAACACCCGGAATTCATGCCGTACATATTCACGAAAAAGGCGATTGTTCCGCAACGGACGGAAGTTCTGCAGGTGGCCACTGGAATCCGGCAAAAGATGATCACGGAAAATGGGGATCGGAACATTTCCATATGGGTGATATCGGAAATTTAACTGCTGATAAAGAAGGAACAGCACGTTTGATTTTCAAAACCGATAAATGGTGTATCGGATGTACGGATGAAAGTAAAAATATTGTTGGAAAATCAATTATTATTCATGCTGGAAAAGATGATTTTAAAACCCAACCAACCGGAGATGCTGGTGGTAGAGTAGGTTGTGTAGAAATCAAGTAATTACTTTTTCCTTATAAAATAAAATCCGTCGCAGTTCACACTGCGACGGATTTTTCTATTATTTAAGGTAGTCTTACTTTGTACTACTTTTCTTCTTTACCGGTTCTCCTTCAAGACCGTCTTTGGCTTCATTTAATTTCAAAATAACGGTGCTGCCTTCTGTAAGGTGCTTATTCACAAGCATTTCTGCTAATAAATCTTCAATATATTTTTGAATTGCACGTTTTAGAGGTCTCGCTCCGAAATCTTTGTCCCATCCTTTTTCTGCGATAAATTCTTTCGCTTCGTCGGTTAATTCTACTTTGTAGTTCAGTTTTTCTAAACGTTTGTACAATTTAGCCAATTCCAGATCGATAATTTTTGTGATATCTTCTTTTTCTAAATTGTTGAAGATCACAATATCATCAATTCTATTCAAGAATTCAGGCGCAAAGGCTTTTTTCAAAGCGTTTTCGATGGTGCTTCTGGCTCGGGCATCTGTATTTGATTTCTTCGCATTGGTACCAAATCCAACACCGTCTCCGAAATCTTTTAAATCACGGGTTCCGATATTTGAAGTTAGAATAATGATGGTGTTTCTAAAATCAATTTTTCTACCCAAAGAATCGGTTACAAAACCTTCATCTAAAATTTGTAGAAGAATATTGAACACATCAGGATGCGCTTTCTCAATCTCATCTAAAAGTACCACTGCGTACGGTTTTCTTCTAACAGCTTCAGTCAGTTGACCACCTTCTTCATATCCTACATATCCCGGAGGCGCCCCAACCAGTCTTGACACTGCAAATTTTTCCATGTATTCACTCATGTCAATACGGATCAACGCTTCATCAGAATCAAAGAGTTCTCTTGCCATTACTTTTGCCAGCTCAGTTTTACCAACACCTGTGGTTCCTAAGAAAATAAAAGTTCCAATTGGTCGGTTCGGATCTTTCAATCCAGCTCGGTTTCTTTGAATTGCTTTTACTACTTTCTTCACCGCATCAGCCTGGCCAATGACTTTTCCGTTCAGCATTGCGTCCATCTGAGAAAGTTTATCGAGTTCATTTTTCCCAACTTTTGTAACTGGGATTCCACTCATCATCGAAACTACTTCGGCTACACTTTCTTCAGAAACTACTTCTTTTTTCTCTTTTACATCTTTGTCCCAAGCTTCCTGAGCGATATTGAGCTCAATCTGTAAACGTTCCTCTTCATCTTTCAACTTACGGGCTTCCAGATAATCCTGTTTTTTGACCGCTTGTTGTTTTTGCTCCTTGATTTCTTCAATCTTAGTTTCATGCTCAATGATTTCAGTCGGAACTTTCATGTTTTTAATATACACTCGTGAACCGGCTTCATCCATTGCATCAATCGCTTTATCTGGTAAAAATCGGTCTGTAATATAACGTGCAGTTAAATTGACACAAGCTAAAATGGCCTCATCGGTATACGTCACATTGTGGTGATCCTCATACTTGTCTTTGATCTGATTTAAAATCTGAACGGTTTCTTCTACGGTTGTAGGTTCAACCATGACTTTTTGAAAACGTCTTTCCAATGCACCGTCTTTTTCGATGTATTGTCTGTATTCATCAAGCGTTGTTGCACCAATACATTGAATTTCACCTCTTGCCAAAGCGGGTTTAAACATATTGGAAGCATCTAAACTTCCCGTAGAACTTCCTGCTCCTACGATCGTATGTAGCTCATCTATAAATAGAATGACATCTCTGTTTTTCTCAAGCTCCGTCATTATTGCTTTCATTCGCTCTTCGAATTGGCCACGGTATTTTGTACCGGCAACTAAACTTGCCAGATCGAGCGTAATAACTCGTTTACCATAAAGAACCCTTGATACTTTTTTCTGTTGAATTCTTAAAGCCAGACCTTCTGCGATTGCGGATTTACCAACTCCAGGTTCTCCAATTAAAAGCGGATTGTTCTTTTTCCGTCTGGATAAGATCTGAGAAACCCTTTCAATTTCTTTCTCTCGGCCAATCACCGGATCCAGTTTGCCTTCTCGGGCTAAAGTCGTTAAGTCCCGGCCGAAATTATCCAAAGTCGGAGTTTTACTTTTACCGGTTCCGATATTTCCCGTCGGTTTTCTCATCTGTCCAAATTCTTCCCGCTCTTCATCATCGTCGTACGCGCTCATTTTCGGGTCTTGACCAGAATTTTTAAGCATCGTTTGATACTCTTTGGTCACGCCTTCATAATCGATATCGTACGAACTAAGAATACTCGTGGTAGGGTCTTCAGCTTTGTAAAGAATACCCAGGAGAAGATGAACGGTATTTATTTCTGAACTTTGATATTGTCTGCACTCCAATTCAGATCTTTTTACCGCCTGATCCGCCATTTTGGTAAAAGAGATCTTCTCACTTTCCACAGAAAAGGGATTGAGGCTTGCCACCGACATTGTTTCGATCTTTCTTTTTATTTGGGTTAAATCGGCTCCCAAATTATGCATGATTTCTTTAGCAGAATTTTCCGTTTTGATCATTCCCAAGAGAAAATGTTCTGTATTCAGAAACTCGCTATGTAAACGTCTTGCTTCGTTTTTACTATGTTTGAACACTTGGTCCAACCCATTTGAAAATTGATGATCCATATATTGTTTCTCGTCTGTTAATTAAAGATAGAAAATTATCTCTAAGTCTCTATCAAAGTTACAAATACTTTACCAAAAATAATTTAAGACTATATGGCAGTTAAAATTTCTTAAATTCAGTGAAAATGATTAGGTTTGTTACCCTGAAATCTGTATTATGAGCCCACAAATCACAAATTTTATCGGTTATGCTGCCTCCTTTTTTGTTGTCTTTAGTTTCGTATTGAAAGACGTAAGAAAGATAAGAATTGTAAACTTCATAGGATGCTTTTGTTTTGTAGTTTACGGTATATTCAGTGATTATCTTTGGCCAGTAATTATTCCTAATGGTATTTTGTGTGGCGTGCAGGTTTATCATTTGCTCAAAAAATCGTAATTTAAATATGAAAATTGTCGTTTCAGCGTTCAGCAGTCTCTACACGGACCAGCGGATAGAAAAAGTCTGCGAAACTTTACACAAACAAGGTTACGAAATAATTCTCCTGGGAAATGACTGGGGTGGCGCGGGCCAAATGCAGCGGCCGTATTCTTTCCGACGAATAAAATTACTTTCTACCTCTTTAAAAACTGCATACGCAGAATTTAACTGGAAACTCTATAAGGAACTAAAAAAAAGTGCTGATAAAAATACAATTCTTCTCGCAAACGATATTGATTCATTAGTTCCAAATGTTTTAATTTCCAAGCAGTTGGGAATTCCCCTCGTTTTTGACAGTCATGAAATTTTTACTGAAATGCCTGCGATTCAAGGGAAGTTGTCCCAAAAAATATGGCGGTTTTTGGAAAGGAAATATATTCCGAATATTCAATATATGATGACCGAAAGTGTAAGTTACGCCAATTGGTTTACAGAGACTTATGGTGTAAAACCTATCGTGGTGCGGAATATTCCGAGAAAGATCACGGATAAGATCGAAATTCCGGACAATCAGCCGAAAATTTTACTTTATCAAGGCGCAATTAATCAGTCAAGAGGAATTCCACAGGCCATTTTAGCTACGAAATATTTAGATAACGTTATATTTAAAATTGCAGGTGACGGTCCTAAAATCAAGGAGTACAAAGAGCTGGTAAAAAAGGAAAACCTTCAGCATAGAGTGGAGTTTCTGGGGAAATTAATTCCAACAGAGCTGCGTAAAATCACAAGAACTGCGGATGTTGCCGTCAGTATTGAAGAAAATGGCGGCGTAAGTTATCTCTATTCATTACCAAATAAAGTAGCGGATTGTATTCAGGCACGCGTTCCTTTGGTTTTGATCAACTTCCCTGAAATGATGAGGGTTTACAATCAATTTAAAGTCGGGGAAATCGTAGAAAATCATGACCCAAAAAATCTTGCGGATAAAATTCAAAAAGTATTAAATCGCGGCAGAGCATATTATCAACCCGAACTGGAAAAAGCAGCGGAAGAACTTTGTTGGGAAAAAGAAGAATCAAAGATTATCGCCCTCTTTAAAAAAGTGGAGGAAGAAAATTTCTAAGACTGAATTTCCTACCTTTGTACAAATTCAACAACGCAATGAGTATCGAAGAAAAACAGAAAGAAATTGTAGAGGAATTTGCATTTCTTGATGACTGGGAACAAAAATATGAATACATTATCGACCTCGGAAAAGAACTGAAGGGAATGCCCGATGAAAAGAAAACCGATAATAATTTAATTAAAGGTTGCCAGTCTAAAGTATGGATTGATGCCAGATTTGAAGACGGAAAACTCTATTTCAACGCCGACTCCGATGGGATTTTGCCCAAAGGAATTGTTTCTCTTTTGGTTTCTATCTACAGTGGTCACGGGACACAGGAAATTTTAGATTCTGATTTTAAATTCATTGAAGAAATCGGATTGCAGGAATTCTTATCCCCTTCCCGCGCAAATGGTTTAATGGCAATGACAAAACAGATTAAGTTTTATGCCGTCGCTTTTCAGTTAAAAAATTGAGAACCATTCTCGCATATCGTTTTTCCGCCTTTGGTGACGTCGCCATGACCGTACCCGTCTTCCGGGAGTTTTTAGCACAAAACCCAGATGTTCAAGTGGTAATGGTTTCCCGAAGTCAGTTTAAAGACCTGTTTGATAATATTCCAAATCTTATTTTTAAAGGAATTGATTTCGAAGATTACAAAGGATTTCTTGGTTTACGGAAATTGGGTAAAACCCTGTTGAACGAATTTAGACCCGATTATGTCGCTGATTTACACGATGTTATCCGAACGAAAACTTTGGATCTTTTCTTTATGAAAAATGGTTTTAAAGTCTTTAAAATCAATAAAGGAAAAGAAGAAAAAGAAAAGTTAACAGACGTTTGGAATTTAGATAAAACTCCGCTGCGACTTACATGTGAACGATATGCAGATGTATTTCGGGCCATGAATTTCCGTCTTGAACTTTCGCATCGTTTTCCTGATAACAATCAAAAGTCTGGAATTGGGATCGCGCCGTTTGCGCAACACAAAGGAAAAATGCTTCCTCTGGAGAAAACTTTTGAAGTCGCAAAAATTCTTGCAACCCGCCACAAACTTTATTTTTTCGGAGGTGGAAAAAGTGAAATTAATATTCTTGATAGTTGGGCAGATCAGATACCAAATACGGAGAATTTAGCCGGAAAATTAAGTTTGAAAGAAGAACTGCAGAAAATTGCGGAACTGGAGGTTATGATTTCCATGGATTCTGCAAATATGCACTTGGCCAGTTTGGTAGGAACACGGTGTATTTCGGTTTGGGGATCAACGCATCCGTATGCCGGATTTTTAGGATATGGTCAAAGTGAAAAAGATGTCGTACAAGTTAAAGATTTAACCTGCAGACCTTGTTCTGTATTCGGCGATAAAGCCTGTTACCGCGGTGATTGGGCATGCCTGGAAGAAATTGATATTCAAAAAATTATCGATTTAGTTTAATAAAAAGTCCTTTCAATAATTTGAAAGGATTTTTTTTATCCGAGATTTTAAAGAAATATTTCTCCTTTCTTTAAAGTTTTCAAATCCTGCACATAGTCTTTGATGAGTTGATCGTTTTCTCTTGGGCAAATCAAAAGTGCTTTGTCCGTGTCTACCACGATATAATTTTCTAAACCGTCTATCACCACTGCTTTGTGGTGATTTTTGAGTTTAATAATATTTCCGCTGGAGTTGTAGATAACAACATGTTTTGAATTCACAGCGTTTTCGTTCTGGTCTTTATTGCTGTTTTCGTAGATGGAAGTCCAGGTTCCCAAATCACTCCAACCCAGATCAGCCGGAATAACATATACATTCGTTGCTTTTTCTAAAATTCCATTATCGATGGATATTTTATTGACTTTCGGGTAGATCAAATTGATGCAGCCTGATTCATTGTCAGAATTGTATTCACAACTTTCAAAATGCTGAGACATTTCGGGAAGGTATTTCGTAAATGCATCTAAAATAGATTGCACGTTCCACACGAAAATTCCCGCATTCCATAAAAAATCCCCGCTTTCAATAAAAGTTTTTGCAATTTCGACATCCGGTTTTTCGGTGAAGGTTTTTACTTTGTAATATTCTGCGCTCTTTTTTTCTACAAACTGAATATAACCATAACCTGTTTCAGGCCTTGTCGGTTTAATACCCAAAGTGATGAGATAGTCATTTTTTTCAGCAAGATTAAAAGCGAGTTCTACCTTTTTAAGGAAAACATTTTCTTTTAAAATTAAATGATCAGCTGGCAATACAATAATATTTGCCTTGGCATTTTGATTTGCTATTTTTTTTGCAATGTAAAGGTTACAGGCCGCTGTGTTTTTCATCATCGGCTCTCCCACGATATTGGTGGGATTTAAATCAGGAAGCTGCTCTTCCGTAAGAGAAACATATTCGTTATTGGTAATTACAAAAATGTTTTCGGCACTTACAATTTTCCGAATTCGGTCGTAAGTCTGCTGAATCATGGTTTGTCCTGTTCCCAAAATATCCTGAAACTGCTTTGGGTATTTCTGAGTGCTCATCGGCCAAAAACGGCTTCCGATTCCTCCTGCCATAATAACGCAGTAATTATTTGATTTCGACATATTTAAGTTATTTTTTCTACTCTTGCTAAAGGTTTGAAAATGTATTTTTTTTGCGTATCTGTGTTAAGACAAAGATAGTTTTTTTTCCTCTTTTCCTCTATGATATAAGTTTCCTTTCGGTATATAAAACGAGCACCAATGGCTAAATCTTCAAGGTACGAACTTTCGTCTTCCAAATCTTCAATGTGAAAGTAACGAACAAGTTCAGGACTTGACATAAAATTTGCTTTTGGCGCTTTCGAAAACTTTAAAATAATCGATTTTAAATCATCTTCATAAATTGATATGCTTTCTAAAAGCATTGTTCGAAACGTGTTTTTCCATTCCATACCATGAGCAGAAATTCGGGGGCCGTAATTTTCGAAAGCCAGCAGGTGAGCCAGTTCATGCGTTAGAACAAAAAAGAAAAGTTGAGGTTGCAGTGTCGAGTTAATCGTAATTTGATGACTCTTATCGGGCATTTTCCGGTAATCACCCAATTTTGAATTGCGGCCTCGCGTAATTTTGATGTGAATGGTATGATCACCAAACCAATGTTTTAAAAAAGGCAGACAATTTTCAGGTAAATATTTTGCTAAAAGAGAAATAGACATTATACAAAACAATCTTTAGAAGAAAAACTGCTACAAAGATAATGGAATACCGGCGTAGAAATTTAATAGTTTCAAGCTGAAAAGATAATTGTATTTCGCTTGCGCTACACTTCCCTGGGCGTTTGCATAATTATTTCTGGCACTGTTCAGATCATAGATCGTCGTTCTTCCCGCCGCAAAACTTTTCTCCGCAAAATCCAAAGCGAGTTTTGCACTTTTTTCTGCTTCGGTAGAGGCTATGAACGATTCGTAATTACTTTCGGCATCAAACTGCGCCTTTTGCACATTTTGTAAAACATCTTGTTTCTGCTGCGCCAAGGTAGTTTTTGCGATTTCTTCATTTATTTTTGACTGCTCAACATTTAATTTTGTAATTCCTTTATTAAAGATTGGAATGTTCGCTGAAACACCTACTTGCTGACCAAAATTATCTTTATACTGTTGAAAAAAGCCACTTTGTGCAATTTTATTTCTGGTGGTAGGATCGATCGCATTAAAGAGATAAAAGTAATTCGTGCCGACTCCTGCATTTGCAGAAATGGTAGGCCAGAAGGCAGTTTCCGTAATTTCTGTTTGAGCTTCTGCAGCTTTTATTCTGCTTTCTGCCGCCTTGATCTGGGGTTGGTTTTCGAATGCTTTATAAATAATTTGAGATGCTGAATAAAGGGGAGCATCAATGTTGTTATCCACTTCTACATTTTGTATGTCAAAGTTTTTATAATCAGGAAGTTGCAGTAACATTGCTAAAGAAAACAAGCTGCGTTCCGTATTGATTTCTGCGGTCTTTACATTTAGTTTTTCACGTGCCAAGGCAGCTTGGGCTTCTGCCAAAACCGTTTGTGGAGTAGTACCAACCTCGGTTGTTATTTTTGCTCTTTCATACAATTTTTCTGCGTTTGCCAAGGCGCTTTTTGAAATCGCGGTAACTTCTCGGTTTAAAAGGATTGAAAGATATTGTTGCGCAATCTGCAGGGAAATATCATTTTTGATTCGTTCTACATCAAAAGCTGAAGCTTCAACATCGTATCCCGTTTTTCTTATGTTTTTTTCTAATCTGCCATTATTGAAAATTAAAATATCTGCTCCTACATTTGAATTATTGCTTAAATTATCGTTGCTGCCGGTTCTTCCGAAAGTGTCACGTCCTTGGCCAAAACTTGCAGTATTATTAATGTTTGCAGAAACTGAAGGTAAGTACTGACGCTTCGCAGCTTCCAGAGATTTATCTTGAAGCTGTTTGCTAAAGCTGCTTTGAACGACTTGCAAATTATTCTCAACCGCATAATTTACGCACTCCTGCAAAGTCCAGACTTTTTGAGAGAATGCCATCGTGGATATAAAACTTAGAAAAAAAATAGCAGATTTCTTCATGGATAATTTTAAAGAATAAGACGAGTTTTTTGGTGATTTGTTACAATTACTGCAGAAAATTGTTTAAATCTTCTTGATTTAGATAGCAAATAAATCTGCGATAGAGGTAAAACGGAAATTTCTAATATGATTTCTAAGTCATAATTTTAAATTGTTCAAAAACTTAATCAATTATTTTAAACTTTCGCATCAAGTAAATGGCGTTCATACTTTTTGTGACGCCTTTTTGAAGTTTGTAATCCGTCTCCAGTTCACCATCAATGTTTTGAAGTTCGAAGCAATAATTTTTGATTTTTAAAGGAAATCGATCTTCAATTTTTGTCAGATCTAAATCGTGTGTGGCAATGAGACAAGAGAATAACACGTTACTTTTCATTAATTTTTGCAGGAATAATTCCGAACCCGTGAGTTTATCCTGAGAATTGGTTCCTTTTAAAATCTCATCTAAAATAATAAATTGAGGTTCTCCATTTTCTAAATTTTCAACGAGTTTCCGAAGACGCAGGATTTCAGCATTAAAATAAGAAGTCCCATCGCTCAGAGAATCGCTCGTACTCATGGACGTAAAAAGCTTCATCGGAATAAAACTGAATTCTTTTGCCGCAACCGGACATCCGGTCATCGCCAAAACCAAATTGATTCCTACCGTTCGGAGAAACGTACTTTTACCCGTCATATTTGCCCCGGTAATAATTGAAATCTCTGTACTTTGGTTGATGGTGAAATCATTAGAAACGACTTCCGATTGAAACAATAAAGGATGAATGAGTTCCTCTGCTTTAAATTTAGCACCGTCTTCATTGATCTCAGGAAAAATGTAATCGGGATTTTTAAACTTGAAAATTCCCAGTGAAATAAAGGCTTCAAATTCCGCAAAAGCCTCAAACCACTGCGGCAAATCCTCATCGATCGCGTTAAACTGCTTTTCAATTTTTAGGGTGAAATTCAGATTCCACAAGAAAAAGTTATTCAGAATTACGCCAATATTACTTTGTCCGCTTTCATAATTTCGGAGCAAACGCGCCAACTTTTCTATTTCTTTTCGCGACGATCTGCTTTTCCCGGATCGGAGTTTATTTTGAAGGGTTTGATTTAATTCTTCAGTGAAATTTTCATTTTCGATATGGGAAAAGACATTTAAAAACTGCTCATATTGATTCGAATCAAATGAAATCAGTTCTCCTAATGCCAGCATTTTATTTCGATAAACATAAAGAACTATTCTGGAAATTATTAAAATTCCAACGAACATCAAACCAATAAATACTCCGGATATCGAGGTGAAAATCGCCAGAACTAAAGTGACTAAGGTCAAGATGGGAACCACGACAGTCGCAATCTTTGCCAGAACCGCATTCTTAAAAACTGAATTTGATTTGTTTGGATGTGCAATTTCTCCTTTAATTTCCATCGACTTCGCCAAAGTCAGAAAATGAATATTCCACGCCGTCTTTTCAGACAATTCTGCAACCGATTTTTGACGCAGAATTATTTCCTTTTTTTCGACACTTAAATCTAAAAGGAAATCTTTGAGTTTGTTTTTACCTAAAGTTGTTTCACCATAATTTAGATAACTGAAAAGCGAGTTTTTACCCAGAATATCCAGATCTTTTGCGAAAGGATGTTGATCAATATTTTCCTCAAGCTCAAGACCCGTTTCGAATTCTGTTTTGGTGATGATTTCATTTCCAATATGAAGATAATTTTTATAAAACTGCAATTCCTGTTTTACATTTAAAAGAAAATATCCTAAAATGAAAAAGAGAACGGTGGAGAAAATCGCTAAATACAGATGAATTTTCAAACCACTTTCAAAGATGAAATATTGTAAGAAAAAATAAGTAATAGCAAGGAATATAACAACTCGAATCCAGCCTAAAATGGTGAGTTTATTCTGTAGTTTTTGAAGCGTTACTTTTTTTTGAGAGAGTAATAAATGTAATTGTTTCATTCAATATTAACCTTTTTTCAACTCCCCAATTCTACTTACAATCGGCAATGAAAAAATTCCGCTTGTCTGTAAATAATGTTCGTAGAACACTTTGGCTTTTTCCGCAAAATCAGGATTTGGAGTTTCTTTATTTTTAAAGTAGAACAAATTTCCCAGCAACTCAAAATACGGAATATGATGACTTTTCTCTTTCTCATTGATCATTTGAACAATCTCTTCAGTGGATTTCGCAGATAATGTTTCAAAATTCATTTTGAAAGTATCGTTCATATTGGTATCAAAAACTCTTTGAAGTTCTATTTCGTCGCCACCGCTTTCTCCGCCTAAAATCATTTTAGAAAGAAATTCTGAAAATTGTTTTACTATTCTGATGATGTAATCTTTATCGTGAATCATATTTTAGGTTTTATTATTATTATTATTAAAAAAGTTTTATTACACAAATATCACTAATAAATGTACACAAGTAAACACTACTATTTTAAAAGAACTATATGTTTATTACAACAATAATTAGTGCCATTAGTGAAGGCGATTCTTGCAATTCGTGTTTAAAAAACTATGCGAAGAAAATGTACGCCAAAATCACCGACGTGATCACTCCAACCAGATCCGCCATCAACATTGCTGTTACGGTATATCTTGTGTTTTTAATTCCGACCGCACCAAAGTAAACGGCAATTACATAAAAAGTAGTATCTGAACTTCCCTGTAAAACTGCCGCCAAACGGCCCTGGAAACTGTCTGCACCGAAAGTCTGCATCGTATCAACCATCATTCCCCTTGCGCCCGAACCGGAAAGTGGTTTAATTAGAGCGGTCGGTAATCCATCAACGAATCTTGTATCAAAGCCAACAACTTGTGCGACCCATTTCATTCCGTCGATTAGAACGTCGAAAACGCCCGAAGTTCTTAGTAAAGAAATGGCGATCAACATTCCCACCAAATAAGGAATAATCTTAACACAAGTCCAGAAGCCTTCTTTTGCACCATCAATAAAAGCATCAAACACATTGATTTTTTTATAAAGTCCTCCCAAAACAATGGCGAAAAATATGAGAAGAATAATTCCATTGCTCAACAGCATACTGAAATTATCCAAACCTTCTTTTGTTAAATGAACGAGATAAACCACCAATAGACCGATAATCGCTGAAATTCCACCTACATAAGCGATTACGACTGGCTGTAGTAAATTTATTTTTTGATAGAGGGAAACGAAAATCATGGCAGCCAAGGTCGCTGCGAAGGTGGCAATCATACACGGTAGAAAAATATCGGTCGGCGTTTGCGATCCCATGGAAGCACGTATCGCAATGATTGAAACCGGAATCAACGTCAGTCCGCCCGCATGAAGACAAAGAAACATGATCTGTGAATTGCTGGCCCTTTCTTTATCGGGGTTTAGGGTTTGCAAACTTTCCATGGCTTTTAATCCAAAGGGTGTTGCAGCGTTATCCAAACCTAAAAGATTGGCTGAAAAATTCAGCAACATGTGTCCAAAAGAGGGATGGTTTTTCGGGATTTCCGGAAATATTTTAGAGAAAAAGGGTTGAATCATTCGGGAGAGAAAGTTAATTCCGCCGGCTTTTTCGGCAATGCTCATAAAACCCATGAAAAGGGTCATAATCCCGATGAGTCCCAGACATATTTTAACTGCTGTTTCCGAGGTTCCAATCACCCCGTCGGTTTCCTGTACTCTGTAAACCGCCACTTCATTTTTTGCAGAATCAATTTTATAATGAATACGGCTTTGTTCAAAATTGGGATTTACAAGCAGAGCTTTTTGAACTTCGGGATTTAATTCTCCCATTTTTTGGGACGCAATCTGTACTGTATCGCCACTTTTCCCCACAACCATATCATTGTAAATTGCTTTATAATGATCGGACCCAATATATTTTATACTTGCTACGATAATGGCGACAATAATAAAACCACTCCAAATCCTGCTTAAAACCATGAATTAAAAATTTGAGTAAAAGTAATTAAAAACTTTATTTAATGGGAAGCCGAATTTAATTTATTCACATCTTCTGAGCGTAAAATTGTGTAGTGAATTAAAAAAGTTTCAATTGCTGTTCTTTCGTGCCGGTGAAATTTTCGGTTGAGAGTGGTGCAAATCCTTTATCGGTAAAATATTTTCTTTTCCCCAACGCAAAAGTATTATGAATCATTTCTGCAATATTTCCCTCGCCTTTATATCGTTCATACAACCTTTTATCCCCTAAATTTCCGCCGCGCATTGATCGAATTAGATTTAGTACTTTCTGCGCCCGATCAGGAAAATTAGCATTAATCCAATTTACAAAAACAGGTTCCACCGTGTCATTTAGACGAACCAAAGCATAACCTACTTTTTGGGCACCAGCCTCGGAAATTGTTTTTAAAATATTTAAACTCTCATCGCTTGTTAAGCCTGGAATTACAGGAGCCACCATCACGCCGGTTGGAATTTTATTTTCTGCAAGAATTTCAAGCGCTTTTAATTTCTTCTCCGCGGAAGAAGTTCGGGGTTCCATTTTGCGACGAATTTCTTCCTTTAATGTGGGGATGCTGAAAGAAACAGAAACTAAATTTTGTTCTGCCAATAGTTTAAGCAGATCCAGATCTCGCAAAACCAGCGCATTTTTTGTCAGAATAGAAACGGGATGACGGTAATCTAAACACAGTTGTAAAATCTGGCGGGTAATTTCAAATTTTTTTTCCGCAGGTTGATAACAATCTGTATTTCCTGAAAGAAATAAAGTTTTTGGAATGTAGTTTTTTTTCCGAAAAAATTTTTCAAGAAGTTCTGGTGCATTTTTCTTCACCATAATTTGTCGCTCGAAGTCTGTGCCGGCAGAATACCCCCAAAATTCATGCGTAGGTCTTGCGAAACAATAAGCACAGCCGTGCTCACAACCTTGGTATGGATTGAGTGATAATTCCATAGAAAGGTCCGGACTCTTCACGATGTTCACAATTGTTTTTGGAAAAACTTCCGTAAACTTGGTTTTGGCCGGTTCGTAATCTTCTTCCTCAGGTTCAAAAGTATATTTGTCGAAACGGTTGATTTCGTTTCGTTGCGCACCTTGACCCTTTATGAATTTTCCCTCAGACATATTTTGAATGATAACGCTAAATTCGTAAAAATCAGTAACAAACTTAAAATAACGTTTTACGATTTCAGACAAAAAAAATTCTGTCTTCAGTGAAAACAGAATTGAGTTTTGAATTGATTATTTTTAACGCACCGCTAAAAACTCTACGCCATCATTGGATTCCTCTCTAATTTTTCTGTCGAAATGGCGATGAAAATCTGCGTAATAATCATCATATTCTTTACTTTTCTTTATTAAATACCTCCTTACTCCCAGTATGCCCAAACCAATAATGATTCCAAAGCCACCAGCTACTAAAATTGTTGTTTTATTCATTTCTCAAATTCTATGGATATTTTTATACAAATGTTGTTCCTTTTTCTTTATAAAAATATCTAAAGTTTGTTAATCTTTTGTGAACAAATTGGAGGTTATCAAATATCAGAACTTTGGATAACTGTGCTAAGAATTAAGATGCATTGACTTATATCATTAAAAAATCTTATTTTTGAGGAAATCCTAATTTTATGAAATTTAAAACATTTGCAATAGGTGCAGCTGCTTTTTTAGCCTCATCCTGTGCGACTCAGAGAATGACCCAAAAGTATCCGGAAACTAAGAAAATAGATCATTCCGATGATTATTTCGGAACGAAAGTCAGTGATCCTTACCGTTGGTTAGAAGATGATCAGGCCGACGACACTAAAGACTGGGTTCAACGGGAAGTTGCGTATACCAATGATTATTTAGCAAAAATTCCATTTCGAGAAGAATTGAGAAGTCAGCTGAAGGATATCTGGAACTATGAAAAAATAGGAGCACCGTTCAAAGAAGGTGATTTTACTTATTTCTATAAGAATGATGGATTACAGGCGCAATCTGTTTTATACCGTACGGATAAGAACGGAATGACGGAAGTTTTTCTTGATCCCAATAAGTTTTCCGAAAAAGGAACCACTTCTCTAGCAGGCGTTTCCTTTAACAAAAAAGGAAATTTAGTTGCGTATTCAATTTCTGAAGGAGGAAGCGACTGGAATAAAATTATTATTCTGAATGCCCTAACCAAAGAAGTTATTGATGAGACGATTGTTGATGTTAAGTTTTCTGGTGCCTCCTGGATGGGCGATAAAGGATTTTTCTATTCCAGCTACGATAAACCAAAAGGAAGCGAGCTATCTGCAAAAACAGACACACACAAAGTCTATTTTCATAAATTAGGAACAAAGCAAAGTGCCGATCAACTCATTATTGGTGGCGATAAATTTAAAAGACGCTACATGAATGTGGGCGTTTCAGATGATGAGCGATATCAGATACTGAGCGCTTCGGAGGCTACCAATGGTAATGAGCTGTATATTAAAGATTTGCAGCAAAAGAAGCCCGATTTTGTTCCAATCCAAAAAGGATATGATTTCAATACCAATTTTGTAGATTCGAAAGGCGATTTCATTTATGCTTTAACCGATAAGAATGCACCGAATATGCGTTTGGTAAAATTCAATATCAGAACACCAAATGTTTGGACTGATGTTATCCCGGAAACAGAAAACGTGTTAAATGTGTCTACAGGTGGCGGTTATATTTTCGCAAAATATATGAAAGATGCCGTAACATCAGTAAAGCAGCTGGATTATAACGGGAAATTGATTCGTACCATTGATTTGCCGGGAATAGGAACTGCGGGTGGTTTCGGTGGCAAAAAAAAGGATAAGGATCTTTATTTTTCTTTCACCAATTATATCACGCCGGGAACGATTTACAAACTGAATACAGAAACCGGAAAGTCTACCGTATATCAAAAGCCGAATGTGAAGTTCAATCCGGCGGATTATGTTTCAGAGCAGGTTTTTTATACCTCAAAAGATGGAACGCGAATTCCCATGATGATCAATTATAAAAAAGGCCTTAAAAGAAATGGTAAAAATCCGACCATTCTGTATTCTTACGGAGGTTTCAACATCAGCTTACAACCGGCTTTCTCTGTAGTCAATGCAATTTGGATGGAAAACGGTGGAATTTACGCCGTTCCAAATATTCGTGGTGGCGGAGAATATGGTAAAAAATGGCATGACGCAGGAACCAAAATGCAAAAGAAAAATGTCTTCGAGGACTTCATTGCGGCTGGAGAATATTTACAGCAAAACGGCTATACCTCCAAAGATTACATGGCGCTGTCAGGACGTTCAAATGGTGGACTTTTGGTAGGAGCAACCATGACCATGAGACCCGATTTAGCAAAAGTGGCATTCCCGGGAGTTGGCGTTTTAGATATGTTGCGTTATAATAAATTTACGGCTGGTGCAGGTTGGAGTTACGATTACGGAACCGCAGAAGACAGCAAAGAAATGTTCGATTATCTGAAATCTTATTCCCCGGTTCATCAAGTGAAAAAAGGAGTTTGTTATCCCGCAACCATGATCATTACAAGTGATCACGACGATCGCGTGGTTCCAGCACATTCCTTTAAGTTTGGCGCAGAATTACAGGAAAAACAATCATGCAGCAATCCTGTTTTGGTAAGAATTGAAACCAATGCAGGTCATGGCGCCGGAAGAAGCACCGAGCAGGTGATTGGGGAAAACGCTGATATTCTTAGTTTTGCACTATACGAAATGGGTTTTAAATCCTTGAAAAAATAGAAATATCAAGACCTATTATTTGGGCAGCTGTTTCCACCTTCCGTTCCCGCTATTTTTTGCCAGGCATAAGGCCCGGCGAAAAAATGAGTTCCACTCAAGTTGGGCTGCACGATTCACCGTAGAAGTTGAACAGCCATATTTTCTAAATTAATAAAATCAAAAACTTCCCCTTGTCAAAAAGCGGGGAGTTTTTTTTCATTTAAAACAAAGAATAAATTCACTAATTTTACCGCATGAAAAAAGAGGATATCGCTGACTTTTACGACGAATTTTCTTCGAAGCAAGTAAAAACAGGCGCCAATGAGCGTTTGATTTCTTTATTCAAAAGACTGCAGAAATTAGGATTAAAATCAGATTCTAAAATTCTGGAACTCGGCTGTGGCGTAGGGATCTTCACCCAACTTCTCGCAAAAAATAAATCCGCAGGTCTCATCGAGGCTGTTGACTTAAGTGAAAAAAGTGTTGCAATTGCCCGAAGCCATCTTAAAAACAAAAAAAACATTCATTTTGATGTGGCAGACGTTGTTCAGTATCAGCCGCAGAATTCCGACTTCGATTTTGTAACATTAATGGATGTGATCGAGCATATTCCTTTAGACCAACACGATCAGCTCTTTGAGAATCTTGCAAGAATCTGTTCCGAGAAAACGCGAATTGTCATCAATATTCCAAACCCGCAATACATTGGTTATGCGAGAATTAACCATCCGGAAAGTTTGCAGGTCATCGATCAGGAAGTTCACTTATTTCCCCTCCTTCAAATTTTTGAAAAGTACGATTTAGAACTCGTCTTTTTTGAAAAATATGGAATTTGGGAAGTCGAAGATTATCATTTTATGGTCGTGCGTAAGAAAAGAGCATTTGAATTGAAACATCTTGCCGATCAGCGGAATATCACCGAAAAAATCGTAAAAAAAATAACCACCAAAATTGATGCAATTAAATATCACTAATTGCCTTACAACCTTAGATCCTCTTATTAAATGTCGGACATTATAAAACTTTTGCCAGATCATGTTGCCAACCAAATTGCCGCCGGTGAAGTGGTGCAGCGACCTGCCTCTATAGTAAAAGAATTAATAGAAAACTCCATTGATGCGGGCGCAACAAAAATTGAGCTCATTATTCGCGATTCCGGTAAAAATCTTATTCAGGTCGTGGACAATGGAAGCGGTATGAGCGAAACCGATGCACGTTTGGCTTTTGAAAGGCATGCGACCTCAAAGATAAGTACCACAGAAGATATCTTTCGGATTTCTACTAAAGGCTTTCGTGGTGAAGCTTTAGCTTCTATCGCTGCGGTGGCGGAAGTGGAATTGAAGACCAAAACTCACGATGCAAAAATCGGCACTAATATTTATATTGAAGGTGGAGGATTTCAGTTTCAAGAACCTGTGCAAACCGCAGAAGGTTCGAATTTTTCTGTGAAGAATCTTTTTTATAATGTTCCGGCGCGACGTAAATTTTTAAAAAATAACAATATTGAATTTCGTCATATTATCGATGAATTTCAACGGGTTGCTTTAGCCCATGAAAATCTGGAATTTGAACTGTTCCATAATGATGATATTGTTTTTAGATTACGGAAAGCCAGCTTATTACAAAGAATAGTAGATGTTTTCGGACGAAAATTACAGCCGCTTTTAATTCCAATTAAAGAAGATTTGGGCTGGGTTCAGTTGAATGGCTTCGTTGCCAAACCAGAAGGCGCAAAAAAAACACGCGGTGAACAGTTTTTCTTTGTGAATGGCCGGTATTTTCGCAGTGCTTATTTTAATAAAGCAGTTCAGGATGCTTTTGAGGGCTTGCTTTTACCGGGATACATTCCGACCTTTTTTCTGTTCTTAGATCTTGACCCGGAAAAGGTGGATGTAAATATTCATCCCCAAAAAACAGAAGTTAAATTCGAAGATGAAAATTTAATTTTCGCCTTGGTCCGTTCTACGATCAAGCGTTCCTTGGGAATCTATAATATTTCTCCCAGTTTAGATTTTGATCGCGATTCCGGTATGGATGCTTTCATGAATCAGAAAAAAAGCGACGGTAATTTTAAAACGCCCGAGATTGTGGTTGACCGCAATTACAACCCTTTCCGTGAAGAAACGGTTTCGCCGGGTGAAAGAGTTGCCATGACAGAAATGTATCAGCAGAATATTCAGGCAGAACCATCGAAAATTAATCTTTTTGAAGATGAGGATTTTGATGAAGATTTAATGCGTCTTCCAAACGGATACTGGCTCTTTAACAAAAATGGCAAAACCCTCATGCTCGATCTTGGCAGAATGCACCGATTAGTTGTGGGCGAAAGGAATGCAAAGAAAAAACGCACCAACGAAAAACATACTTTGCTCTTTTCTCTGGAGTATCATATGAATGAGATCGAGAAGAATAAATTCCGGTCTATTAAAAAATTTCTGCCTGAACTGGGGTTTGAAATGATTATTGCGAATGATAATGTGTTGCGCATAGATGCAGTACCGCAAGGGCTGAAGGAAACACAGGTGATGAAATTCCTGGAAAATCTGTTTGAAATCCTGGAATACCGCACAGAAGATGAGTTTCTCGATTTTTATAACAGCCAGTGGAATAAAATTCAAAGTAAATCACGCTTTGACTTTCTTTATAAAATGGATGCTGAGCAAGTGATTAAAGACTTTACAGAATTGGGCTTTCCTGAATTCTTACCTTCCGGCAAGCGGTGTTTCATTGAAATTCCACTGGAAGACTTAAAAAATAAATTTTAAAAAAAATATGTTAAATACATTACCACCCATTACTCGAAATATCATCATCATCAATGTTGTTGTTTTTATACTTTTCTATTTGCTGAACAGTCCGGCATTGTATATGAAATTTGCGGCATTTTATCCCTTTTCTCCCTTTTTTAAATCGTGGCAAATAATCACGCATATGTTTATGCACGGGAGTTTTATGCATATCCTTTTTAATATGTTAACGTTGTACAGCTTCGGACCGGTTTTAGAAAGAACATTGGGTGACAAAAAATATTTAATCCTTTATTTTGTAAGTGGGTTGGGTGCTTTCTTTCTTTTTAATTTGTGGAATTTTATAGAAGTTCAGCAAATACAGTCCAGTTTGGAAAGTTTAGGATTTAATCTGAACGGTTACTTGGCAGGCGAAAATGTTAGTTTCACCGGCAGTCCGCAAGCTATAGCTTCTCAACAGGAACTGGTGACTCAATTGAAATCAATTATTACCGTTCCTATGGTTGGAGCTTCGGGTGCCATATTTGGAGTGATTGCAGCTTTTGCTACTTTATATCCCGATGCAGAAATTGGGATTATGTTTATTCCAATTCCTGTAAAAGTGAAATATGTTTTGCCCATCATCGTCATTGGATCTGTTTTTTTAGGCGTTACAGGAAACGTAGGCGGAATTGCGCATCTTGCACACGTGGGCGGCGCGCTGGTTGGATTCTTACTCGCAATATACTGGAAACGAAAAATGTACAGAATCAATTAAAATAGTTTTTCTGTGAAGTTGCTTCGATTCTTTTTAACGATTTTTCATCTTTTCATTTTGGGTCTGTTGGCGGGTACTTTACTGAATTCCGCTGTTCCTCCGCATCTGTTTCCCTACTTAAATTTACTTTCTCTGCTGTTCCCTGTGTTGATGATTATCAATATTTTGCTTTGTCTTTTTTGGATCATCAGGTGGAAAAAGAGAGCATTTGTTTTTATTATTTTGACGCTGCTTTTTTACAATCCAATCAGCCGGTGGATCAATTTTAATGAGAAGAATACGGAGAAGCCCAATTTTAAAATTGTTTCTATGAACATCAAATCCGGAAAGGTTGGTTTAGAGAAAGTTTACGATTACCTCGCAAATACTGATGCTGATCTTATTCTTGCTCAGGAATACGGACAAGAATTTTCGGTTCCGAACTATCCTTTTCAAACCAAGAAATATGAAATAGTTGCCCTTAATTCTAAGGCTGAAATTATTCGTTCCGAAAAAATAGCAACCACTGGAAACGGCAATTCTTTTTATGCAGATATTAAATTTAATGGTAAAATAATCCGCGTGATTAATGTTTATTTGAATCCATTTTCCTTCGATAAACAGAAAGTAAAACCCTCTGAAGATTTGGAAGCTAATCAAAATAAATTAAGATATATTTTAAGAACATTAATTCCGACCTTTAAAATTCATGAAAAAGAAGTGGCAGATATTCGAAAAGCCATCGATGAATCGCCGTATCCAACCATTGTTGCGGGTGATTTTAATGCCGTTCCTAATTCTTATGAATATTATCAAATAAATGAAAAATTAACGGACGCTTTTGTAGCGGTGGGAAGAGGAAGTAGCACCAGTTTCCATGATTATAAATTTCCGATACGGATTGATTATATATTTACTTCTAAAGAAATTAAACCCATTCATTATCGCGTAGACCGATCTGTAAAATTGTCCGATCATTTCCCTGTCATTGCCGAATTTAAAATTGATTAAAATGAAAAATTTCTCTTTTATAGTCTTGCTGATCCTTCTCTTTTCCTGTGGGAAAAAAGTGTCACAAGAGCGTTTGGTGACCGAAGAAGATTCCTCCATTCCTCCATACGATACGGTTGCCATCGATTCTTTTTCAAATGGTGCTACTTCGGTAGATGTGGTGCGTAAAATCCGGATGGCCAGTCAACAGTTTCAGGATTCTTTAAAGCAAGTGAAGCTTAAAAATGAAGAAGAAAAAATCCTTCAAAAATCCAAAGATGACCAATTGAAGGCAGAAAAGAAAGCGGAGGAAAACAAAAAGAAAGCCGAAGCCAGCAAGGATAAAAACGCTTTGAAATCCGGGGAAGAGAAAAAAGAAACCTCGGTTACTCCATAAAATTTTATAAATTTAACTTCTATTTAAACAAATCAAATGAAAAAATATTTTTTATCAATCGTGGCTGTGGCTTTAATTGTGGTGAGTTGCAAAAAATCAGAGACCAAAATTGAAACTACCGAAAATCCTGATGGTACAATAACTACAACTACCGTAGAAACAGAGCAGTCTACTCATTTTGATTCAGCGAAGATTAATGAAACTGTTGATCAGGCAAAAGAGGATTTGAAGCGAACTGGAGATAAGATCGATGAAGCAGCCGACAAAGGACGTCATCAGTTTAAAAAAGCGGGTGAGGACCTCAAAGAAGTTGCTGAAAAAGGAGCTGCTAAAGTTGAAGAAGGTGCTAAAAATGTAAAAGAAGATTTACAGAAGAAATAAAGCTAAAGGCTTATTTGTTCATCGCTAAAAGTGGATCCAGATATTCCCGGTCATTACTTAAACGCGGTACTTTATTCTGCCCGCCCAGTTTGCCGCGTTCCGACATCCAGTTGTAAAAAAGCTGAGGTTTCGCGACATGAACAATTGGTTCCTTCAAGGTAATATTATTGTATCGCTTGGCTTCATAATCTGAATTTACTGATTTTAAATGATTGTCAAAAACTTCTGTAAAACGTTGTAAATCATTTGGTTTCTGCATGAATTCAAAAATCCATTCGTGAGCGCCACTTTCACCCTGGTGCATGAAAACAGGTGCGCCGGTAAAATCCAGTATAGAGGCATTCGTGGCCTCGCAGGCTTGCGTAAGTGCGGTTTCAACATTGTCAATCATCAACTCTTCACCGAATGCGTTGATGTAATGTTTGGTTCTGCCCGAAACTTTAATCCGGAAGGGATGCAGCGACGTAAAGCGAACGGTATCACCGATCAGATAACGCCAAAGACCACTATTGGTAGTAATGACCATTGCGTAGTTTTTGCCGATCTCTACTTCCTCCAAAGGAATAGCTTCTAAATTTTGCGGGTCAAATTTATCCATCGGGATAAACTCATAGAAAATTCCATAATCCAGCATCAACAGCATTTCGTCACTGCCATGCTGATCCTGAATTCCAAAAAAACCTTCAGATGCATTGTATATTTCGTAATAATTGATCTCTCTGCCAATAATTTGTCTGTATTGTTCCCGATAAGGTTTAAAGCTGATTCCTCCGTGAAAGAAAACTTCCAGATTCGGCCAGAGTTCAGAAATATTTGCATGACCGGTTTCTTTTAAAATTCTTTGAAGCAAAACCATCATCCAACTTGGAACTCCGGTTAAACTTCCTACATCTTCACTTTTAACCTCTGAAATAATGGCTTTTAATTTACTTTCCCATTCTGACATCAGCGACACTTTTTTACTGGGTGTCGTCGTAATTTCTACCCAAAAGGGAAGATTATCAATTAAAATCGCGGATAAGTCTCCGAATTTTGTATTAAAATTTTCGTAGAAGTCTGCACTTCCACCCAATCGTAAATTCTTGTTTGTAAAAAGCTGATTATCCGGATGGTTATTGGCATAGATAGAAACCAGGTCTTTCCCTGCTTTCATGTGGCAAAGTTCCAGGCTCTCATCAGTTATCGGAATAAACTTACTTTTGGCATTGGTGGTTCCGGAAGATTTGGCAAAATTCTTTACCACGCCCGGCCAAAAAATATCGCGTTTTCCTTGTCGTGCCTGTTCAATATAAGGTTCAAAATCTTCGTACGTAACAATGGGAACGTTTCTGCGAAAATCTTCGTAGCTGGAAATAGAGCTGAATCCGTGGATTTTTCCGTAGTCCGTATTTTCTGCGAAATAGAGTTGGGAAAAGAGCACCCCGTTCTGAGTCTCAATCGGATGATCCATAAAATTTTTAATCTGATCAATCCGCTGGCGGATAAACCAATTGACTACCGTATTAAATAGTGCTTTCGTTGCCATAGGTAACAAATATAATATTTTTCTGTGAAAGACGGTAGGCAGTAGATCTCAAAAAAAATTCCGCCTTGAATAAAGCGGAATGTGATTTTGAACTAAAAGTTTAGTTTTAGCAATACTCTTCGTAAGCACCCTGTAAGTTTGCTGCGATAGCGCCTGCAGGATTACCTTCAATATGATGTCTTTCCAGCATGTGAACCAATTCACCGTCTTTGAAAAGAGCTATACATGGAGAACTTGGTGGGAACGGAGCTAAGAATTTACGTGCTTCATCAACCGCATCTTTATCGTAACCTGCGAATACGGTTACTAAATGGTCTGGTTTTTTATCTCCGGTTAAAGAGAAAACAGCACCCGGTCTTGCTGCACCTGCTGCACAACCGCATACCGAGTTTACCATTAACAGCGTAGTTCCTTCTTTTTTAATGGCTTCTTTTACGGCTTCAGCAGAAGTTAGGTCCTGGAATCCTTTATCGGTAAGTTCATGCTTCATTGGCATTACTAAATCATCTGGATACATATTTTTTAATTTTATGTGTTAAACTTTTGAAGTGTAAAATTAATTCTTTTTTAATTAATCTCCTTCCCTTTGTAACCTATTAAAACAATACCAATTATCTATTGAGACTTTTTGGCTGATTTTGCTGTCAGATTTTTAACTAAAGTGCCGATGCTTAAACCTTGAAAGATGATGGAGAAAAGGACGATAATATACGTGATGGCGACAAACATATCACCGGATTCATGTCTTGGCAGAGCTAAGGCTAAGGCGACAGAAATTCCGCCCCGCAAACCGCCCCAGACTAAAATAGGGAAGGAGTTCTTTTCAAAATTCACCCGTCTTTTTAATAAGAGAAATGGAATTCCTACGGAAACAAAACGTGCAAAAAGAACAACAGCAATCGCGATAATCCCTATGAGAATATAGATATTTTCGAAATTTATGACCAGTAATTCTAAACCGATCAGCAGAAACAGAATGGCGTTTAAAATCTCATCCATCATTTCCCAGAACTTGTCGATGTATTCCTCTGTAATGCTGCTCATTCCAACTTCTCTTCCTCGATTTCCTATAAAAATTCCGGCTACAACCATCGCGAGAGGGCCGCTGATATGTAAAGATGACGCCAGCCAATAGCCACCCATGACCATTGCTAAAGTGACCATGACTTCTACCGAATAATCATCTATTGTTTTTAAAATGTAGGTTCCCACGCTGCCAAGCAGGGTTCCCAGTAACATTCCGCCACCCGCTTCTTTTAGAAATAAAAGTCCAATGTCTCCTAATCCCATATTGGCAAAACCAACTTGAGAGATCTCATAAATGGCTACGAACAGAACGACCGCAACACCATCATTAAATAAACTTTCTCCGGATATTTTGGTTTCTAAAGACTTAGGAATATTCGCCGTCTTCAAAATACCCAATACGGCAATAGGATCGGTGGGCGAAATGAGAGCACCAAAAAGCAGACAGTGAATGAAAGAAACATCTAAACTGAAGGCCTGCAGAAGAAAATACATTAACCCTCCCACGATGATTGTGGAGATTACAACGCCAATGGTTGAAAAGGCGATAATGGGCGCTCTTTCAGACTTTATATCATTTAATTTGATGTGAATTGAACCCGCAAATAATAGAAAGCTCAACATAATATCCATTAATATGGTGTAGAAATCAATGGATAAGATCATTTTTTTGGTCTGCACAAAAAGGTCCGGAAAGGAAGAAGCTGTTAAAACAATTCCCAGGGAAGTAAGCAGTGCGATGATCATGACTCCGATGGTTCTTGGGAGCTTTAGAAACCGTTTATTAAAATATCCAAAGGCTGCTGCAAGAATGATGATGACCGTGAAATAGTGATAGATCTGCATAGAAAAATTTATTCAAATGTAGGAAAATAAAAAACCTGAAACATAAAATGTTCCAGGTTTCAAATCAAATCGATATGCAAAGGTTGAATATCTGTTCTAAAATAATCGATGGTTTATAAATGATAATTTACTATCACCTATCTTTCATCAACTATAACATTAAGAAAGTAACTTTTTCGCCACGTCGGAAATACTTTTTCCGTCGCTTTTACCGGCCAGGGTTTTCCCCGCCATTCCCATTACTTTTCCTAAATCTTTTGCGCTTTCGGCGCCAGTTTCTGCGATAATATTTTTCATCGCTTCTTCCAGTTCTTCAGCGGTTAATTGTTTCGGTAAAAATTGCTCAATGACTTTGCTCTGTGCTTCTTCAACTTCGGCTAAATCGCTTCTGTTTTGCGAAGTAAACTGATCATAAGAATCTTTTCTCTGTTTGATCATTCTCTGCAGAATCGCAATTTCCTGTTCTTCAGAAACTTCTGCACCTTTGGCTTCAGTTTTCAACATAAGAATTTGAGATTTTACTGCCCGCAAAGCATCTAAGGCCACTTTGTCTTTTGCCCGCATTGCGTCTTTAATCGCGTCGCTGATGGTTATTTCTAAGCTCATAATTTAATAATTTAATTATTTGAAAATGTGGTCATATTTAAAATTGCAGACTGGTTTCATAGATCTCCGTTCTGCAATTTTTTTTGAAATGGTTTTGTGGTCTTTTAATTCACACATTACATTTTCAAATTGGCACATTGAAATTAATCCACGTCTTTGTTTAAAAAACGGTTCTCTCTAACCTGCATTTTTCCATCATTTTCGGACAGAAAGTTACTGATTTTTTGATCAGATGCATTTTCCTGGCCGATTGAAATGTTTTTTCTACGGAACGCCGGAATGGTTTCGAACTCATTTTCCGGTTCGAAGTTTTGATATCTGGAATTAAATTCTTTCAATTTGTTTCTTCGTTCTAAAACTTTTTCGCTGTTCGTTGTTTTAGTAATAAAAGTAAAGTCATCTTCAACCTTGAAATTGGTTGTTTCCTCTACTTTTTGTACCACCTGAGGTTCGGATTTTTGAACCGGTTCTTCTTTGATTACTGCTTTCGGCTGCGGTGTCTCAACCTTCGGCTCCTCAATCGGTTCGTTTACGAAAAAACTGAACTCCAGCGGCTTCTCTTCCGTAAAGGTTGGTGTCTTTGGAGCCGGCGTTTCTTTTTTTCTATCTTCAGTTTCAAAACTGAAAGACTGTGCAGACGGCGTATCATCAAGATCATCGGTATACGTGAAAAGATCAAACTCCTGGCTGATTTCTTCTTCCTTACCGAAGCTCATTTCTGCGCGATCTTCTACTTCGAAACGGTCAAACTGAGTAGGAGTTTCTTTCTCAATAATCATTTTTTTCTCCGCCGTTCTTACCTGAAATTCATTCGTAGGAAATTCATCTTCATCATCAAGGATAAAAAGATTTTTTGATTCCATACGGTCTTTTCTAAAATCTTGAGATTCCGGAGCCGAGTTGGTGATGATATCTTTTTTCGGTTTTGGATCCAGAGAGTCAGACAAAGTGAATTTAACCTTTTCTGTGATGCCTGAAGTTTTTTGATAATCTTTAGAAAAACCAGTTGCAATAACCAATACACTTACAGAATCGCCCAATTCTTCATCGGTTCCAACTCCGAAAATAATATCGGCAGTGTTTCCAGCTTCTTCCTGGATATGATCCATAATAACTCCGATTTCGTCCATGGTCACTTCTTCTGAACCACTTCGGATCAATAAGAGAACGTTTTTCGCACCGGTAATTTTGTTATCGTTCAACAATGGGGAATCCAGGGCTTTTTTCACTGCTTCTTCGGCTTTGTTTTCCCCGGAAGCGATTCCGTTTGACATCAATGCGGTTCCGGAATTTGCCAACACAGACTTGGCATCACGGAAGTCAATATTTACATCAAAGTAACCTGTAATTACCTCGGCCATTCCTTTTGCCGCGTTGGTTAATACTTCATCCGCTTTTGAGAAACCTGATTTAAATCCTAGATTTCCAAATTGCTGGCGTAACTTATCATTATTGATAACAATAAGTGAATCTACGTTATTTCGTAATTTATCCAAACCTATTTCGGCTTGCTCTAATCTTCTTTTTCCTTCAAAACTAAAAGGTACGGTAACGATTCCTACCGTTAGAATTCCCATATCTTTTGCTACTTTCGCAATGACCGGTGCTGCTCCGGTTCCTGTACCACCGCCCATTCCGGCAGTAATGAACACCATTTTGGTATTTTGTCCCATGGCCGCTTTAATATCTTCGATACTTTCGATCGCCGCTTTTTCTCCAACATCAGGATCGGCTCCAGCGCCAAGACCTTCGGTTATAGTTAAACCTAATTGCACTTTATTGGCAACAGGATTATTATCAAGGGTTTGCGAATCGGTATTACAAATGACGAAATCTACGCCATGAATTCCTCTTTCGTACATGTGTTTCAAGGCGTTGTTTCCGCCGCCGCCGACACCGATTACTTTAATTATTGATGAATTTCCTTTTGGTAAATCAAATGAAAATCCAGGGGTGTTTATATTTTCCATAGTCTTGGTTTTTTAATTATTCAACTTCTTCAAAGAATTTTTTTACGCTTTCCATTATTTTTTGTCCGATGGTCAGTTTATTTCGTCGGGTTGCGTTATTCTGACCTGCTAGCTCTTCTTTGCTTACGATATCCTGAAGCGTATTTTCTTCTGTATGAACTTCTATTTTTTGGGCTGTTTTTGCTTCTTCTTTTTCTTCGACCTTTTCAGGTACATTTTTTTTGTCACGGATTTTTAAACTCTCCATCAGTAAACCAATGGCAGTAGCATATTCCGGACCTTTTAAATGCTGGCTTTTATCATTGGTCACATATTCATTAGCAAAACCGATTCTACTGTCGAATCCGGTCGTATAGTTGGCCAACTGACGAAGATGACGAAGGTTTGAGCCACCTCCGGTTAAAACGATACCTGCAATTAATTTTTTCTTTTGTTCAAAAGCACCGTATGCTTTTAATTCTGTGTTTACCATTTCCAAAATTTCTTCTACTCTCGCATTTACGATTTGCGCTAAAGTTTTTAAGGAAATTTCTTTATCAGGTCTTCCGTGCAAGCCGGGAATGGTAACGAAAGTGCTGTCTTTTTCCAGTTCCGGAACTGCAGAACCAAAATTCACTTTCAGTTTTTCTGCGTGCTTCTCAATGATGGAGCAGCCTTCTTTAATATCGTCTGTAATAATGCCGCCACCGTAAGGGATGACGCATGTGTGACGTATAATATTGTCTTTGAATATGGCGATATCTGTTGTACCACCACCGATATCTACGATTGCAACGCCTGCCTCTTTTTCTTCCTTCGTAAGAACGGCTTCAGAAGATGCTAAAGGCTCAAGGGTTAAGGCTTCCATTTCCAGACCGGCTTCACGCACACATCTGGCAATGTTTCTAATGCTGCCCATTTGGCCAACAACGACATGGAAATTCGCCTCTAAACGCGTTCCGTGCATTCCAACAGGTTCCTGAATTTCTCCCTGGGAATCTACTTTGTATTCCTGTGGAAGAACATGAATAATTTCTTCACCAGGCAACATGACCAATTGTTTTACCTGATCTTTTAATTTATCGATATCGTCATCAGTTATAAAACGATCGGGATTTTCCCGCATGATATAATCTGAATGTTGTAGCGAACGGATGTGTTTGCCTGCAATTCCTACCGTTACTTTTTGAATAGGAACGCCGGAACTTGCCTGTGCCTGTGCTACTGCGGCTTTGATGGACTGAATAGTTTGAGAAATATTGTTCACAATACCTTTGTGCACTCCTAAACTTTTTGCTGTTCCTACGCCGAGAACTTCGATTTTTCCGTGCGTGTTTCGTCGTCCGACAATGGCCACAATCTTTGTGGTACCAATGTCGAGACCTACTGAATACTCGTGATTTTCCATTTTTATGTCGATTTGATTTTTTATCATTTTCAAAGGATTAAATCCATTGTCTGTATTTTATTTATAATTAAAGGGGTTAGCCTTTATTGTATTACGCTTTTATGTCTTGACTTTTTTATTCTATTGTAACTTTACCTTTTTGCTTGCTCTCCGTTTTCTTTACCGCGGGTTTTACACTTTCTTTTTTGGGAGCCGTTTTCTGCGCCTGCTCTTTTTTAACATCTTTTTTTGGAACAACGGTTTTCGGTTTTGCCGCAGCTTCTACTTTCTTGATTGCCGGTTTAGATGGATTCATCAATTTTTTTTCTGCTTCCTCTTTTTTCTGTTTAATGAGCGGTAACTTTGCCAATTCTTTTTTACCTACTGCTATAATGCTGTCATTATCTTTAAAATTTGGATTCAGTGTTGTGACTATCTGGTTATTATATTTCACCGAGACTTTCGTGTATTTTTCGGGCTCCTGATAAATCAGATATTTTTCTACAAAAGCTTTAAAACCTTTTACTTTAAGATCTATTTTTTCCAGATCACCAATTTCTACTTTAAAATACCCCTCGCTCGTAAGCAATTCGTAATTTCCTTTGGATTTTTTAATTCCGATAAAATATTTTTTACTAAAATCATCCCGGTCGATTTTTTCAATCAATTTGGCCAGTGGTATATACTCTGATTTATTCACGTCGCCCATGACCAGCATACAAGGGTAGGAGTAGTTTTTTGAAATAGGAAATTCAGTTCCTTTTTCATCCACATAAAAATCACGTCCATCTTTATTTAAACGGAAAGCCGGAACCCTCTGTTTGATATCTAAATTCAAATTACCATTCAGGTTTAAATACACATTTGCACTGTCAACTGCGGGAAGCTGGTTCAGTTTTTTCTCTAAATCAGGAATATCAATGTCACCAATTTTCTTTGTTGGGTTGGCTTTTCTCACCAATTCCTTCACATCTTTTTCATCAATAAAATAAACAGGGTTTTTAGTCTTCGTCATTTTCACGGAGACTTTTTCCATTGGTTTATTATTGAATCTTTTCAAGGAAAAACTCAGCAGAAACCCAAAAAGGATAACGGTTACAAAAATTTTTAATATTCTGAATTTATTTTTCATTTCTTATCGGAAAGCCATTCTACAATTCCGTCATATAAAGTATCGATGTTTCCTGCACCAACCGTTAACAATACATCGAAATCTTTTTCTTTTATTTTATTAAAGGCGTCTTCCAAAGTGGAAACGTCTTTATTTTCTAATTTTATTTTTTCAGATAACCAGTCGGAAGTAATTCCCTCGAAGTTTTCCTGTAATTCTCTCGCCGGATAAATATCCAGAAGAATTAACTCATCTGCCTGATCTAAACTTTCTGCGAATCCATCGGCAAAATCTTTTGTTCTGCTGAAAAGATGGGGCTGAAAAACAACCAGTAATTTTTTCTGCGGGTAAAATGTTTTAATCGAACCAATGACTGCATTTAATTCCGTTGGATGGTGCGCATAATCGTCGATATAGATTTTTCCATTTTCAAAATTATGTTTCGTATAACGGCGCTTAATTCCTTTAAAACCCGCAATTCCTTTTTTTAAAGTTTCAAAATCAACGCCAAAATTATGAAGCAAAGCAATCGCGGCCGTCGCATTTTCTACATTGTGAATGCCTGGAATTTCCCAAACAAAATCATGTGATTCTTCCTTTTGCTTATGGAAATCAAAATGGATTTTATCGCCGATCTCTCTGATGTTATCGGAGTAATAATCCGCCTCTTCATTTACGGCGTACGTTTTTGCATCGCGTCCGATATCAATTCCTTTTCTTACAAAAAGCTGCTGACTTTCCGGAATTAAGTCTGCGAAATCCTGAAATCCTTTTTGAATCGTAGCGTTGTCGTCATAAATATCCAAATGATCCGCATCTGTGGAAGTAATCACCGCCCAATCCGGAGACAGAGTGAGGAAACTTCGGTCATATTCATCGGCTTCAACCACGGAAACTTCATTTCCATTAAAATGAAAATTCGATTTAAAATTCTCTGCAATTCCACCTAGAAAACAAGAGAAGGGTAGATTCGCTTCTTCACACAAATGCGCAACTAAGGACGAAGTTGTTGTTTTTCCGTGAGTTCCGGCGATTGCAATACAATTTGTATTTTGCGTAATCATGCCGAGAACTTTTGCTCTTTTTAAGACATCGAAATTATTGTGATCAAAATAGTTAAGAATATCCAGCTTTTTAATCGCCGGCGTATAAATGACCAAGGTATTTTCGGGCGTTAAACTTCTTATTTTATCAGTAATAAGATCATCAAATTCGATATCAATTCCTTCTTCAACCAACGCTTTTGTCAACTTGGTGTGCATTTTATCATAACCCAAAACCGTTTTACCCGAAGCGTTGAAATAACGCGCCAATGCGCTCATTCCGATGCCTCCGATTCCTACAAAGTAGAAGTTTTGATATGTTGTTAAAGGTTTCATTTTATGCTTTGATATTTAAGGATGCTAAAATTTCATCTACAATTTGTTCTGTTGCCAAAGGTTTTGCGAAAAAGTTTAAATTTTCGCTCATCTCTTTTCTTAGATTCTCGTTTTCACAAATTTCCTGTAAAGTCGTCCAGAATTTCTCTGACATTTCAGAATCTTTTACCATTTTGGCAGCATTTTTTTCTACTAAATTCATCGCATTTTTGGTTTGATGATCTTCCGCTGCAGTTGGTAAAGGAATTAAAAGCACCGGTTTTTTTGTCATCGCTAATTCTGAAATGGCAATGGCGCCGGCGCGAGAAACAATTACATCTGCGGCGGAATAGGCTAATGCCATATCGGCTATAAATTCTTTCAACTGAATTTTGGAAGAATGATTTGTGATCTGGGAATTTTCAGCTAAACTTTTATAATCGAGTTTGCCCGTTTGCCAGATTAACTGATAATCCTTTTCTGCTATTTTGTCAATATTTTCTTTCCAACCATTATTCACAGTGCGGGAACCCAAAGAGCCACCGACAGAAAGAATGGTTAATTTGTTCTGATTTAATCCTAATTGTTCTTTTGCTACATCCTTTTCAATTAAATCGGTAATAATATTCTTGCGAATAGGATTTCCCAAAAAGGAAGTTTTGGTTTTTGGAAAAAAATGACCCATATTCGGATAGGCAGTAAAAACTGCTTTCGCTTTTCTTGCCAAGAAGGTATTCGTTTTGCCAGGCAGGGAATTTTGTTCCTGAAGAAAAATTGGAATGCCCAAATGTGTCGCTATATAAAGTGCAGGCCCACTTGCAAATCCTCCCGTTCCTATTGCAAAATCAGGTTGAAATTCTTTAATGGTCTGTCGGGCTTTTACCAGGCTGGAAATAAGTTTAAAGGGTAATTTGAAATTTTTCAGCAGGTTTCCACGATCAAATCCTACGATATTTAAGCCCACAATTTTAAATCCAGATTGCGGAACTTTTTCCATTTCCATTTTTCCGTTTGCCCCAATGAATAAAAATTCTGCGTCAGGAAATCTTTTTTGAATTTCCTGTGCAATTGCAATCGCCGGGAAGATATGTCCTCCGGTTCCGCCGCCGCTCATTAGAATTTTTAATTTCTTTTTCATATTATTTTCATAGGATTCTTGCCTATGCCTTGTTAATCCGTTCCTTGGGAACTTTATGCGATATCGTTTATTTCTTCTATACTTTGTTTTTTGCCCATTCCTTCTTCATCATAAACCTGTATTCTGGAACTTACATTTAAGATGATTCCCAGCTGGATATAGGTCACCAACATGCTGGTTCCACCGTAACTGATAAGCGGTAAGGGTTGACCAGTAACCGGGATGAGATTTACAGCGACCGCGATGTTTACAGAGAGCTGCACAAAAATCATGGTCCCGAGACTGAGCACCAGCAGACTTCCGAAAAAGGCCGGCATTTTACTGGCAATCATCACAATCCTTATAATCATGATCAAATAGAGCGCAATTAAAACTGTAGCTCCCATAAATCCATATTCTTCGACAATTATGGCGAAAATAAAATCCGAGGCTGACTGCGGAAGCATTTGTTTCAGCGCACTTTTACCGGGACCCATTCCGGCAATACCGCCGTGAACAATGGCTGCTTTGGCTTGCATGACCTGATAATTTTTTGCTTTATCTGCTTCATCTTCTACCTGACTTTCTTTTTTTGTGAAGGTTTCAACACGGCTCATCCAGGTATGAACCCGGTTGTTTTCTATTAAATCGGTTTTTAATGCTAAAAACATAAATACCCCGATCATGACGGATGATAAACCGACAAATCCCAGAATGTATTTCTTATCGAGCTGCCCCATTAACATGACGATCAATGAAACCATTAATATCATTAAAGCGGTGGATCCATTATCTTTAGCTACAAGACCAAATACAATAAGAACCGGCCCGAAAATGTAAAAGATATTTTCAATGGGTAATCGCTCTCTTTTAATTTTCTTTGTTAAATAACGGCAGAGGTAAATTACCAGCATTAAATAAGCAAAAGATGAAGGCTGAAAAGAAATCGGAGTGCCCGGGATTTTCAGCCAGCGTGAGGCGGAAGCTCCGTCAATTGTCTGTCCGGAAACCATAGTTAATCCCAATAGCGCAATGGTAAAGGTGAGCAGATAGCTGCTGAGTTTCCCAATATGTTCATATTTAAACCAACCCACTGCACGCATGATCGCCAAACCAAGCATTACAAAAAAGCTGTGCTTGATCAAGTGCGAAGTGGTGGTTCCGCTGTTTACGATATATTCCAAATTCGAACTCGCTGAATATACAGGGAACACCGAGAAGAACGAAATCAATAAGATTACGCTCCAAAGGACTTTGTCTCCTTTTAATAATTCAAATTTGGTTTCTCTTTCCTGCATTTTAATCTACGACTAATCGATTTTATTTTTTAATACTTCTGCTTTAAATTGATTTCCACGGTCTTCATAATTCTCGAACAGGTCGAAACTTGCACAACATGGTGATAGCAAAACAGTATCTCCTTCTTCTGTCAGAGATTTGCAAACCTTCACGGCTTCCTCCATACTCGAAGTGCTGTAAATAGATTCCTTCTTATCTTTAAAGAAATCGATAATGGTTTGATTGTCAATTCCTAAGCAGACAATGGCTTTTACTTTTCTTTTGACCAGATTTTCTATTTCGGTATAATCATTTCCTTTATCTACGCCACCCACGATCCAAACTGTTGGCTGGTTCATGCTTTCTAAAGCGAAATAGGCAGCATTCACATTGGTTGCTTTACTGTCATTAATGAAAGTCACGCCGTTAATTTGGGCGACCTGCTCTAAACGATGTTCAACCGCCTGGAAGGTCATGAGTGAATTTCTGATGCTTTCGTTGCTGATATTCAATATTTTACTTGCAATTGAAGCGGCTAAACTATTTGCGATATTGTGATTTCCTACCAAAGACAATTCTGCAATTTTCATGGAGAACTCATCTTCCAACTTGACTACGATTTTATCTTTATGGACGAAACCTCCTTGCTTTACTTTCTCTTTCGTAGAAAAAGGGATCTTTTTGGCTCGTACGGCGAGTTTTTCAAGCAGACTCATACTCATTTCATCATCTTTATTGTAGATGAAAAAATTATCATTTTCCTGGTTTTCTGCAATTCTGAATTTAGCTAAAGCATAGTCTTCATAATTGTAGTTATATTGATCCAGATGATCCTGACTTAAATTCAACAACAAGGAAATGTAAGGACGGAAATTCTGAATATCATCGAGCTGAAAAGAACTTACTTCCAGAACATAATAATCGAAATTTTGGTCCGCAACCTGTCGCGCAAAGCTTTTCCCGATGTTTCCTGCTAAACCCACCTTTAAATTGTCACTTTTCAAAATATGATAAATGAGTGAAGTGGTGGTGGTTTTACCATTACTTCCGGTGATGGCTATAATTTTTGCAGGTGTAAACTCTGCAGCAAACTCAATTTCTGAGGAGAGGCGAATTCCCTTTTGATTAATCTTAAAGATGATATCTGCCTTTTTTGGAATACCGGGAGATTTGATGACCCAGTCTGCTTCCAGAATGCGGGCTTCATCGTGCTGTCCTTCTTCGAATTCAATTTCGGCATCGATCAACTGTTTTTTGAAGTCGTTTTTTATCGCACCTTTATCTGAAAGAAAAACATTCAAGCCTTTCTTCTTTGCTAAATAAGCCGCACCTACACCGCTTTCTCCACCACCTAAAACAACTATTTTCATATTTTTTTATCTGACCTTTAAAGTGATTAAACAAATAATCGCAAACAAAACACCAATAATAACCATACGGTTAACGATTTTGCTTTCGTGATAGCCTTCTTTCTGATAATGATGGTGAAGAGGAGACATTTTGAACAATCTGTTATTCTGAGCGTACTCTAAACCGTATTTTCTTTTTCTATATTTAAAAGTTCCAACCTGCAGCATTACCGATAAATTTTCAATTAAGAAAATCCCACAAAGTACAGGAATCAGCAACTCCTTTCTTAGGATAATTGCCAGTACTGCGATGACTCCACCCAGCATTAAACTTCCCGTATCACCCATAAAAACCTGGGCGGGATAGGTGTTGTACCAGAAAAAACCAATCACGGCACCTACCAATGCGAGGGCGAAAATGGTTGTTTCCCCCATATTGGGCAGGAACATAATATTCAGGTAGTCCGCAAAAATGATATTTCCGGAGAGGTAGGCAAAAAACGCCAGCGTCAGTAAGATGACGACACTTGTGCCTGCAGTGAGCCCGTCGAGTCCATCGGTGATATTGGCCCCATTTGAAACTGCGGTCACAATAAAAATAACCATCGGAATAAAAACAATCCAAGCCCATTCGTGCGCGTTCTCCGGTGACATCCAGAAAAGAATTCCACTGTAATCAAACTCATTATTTTTTACAAATGGCACGGTAGAAACCGTTGATTTCTCGGTCGGCATAAAGTTAGCTTCGACGTTATTTCGGTTGACTTCTTTGGCATCTGCATATTTTCTTTTTACAGTGATGTCGGGGTGAAAATACATGGTGACACCGATGATTAATCCTAAACCAACCTGACCAATCACTTTAAATTTACCACTTAAGCCGTCTTTGTTCTTTTTAATTTTCTTTAAATAATCATCAATGAAACCGATCGCTCCCATCCAAACAACAGAAATGATAAGAAGAACAATGTAAATATTTAGTATTCTGGTGAAAAGCAAAACTGGAATTAACGTTGCCAAAATAATGATGAGACCACCCATTGTTGGAGTTCCTTCCTTTTGCTTTTGTCCATCTAACCCCAGATCACGAACCAGTTCCCCCATTTGTTTTTTACGCAAATAGTTGATTATTTTTTTTCCAAAAACTAACGCGATGATAAGGGATAACAAAACTGCCATTCCTGCGCGGAAAGAGATAAATTTAAACATACCCATTCCTGGAATATGAATTCCGTGGTTGTTCAAATATTCGAATAGGTAGTATAACATGTTGTTTTATTTAATCTGCGATTATTCATTATTTCGACATGAGTCTTGCTAACTCTATTATGGTTTCCTGATCATCAAAGTGGTGTTTTACGCCATTGATTTCCTGATAGGTTTCGTGTCCTTTCCCCGCCACCACGATGATATCTTTCGGTTCAGCGAATTTGATGGCCATTTTTATTGCTTCCCGACGGTCTGGTATTGAAGTGTATTTACTATAAAACTGAGGTTCTACACCTGCTTCAATATCTTTAATGATCTGTGCGGGATCTTCGCTTCTTGGATTATCTGAAGTGATTATTGCCAACGTCGATTTCTTCGTGGCTATTTTTCCCATTTCGGGGCGTTTCGTTTTGTCACGGTCGCCGCCACAACCAAATACCGTGATCAGTCTTTCGTTTTTGGTGCGGATCTCATTGATGGAATCCAAAACATTTTCTAAAGCATCCGGCGTGTGTGCATAATCGACAACGAAGAAAATTCCGCCGTCAGATTTTAAAGTTTCAAATCTGCCTTTCACTCTTTTTAATTTAGAAATGGTAGGTAAAATATCATCTTCGTGAAAGCCGCATTCAATCGCGACCGCATAAGCAAGGAGTAAATTATAGGCGTTAAACTTACCGGTAAGCGTTGTCCAAAATTCTTTTCCATTAAAGTTTAAAAGCATTCCATTAAAATCAACTTCCGTAATTTTTCCGTGGAAATCGGACATTGTTTTTAGGGCGTACGTTTTTTTAGATGCTTTCGTATTCTGCAACATGATGTTTCCATTCTTGTCATCAACGTTGGTGATGGCAACAGCATCAGAACTTAAATCATCAAAAAATCTCTTTTTTGTTTTAAGATACTCTTCAAATGTTTTATGATAGTCTAAATGATCGTGCGTAATATTGGTGAAACCTGCAATTTTAAATTGAAGACCTTCGGTTCTTTGCTGATGAATTCCGTGAGAAGAAACCTCCATAAAAGCATATTCGCAACCTTTACTTACGGCTTTTGCTAAAATTTGGTTTAAACGAATGACGTCCGGAGTTGTATGTGTAGATGGAATTACCTCTTCATCGATCCTATACTCAACCGTAGAAATTAAGGCACATTTGAAACCCAACATTTTGAAAATATCAAACAAAAGAGTAGTGGTTGATGTTTTGCCGTTGGTTCCGGTAATGCCGATGAGGTGTAGTTTTGAGGAAGGATTTCCATAAAAATTAGAAGCCACATGTCCCAAAGTTTTTGCAGCATCTTTCACTTTAATATAAGTAATTTCGTCTTTGATATCAGTAGGAATATTTTCGCAAACAATTACTTTCGCACCTTTTTCAATCGCAGAATTAATGAAGTCGTGTCCATCGGAAACGGTTCCTTTGATGGCCACGTAAAGTCCCTGTTCCACAGCTTGGCGGCTGTCGAAAGTCATTTCTGAAATCTCTTGGTTTTTGTCACCAATAATTTCTGAAACGGGGATTCTATTTAATAATTCATCTAATTTCATTCTATACCTGTTGCGATAGAAATTTTATCTATCTTTTGTTACGCGTTCCGTAAAACGTTTTCTATTATTTTAATTCTGTAGTTGCAGATAAATTCTTTGATCTTTTTTAATGATAGTTCCTTCCAATGGAAACTGCTCTCTAATTTTTCCTACGCCTTTATAATCCACACGATAACCTTGGTTTTCGAGTTGTGGAATAACGTTTTTACCAATCAGCCCTGTCACTTTTGGCATTTGGTTTTGTTTCACTGCGACTTTTACTTGGGGCGCAATCATTTTACTTAAATCAGCTTTTTTATCCACCAACATTTCCTGCTCAATGTTTTGTGGCGTTTTTAGGAATGTTTTTCCTGCAATTTCTTTAAATACCGGAGCTGAAACGGTAGATCCGTAAAAGCCTTTTGAGTTATCGGGTTGGTTAATCATGACAATACAGGTATATTTTGGATTATCAGATGGGTAAAATCCGGCAAAACTTGCCTGGTATTTCGCTGGTCCCGGTTTCCAATATTCAAATCTTGCAGTTCCTGTTTTTCCTGCCATTTTTAAGTTCGGGGTGAAAATACTTCTGGCCGTTCCTTTTTCTACCGCTTGGGTCAAAGCGGAAGTCATTAAGCTAATTGATTTTGGAGACGCCATTTTATTCACCATAACTTGTGGTTTTGCTTCGTACAGCGTTCGACCATCTTTCAATATTTTTTCAATAAAAAGAGGTTTCAGCATTTTACCTTTATTTGCGATTCCATTGTAAAACGTGGTTAGCTGCAGCAGATTAAAACGTGAAGAATAACCATAGGCCAAAGAAGCCAGAGTTGCAGCATTCCATCTCTTATCTTCAGGTGTTACGATGTAAGGTTTGCTGATTCCCGGTAATTCGATATCCATTTTTTCGAACATTTTCCAGCGACGGAGATGGTCTAAAAATACCTGTGGTTTATCTGCATAGAATTTGGTGATCAGTTTTGCAGAACCTACGTTACTCGACTTTGCCAAAACATCTGAAATATCATAAGTGCCGCCGCCATGACCGTCGGAAATTCTTTGCTTAGCATACGTCCAAACTCCGTTTCCAACATTTACTGTCGTGTTTTCATCAATGAATCCATCATCCATTGCGGCTAGAAGAGAAACTGTTTTAAAAGTTGAACCGGGTTCTGTAGCATCTTTAAGGGCATAATTGTAAGCGTCTACATAAATGCCTGGTTCTGTTCTGCGCAAATTTACCATAGCTTTGACTTTGCCTGTACTCACTTCCATCACGACCACAGATCCATGGTCTGCATCAAAATTGATCAATTGTTTTTCTAGGGCGGAATGTGCAATATCCTGAATTCGGATATCAATTGTGGTGTAAACATCCTGACCATCAATCGGTTCGTTAACTTTCCAGTAATCAATAGGTTTCCATTGGCTGGAATTTACTCTCTGCTCAAGTCTGGAACCATCGGTGCCTGTTAAATATTTCGAAAAAGCACCTTCTAAACCTGATTTTGCCACTTCATTATCCATCCCGATCGTTCCGGCTCCAATCTGGGTGGTTGCCAGTTCTCGCTTATAATTTCTGTCAACAATAAATCCCCCTCTGTTTTTCCCTTTTTTGAAAATGGGGAATTGACGAATACGGTCGTAATCATCAAAGTCAAGGCCTTTTACCAAAGAATAATATTGGTTTTTAACTTTTTTCTGCTGGTCAAATCGATCTCTGAAATAGCTTCTTGGTTTTCCAAACATTTTAGACAGAGAATCCGTTAAGGGTCCAATGTTGTTAGAATAAACCGTGTCTTTAATAATTTTAAAATCCAGATAAACATCGTAACGCATTACAGTGGTTGCGAGAATAGAACCGTCGGACGCGTACAAATTTCCACGTGCCGCTTTCAAAGTAGCTTCCCGATAATTTTTGTTGATGTAATCGTCCTTGATTTCCTGTACATTGGTATTTTGCAAAACCAGAATTCGACCAAGAAAAACCACAAACAAAACGAAGGCAAACCCTGTAAAAAGGTAGCCCCATCTTAACGTTTTTGAGCGTTTTTGTTCAAATTCATTTTGTACTGCCATCTAAACTGTCTAGTTTTATCAATATCTTATGTGGATGATTTTCTAAGGAAAGCAGGCTGTCCTGAACCATTTCCTTTCCTAATTCTGATTCTAATTTTACTTTTATTAGTCTGCTCTGCGCATACGCATTTCTCGACTTAAATTCTTCCGTCTGCTCTTTTAAAATATTGACATGTTCAATTTTTTTACTAACAAGGTGATTGCTATAAATCATGATCATTAATAAGAAGAAGACCAACAAAAAATAGCGGTAATGAATGGTAACTTCATCACGGTTCAGAAAGTTTCCTTTTACAATATCTATAAAAGTAAGTTTCTTCTGTGGGCGGTATGTTGGTTTTTTTGCCATTGAGCTGAGGTGGTTTTATTGCCTCCTTATCATTATAATTTTATTCCGGTTCTTAATTTTGCACTTCTAGCGCGTGAATTTTCTTCTATTTCTGCCTGATCCGGCACGACTGCCTTTGTCTGCAATAAATCAAATGTTTTGGAGTAGTTGCCGTAGATATCTCGGGCGGGTTCTCCTTCAAACATTCCATTTTTCAAAAATCTCTTTACTAATCTGTCTTCCAGAGAGTGATAAGAAATTGCGACGAGTCTGCCACCAGGTTTTAAGATGCGGTGCGCCTGAACCAGCAATTCTTTTATAACTTCCAATTCTTGGTTCACTTCAATCCGAATGGCCTGAAAAATTTGGGCATATACTTTATTCTGCTTAAACTGAGGAATGTAACTGAAGAGTTTTTTCAATTCCTCTGTTGTTTCAATCGGTTTTATTTTGCGCTGGTTGACAATTTCCCGAGCCAATTTTCTGGATTCACGAATTTCACCGTATTGATATAGAATGTCTGCAATATGTTCTTCTTCATATTCATTAATGACTTTTTTCGCATCCAACATTTGCATCACGTTCATTCTCATATCGAGGGGTGCATTGCTTCGGGTAGAGAAACCTCTTTCTGCCTGGTCAAACTGGTGAGAAGAAACACCGAAATCGGCTAAAACACCATCAACCTTAGTAACGCCATGCACCATAAGTGCGTTCTCCAAAAATCTAAAATTTTGGTTGATGAGGGTAAATCGAGGATCTTCGATGTTATTTTTTAAAGCATCCAAATCCTGGTCGAAACCATATAGTCTTCCCTTATCGGAAAGTCTTTTCAGGATTTCCCGTGAGTGTCCGCCTCCGCCGAAAGTACAGTCAACGTAGATTCCATCGGGATTCGTTACCAAATCATCGACGCTTTTTGTCAGTAAAACAGGATTGTGATACATTTCTATTTCAGCTAAGTGTTTTTAAATTTAATTTTTTGCGATGGGTCTATTCTTCTTCCTCCTCAAAACTTATATCGCCCATAACCTCTTCTGCCAGCTTCGCAAATTCTTCTTCAGAAGTAGATATTACCTTTTCGTAGGCCTCTTTATCCCAAATTTCGAAAAGTTCACCAGCGCTGGTAATCACGATTTCTTTTCGAAGATTTGCAAATTGGGTAAGGTCTTTAGAGATCTGTAATCTTCCCGCATTATCGGGTTCCACAATCTTTACGCCTGCAGTAAACATCCGGATAAAGTCTGCGTTTTTTTTAATAAAACGATTCAGTCCATTTAGCTTTTTCATCAGTTGTTCCCAGCCTTTCATTGGATAAACTTCCAGACAAGGTTGAAAAACAGCACGTTTGATCACAAAGGAGTCATCGCCAAAATCCCCCATCTGTTTTACCAGAGACGATGGAAGTTTAAGGCGACCCTTGTCGTCGATCCTACATTCATATGTGCCGATGAAATTCTTCATTTGGGACAAATTTATATAAAAATTTCCAAAAGCTCCCACTTTTTCCCACTTTTTGACTTAATGTTAATAAGTTTTGAATCGATAACTAACCGATTGATTAAAAAGCAGTTAATCTAAAAATGTTTTTTTTGCACTAATAGGGCAGTTGTTAAGAGAAAAATTCTTATTTTTAATATTATTTAAGACTCAAAAAATTGAGTTTGGTGTTTAATTTGTATTTTTGCAAACGCTTATTGCGTCAATATTTATGATATTTAAAACAAAGAAAGAAAAGAAATTTGCTTTTATCGAAGCAGGAGAAGGGGACCCGGTAATTTTATTGCACGGTTTAATGGGTGGGTTAAGTAATTTCGAAAATACAGTAACTTTCTTTTCTGAAAGAGGATATAAAGTATTTGTACCCGTTTTACCCATCTACGATTTACCCGTTCTTAATACTAATCTTACCACAATTGCAAAGTTCGTTGCGCGGTTTATTGAAGAAAAAGTAGGCCGTTCTGCCACCATTGTAGGAAACTCTATGGGCGGTCATGTGGGTTTAATTTTAACGCTTGCCAGACCCGAATTAGTCGATCATTTGGTTTTAACGGGAAGCTCAGGGTTGTACGAAAGAACATTTGGGGACAGTTTTCCAAGAAAAAGTGACAAAGAATATATAAGGAAGAAAACGGAAGAGGTTTTTTATAATCCCGACGTTGCAACTCCGGAATTGGTAGATGAGGTATTCTCTGTAGTAAACGACAGAATGAAAGGGATCAAAACCGTGATGCTTGCCCGAAGTGCCATTAAACACAATATGTTAAATGATTTACCCAAGATTACAACTCCTGTTTGCTTGATCTGGGGAAAACAAGATAATGTAACTCCGCCAGAGGTCGCCGTAGATATGGATAAGTCTTTACCGAACTCAGAGTTATTTTGGATTGATGAATGTGGACATGCAGCAATGATGGAAAAACCCGATGAGTTCAATCAGATTTTGTATTCGTGGTTACAGAAAACAAAGAAAATAGTATAATGGAAGTTTATTCTTCCATTTTTTATTTAATTACATTTTAAAAGAAATCAGTTATGGTAATAAAAACCGCAGAATTTGTTAAAAGCAGCGATAAATGGCAAGATTGTCCAGAACCTACGATGCCGGAATATGCTTTTATTGGAAGATCAAATGTGGGAAAATCATCATTGATCAATGCGATGATGAATCATAAGTATCTGGCAAAAACATCTGGAACACCGGGGAAAACCCAGTTAATAAATCATTTCATCATTAATGAAAGTTGGTATCTTACCGATTTACCGGGTTATGGATATGCAAGAGTTTCAAAAAGTATGCGCCGGGATTTTGAAAAACTCATTACCAATTATATCCTGAACCGAAAAAACTTAGTTAATCTTTTTATATTAGTTGATGCGAGACATACGCCCCAAAAAATAGATCTCGAGTTTATAGAATGGTGTGGTGAAAATGGAATTCCTTTTTCAATCGTATTTACAAAAGCAGATAAATTGAAACCGAATGTGGTCCTGGCGAATGTTGATCACTATAAAGAGGAATTATTAAAAACCTGGGAAGATTTGCCCGAACTTTATGTGACCTCTGCAGAGAAAAAAACTGGCTGCGACGCTATTCTGGATTTTATTACAAAAACGAACGAGTTTTTAATGCACAACCATATCAAGTTTTAAAAAAATCTACGATCGATGATGAATAACCTAATTTGGAAAATCAAAACCTTTAATGAACTTTCAACTCAAGAGTTCCATGAGATTTTAAAAGCCAGAATTAATGTTTTCATTGTGGAACAAACCTGTCCTTATCCTGAACTGGATGGTTATGATCAGGAAGCAGTTCATCTTTGGGCGGAAATTGAGGGTGATGTTGTTGCTTATTGCAGACTATTTGATTCCGGAATTAAATATAAGGAAGCTTCCATCGGGCGCGTTTTAACGAATCAAAATTATAGGAAGCGAACTCTTGGCCGTACATTGCTGCGATTTGCTATTAATACGGTTGAGTGCAGATTTAGAAATTCATCCATCAGAATTTCTGCCCAGAATTACCTTTTGCCCTTTTATCGTGAATTTGGATTCGTAGAGGTAGGTGAAACTTATCTTGAAGACGACATTCCCCACACTGAAATGAAGAGAGATTAAGATTTTCCTATGCAACAGTAAAATTTTTACCTGGCTACAAAATAATTAAGTTGTTTTTACAACGATAATAGTGGATTAGATTTTTCTCTTCCATTTGCTTTTTGATGGGTAACAAGTTAAATGAATTTCTTAAATTAGCGAATTAAATAAATTATTAAATGAAAAGAATATTTTTACTGCTCACGTTTATGTTGAGCTTTCTGCAAATTAAGGCAGATGAGGGAATGTGGCTTTTGAGCATGATCAAAAGATTAAATGGAGTTGATCTTCAGAAAGAAGGTTTAAAATTAACTGCTGAAGAAATTTATTCAATAAACAATTCCAGCTTAAAAGATGCAATCGTTCAGTTCGGCGGCGGATGTACCGCAGAAATGGTTTCAAAAGAAGGTTTATTATTTACAAATCACCACTGTGGTTACGGAAATATTGCGGCACTTTCTACGCCGGAAAATGACCACTTAACCAATGGTTTCTGGGCGATGAAAAGAAGTGAAGAACTTCCAGCAAAAGGCCTTTCTGTAAGATTTTTAGTGAGAATGGATGATGTTTCAAAAAGAATCAACGCCAAGCTCAATAATAATATGAGTGCAGATGAAAGAAGAGCGGTTATCGATGCAGAATATAAATTAATACAGTTAGAAAATTCTGAAAATGGTAAATACAGTGTTGTTGTAAGAGATTTCTTCAACGGTAATGAGTTTTATTATTTTGTATACCAAGATTTTAAAGATGTAAGATTGGTAGGAACTCCGCCAAACGCATTAGGTAAATTTGGTGGCGACACCGACAATTGGGAATGGCCAAGACATACTGTAGATTTTTCTGTTTTCAGAGTGTATGCTGATGCAAACGGAAACCCTGCAGAATATTCAGCGAGCAATGTTCCAATGAAGCCAAAACATGCTCTTCCAATCTCTTTGAGAGGATATAAGCCTGGAGATTTTACAATGATCATTGGTTTCCCGGGAAGAACCAACCGATATTTGACTTCTTTCGGAATTGAGCAAATGGTTAATAAAGATTATCCAGCTTGGGTAGAAGCGTCGAAAATGGCAATGGATGTTATGAAAAAGTATATGGACAAAGACCAGGCGACTAAGATCGACTATGCGTCTCAATATGCCGGTGTTGCCAATTACTGGAAAAACAGACAGGGAACAATTGACGCCGTGATGAAGAACGGAACAATTACTCAAAAACAAAACTTAGAAGCTAAATTCCAGACTTGGGCATTGCTTCCGGAGAACGAAGATATGTATGGTTCTGTTCTTCAGGAGCTTAAATCTAACTATTCTCAAATCTCTGACAGAAATGTAGAGAAAAATTATGCTGCGCAACTTCAGAGAAACGCAAAATATATTACCATTGCTTACCAATTAGGTTCATTATTGAAAACCTATGCGGATCAGGATGAAGCTGGTAAAGCTGCGATGAAAGATAAAGTAACTGCTGCGATCGATCGTATGTATAATGGAGTTAATGTGAAACTGGAAGGTGAAATGTTGAACTCTATGGTCAACCTTTATCAGCAGAGAGTAAACAAAGCTACTGCTTCACCTACGCTTTTAGCAGCCGACGCGAAAAACCTTTCAACTATGGCTTTCGCTTCTATCTTCGCAACAAAAGAATCTGCGATGAATTTTCTTAATAATCCGAACCGTTTAAAAATCGATGCAGATCCTTTAATGAAAATGGCAAACGGATTTATCGATGATCAAAAATTAAATAACGAGAAATATTCTAAAATTGATGATGCTTTTGCAAAAAACAGCAGAATCTTTTTAGATGGTCTTAGAAAATCTCAACCGGAAACCTCTTTCTATCCGGATGCGAACTCTACCATGAGAATGACGACTGGTAAAGTAACAACGCTTCCAGAAAGAACAGACCGAAACTACGCCGGTATCAAAGAAAAAGATAATTACTATACTGAAATCAACGGTATGGTTGCAAAATACAAGAAAGGTGATGAGGAATTTGACTTGCCACAAAGATTCTTGGATTTGGTGAAGAAAAAAGATTTCGGTCGTTATAAAGATAAAAAAGGTTTCATGCCTGTAAACTTCTTATCCGATAACGATATTACAGGAGGTAACTCCGGATCTCCAATCATGGATGGTGAAGGAAGACTTCTTGGGTTGGCATTTGACGGAAATAGTGAAGCCCTTAGTGGTGATATTATTTTCGATAAGGAAATGCAGAAAACCATTAACGTAGATATCAGAATGGTTCTTTGGACTATTGAAAAATACGGGAAAGCTGGTCACTTGATCAGCGAAATGGTCTTAGTAAAATAAGTTGTCCTAAAAGAAGAAAGACCGCTGAAATTTTCAGCGGTCTTTTTTTGTTTCAAAGAGGAGATATAATGGTGTAAAACTATCAATTTCTTATTTAAAAGTGCTTCGTCAAATTCAAAAACGATGTAAGTTTAGAGAAGTGGAGTTGATTTAAAAATAATAAAGCGAAGAAGATTCTCCGCTTAATTATTTTTATTCTCCATTCAGCATTCCCATTTCTCCGTAATGCTTTTTGAATTTTACGATTTTTGGACCAACGACAGCACTGCAATAAGGTTGCGTTGGATTTACGTTATAATACCCTTGATGATACTGTTCTGCCGGATAAAATTCAGGAAGAGGTGTAATTTCTGTAACATATTTTCCAGTCCATTTTCCGGAAGATTCCGATTTCTTCAGTGCATCTTCTGCTCGTTTTTTTTCTGCTTCATCTTTATAAAAAATGACAGATCTATACTGTGTACCGATATCATTTCCCTGACGGTTTAATTGTGTAGGATCATGCAGGAAAAAGAAAACATCCATCAGTTGATCATAGGAAATAACTTCCGGATTGTATGCAATTTGAACCACTTCTGCGTGTCCGGTTTCGCCGGTGCAAACTTCTTCATAAGTTGGGTTTTCTTTGTGTCCGCCCGCATACCCTGAAATAACTGATTCTACGCCTTTCAGCAGATTGAAACAGCTTTCAACACACCAAAAGCAACCGCCGCCAAACGTAACGTATTCTAAATTTTTATTTTCCATTTCTATATTTATTGTCGTGTTTTTTTACCGCGAAATTGCGCGAAATTTTAAAAGTAAGACGAAAAGATTTTGCTGTTTTTATACAGTGTTCTAACCTTAATTCTTGGCTTTTATTTAGGAGAACCAATCCAGTCATTTTTCCCAAACCAAGGCACTTGCGCCCAAAATAGCAGCATCAGCTTCGTCGAGTTCACTGAAAACCAATTTTACCTTATTTCTAAAAATTGGTAAAAGATTACGTTCCATATGAAGTTTCGTCGGTTTCATAATGAAATCGCCAGCTTTTATTACGCCGCCGAAAAGCAAAATTGCTTCCGGGGAGGAGAACATTACAAAATTAGCGAAGGCTTCCCCTAATTTCTGCCCGGTGTACCGAAATACTTCAACTGCAACTTCATCGTTTTTTTGTGCGCATTCGAACACTACTTTTGAATCGATCTCTTCCTCTTTATAACTGTTCAGCATAGAGTGGGGGAATTCTGCACGCATTTTTTTTGCGGTAATGGTAATTCCTGTAGCTGAGGCGTATGCTTCCAGAGAGCCTTCTGACCCAGTACTCCAGTGCTTTCTGCCGCCGGGTTTTACAATCGTATGCCCCAGTTCACCGGCAAAGCCATCATGTCCATAAATAAGCTGTCCATTTGCGATAATTCCGCTGCCAACGCCGGTTCCTAAAGTGATCATTATAAAATCCTTCATTCCGCGCGCTGCACCAAACATCATTTCTCCTAAGGCCGCAGCATTTGCATCATTCGTCATTTTACAGGGAACACTAAACTTTTCAGACATCATCTCCGCAAAAGGGATGACGCCTTTCCACTGAAGGTTCGGAGCTTGTTCAATGGTTCCACGGTAATAGTTTGCATTGGGAGCTCCAACGCCAATTCCTTCGAATTGTTTTTCCCCACAATATTTTGTAATCAAAGGCGAAATCTTTTCATAAAGAGCATTCATGAAATCTTCGACCTCAGGGTAATCATCTGTTTTAATGCTTCCCTTTTCTAAAATTTCTCCGCGATGGTTTACCAAACCATATTTTGTATTGGTCCCACCGACGTCGATACCGAGTGCTATTCGTTTAGAAAGGTCTATTAATGCCATCAATAAATTTTTAGTCATTAAAATTACAAAAAATATTACAACACCTGCTGAAAAAATTTACTTCCTAACCGACTTTGTTGGGTCGAAATCTTGGCGTGATATCACGTTCTTAGGTGGTTGTTTAAGGTATGATTTTCATCACATTACACCGCATTCAGTAAATCGTCATTTAGGTATAAACTTTTCTATAGCGTGTACATGAAAAAAAATTATATACACTACCAATTATTATTACTGGGTGCCATTGGTTTTACTTTAGCTTCCTGTAGTACCAAATACCGTGTAAAAGTACAGGACGATAAGAAGATTTACAATCTAAAATACGGAGAATCACGGCAACAGAATATGGATGTTTTTATTCCGGCTTCCTTCGAAAAGGAAAGTCCGACCGTGGTTATTGTTCACGGGGGTGGTTGGAAGATCGGTCGAAAGGAACATGTGAGAATGTTACAGAAATATCTTCATAAAAATAATATACCGTCGGCAAATATTAATTACAGACTGGTGAATAAGAAAACGACTTATAAAGAACAGCTTGAAGATATAGGTTTGGCAATTCAAAAAATAAATGCTTTGGCAGAAGAGGAAGGATTGTCAAAAGACAACTATATCCTGTTGGGAGAGAGTTCCGGCGCGCATATTTCATTGCTTTATGGTTACAAAAATCCGGATCACATCAAAAAAATAATCTCTTTGAGTGGTCCAACAGATTTTTACACCGAAAATTATACAGATTCTTTCTATTCCAAATACACTTCTTTAACCATACAAGATGTGGTAGGAGTAAAGTTTGACCGTAAAAATATATCTGAAGAATTTAAAAAAGCCAGTCCTTTGGCAAATGTTTCGAATGTGCCCACTTTATTGTTTCAGGGCGATCGGGATATTTTGGTAAACAAAAGACAGGGCTTAGCGCTAGATTCGATCTTAACTGAAAAAGGAATTCCTCATGAACTCATTTTCATGAAAAATACCGGCCATGTACCTCGTTTATTTAATAAGAAAAAGCGGGAAGAAATTATTTTTCCGAATATCTTGAAATGGATAAAAGATTAAAGTTTAGTATATTGTATTTAGATATTTCTAAAATTTTTACATAAAAAAAACCCAAAATGAAATTTTCATTGTGGGTTTTTTAATTAAATATTTCTTGTTTTATGCAGGGATTTCTCCTTTATATAAGAACGAAACGATTTCTTTATTTATTTTCTCTACCATCTCTGTGAAGAGATAAAAAGATTCTTGTTTGTAGATCACCAGTGGATCTTTCTGTTCATAAACTGCACCTTGAGAAGAACGTCTTAAATCATCCATTTCCCTTAAGTGTAATTTCCAGTTTTCATCAATGATTGCGAGAGAAATATTCTTTTCAAAATCATTAATTAAAGATTCACATTTTGTTTCGTAAGCTTCTTTCAAATCTGTAACGATGGTCATTGTTTTAATTCCATCAGTAAAAGGAACTTGGATCATTTTGAACATTGAACCTTGGTTTTGGAAGACATTCTCGATAATTGGGAATGATTTCTCTTTCAACAGATTCAATTTCATCTGATAATCTTCAGTTGCTGCTTTAAAGAGAATATTCGTTAATTCAGGAACTTGTTTCGTTTTAAATTCATTTTCGGAAACCGGAGATTCCATGGTGAAATATTTAATGATTTCGTGTTCAAATTCTTTAAAATCACCTTCCATTTTACCTCTGGTAACGATGGATTGCGAAACATCAAATATCATATTAGAAATATCATATTTCAAGTGATCCCCAAACAAAGCGTTCTTTCTTCTCTTATAGATCACGTCTCGCTGTTTATTCATCACGTCATCATATTCCAGGAGTCTTTTTCTAATCCCGAAGTTATTTTCTTCCACTTTTTTCTGTGCTCTCTCGATTGATTTTGAGATCATACCATGCTGAATAACTTCCCCTTCTTTATGACCCATTCTGTCCATCATTTTAGCGATTCTCTCGGAACCGAAAAGACGCATCAGATTATCTTCTAACGATACATAGAACTGAGAACTTCCCGGATCTCCCTGCCTTCCGGCACGACCACGTAACTGTCTGTCAACACGTCTTGAATCGTGTCTCTCCGTACCAATAATTGCAAGACCGCCGTTTTTCTTAACATCACCCTGCAATTTAATATCTGTACCACGACCCGCCATGTTTGTTGCAATTGTCACAACTCCCGGTCCACCGGCCATTGCTACAATTTCTGCTTCACGGGCGTGTAGTTTTGCATTCAATACATTATGCTGAATTTTTCTCAGCTGTAAAGCTCTTGAAAGTAATTGAGAAATTTCAACAGAGGTTGTACCAACCAAAACAGGTCGTCCATCTGCTGTTAATCTTTCAATTTCTTCAATAACTGCATTATATTTTTCACGATTTGTTTTGTAAACCAAATCCTGTCTGTCATCTCTTTGAATTGGTCTGTTCGTAGGAATTACGACCACATCCAATTTATAAATTTCCCAAAGTTCGCCTGCTTCCGTTTCTGCCGTACCTGTCATCCCTGCCAGTTTGTTGTACATACGGAAATAGTTCTGAAGGGTCACCGTTGCAAAGGTTTGCGTAGCGGCTTCAATTTTCACGTTTTCCTTGGCTTCAATCGCTTGGTGAAGTCCGTCAGAATAACGTCTTCCTTCCATAATACGACCGGTTTGCTCATCCACGATTTTCACCTCGCCATCAATCACTACATATTCATCATCTTTTTCAAATAAGGTATATGCTTTAAGTAGCTGGTTCAGGGTGTGAACACGTTCAGATTTTACAGCAAAATCACTGAAAAGTCTTTCTTTGGCTTCAAATTCTTCCTCTTTGCTTAAATTTTTGGCTTCAACTTCAGCGATTTCAGTTCCGATATCCTGCAAAACGAAGAAATCTTTGTCTTCATTTCCGGCAGACATATATTCTACTCCTTTATCGGTAAGGTCGATTTGGTTATTTTTTTCGTCGATTACGAAATACAGATCTTTGTCAACAATCGGCATGTCGCGATTGTTGTCCTGCATATATTGTCCTTCAACTTTTTGTAAAAGTGCTTTGTGGCCACTTTCAGAAAGATATTTAATCAACTGACGGTTCTTCGGTAGACCTCTATATGCCTGTAATAGTTTGAAGCCGCCTTCTTTTGTATTTCCGTTAGCGATTAATTTTTTCGCTTCGTTAAAAATGGCACTTACTGTTTTTTTCTGAATTTCCACAATTCGGTCCACAGAAGGTTTCAACGTATCAAATTCCTGGCGGTCTCCTTGTGGAACGGGTCCGGAAATAATCAATGGTGTTCTTGCATCATCTACTAAAACTGAATCTACCTCATCTACGATCGCAAAGTTTAATTCTCCCTGAACTAATTCTGTAGGAGAAGTAACCATGTTATCTCTCAGGTAATCGAAACCAAATTCGTTATTTGTTCCGTAGGTAATGCTTGACTGGTATGCTTTTCTACGTGCATCGGAATTAGGTTGGTGATTATCAATACAGTCAATAGTCAAACCATGAAACTGATAAAGAGGGCCCATCCAAAGTGAATCTCTTTTTGCGAGGTAATCATTTACGGTAACAACGTGAACCCCTCTTCCAGGAAGAGCGTTCAGGTAAATTGGAAGTGTTCCCACTAAAGTTTTACCTTCTCCCGTTGCCATCTCAGCGATTTTTCCACTGTGCAAAACAACTCCACCGATAAACTGAACATCGTAATGAACCATGTCCCATTTAATCGCGGTTCCGGCAGCATCCCACTCGTTTTTCCAAACGGCAGTATCGCCTTCCAGCACAACAAAATCTCTGGTAGCGGCAAGTTCACGATCCATAGCGGTCGCTTTCACACGAATCTCTCCGTTCTGTGCTAATCTGCGGGAAGTTTCTTTAATAAGGGCGAAGGCTTCGGGTAGAATTTCATTCAGAACTTTTTCTTCAATTTGATAAGATTCTTTTTTCAAAGTTTCTACTTTGGTAAACAAAGCTTCTTTCTCATCAATATTCGTAGAATTCTTGATCTGTTCTTTGGTTTCCTCGATCTGCGCTGTAATTTCAGCAGTAGCAGTTTTCAGTTTCTCCTTGAATTCAGCGGTTTTATCACGCAAACCGTCATCGGTTAATTCCTGAATTTTCGGTTCAACTGCTTTAATTTTAGTTACAACTTTTTTTACTTCCTTGAGGTCAGTTACGTTTTTGTCGCCCAGAAAACCTTTAAGAACTTTATCTATAAAACCCATATTATGTACTTTCGGCCTTAATACTGCGAGTATTCAGCCATTTTAAAAATTTTAATTTTTAGAATTTTTCTAAAATATAAAAGTCGGTGGCCGAAAACGACGACCGACAGTGTTTTTTAATATTCATCTTCATTCCAGAGGAAGTCGTCATCCGTCGGATAATCGCTCCATACCTCTTCAATGGACTCGTAGATTTCTCCCTCATCTTCGATGGCCTGAAGGTTTTCTACTACTTCCATTGGTGCACCTGTTCTGATGGCATAATCAATAAGTTCCGCTTTTGTCATAGGCCAAGGTGCGTCACTTAAATAAGAAGCTAATTCTAATGTCCAATACATATCATTTATTTTTTTGCAAAAGTATAAAAATCGGCGACATAAAAAATGTTTTTATGTCTGATTTTCAACAAACTTTGTTAATTATATAATTTTTTTTCAAGAACCTTTTCTCAAAAACCATTCCACAAACTTTTTTATGCCATTTTGGAAATGCGTGGTCGGCTGATAACCTATTAATGTCTTCGCTTTTAGAATGTTCGCATTTGTTTTATGAACATCTCCGGCTTGCATTGGCAACCTGTTTTTATATGACTTTTTTTCCAGTTGATTTTCAATTGTTTCTACCATCTCATTTAAATGAATGACTTCACTTTCACCCAGATTAATGATTTCATAAACCTTTTCGTGGGTTTGTAAATAGGAGATTGATTTTTGAATTCCTTCAATGATATCATCAATATAAGTGTAATCTCGAGCGGTGTTACCATCGCCATAGAAAGGTATTTCCTTATTTCCGGAGATCAGTTCTGTGAATTTATGAATGGCAAGATCCGGTCGTTGGCGTGGTCCATAAACAGTGAAGAATCGCAAATGTATCATATCAATATGATAAAGATGGTGATACACATGACCCAGAATTTCGCCACATCTTTTTGTTGCTGCATACGGTGAAATAGGTTGTTCTACGGCATCGTCTTCTGAAAAAGGAATTTTTTTATTATTCCCATATACACTTGAACTGGAGGCTGCAATGAATTTGGTGATCTTAAAATCTTTCGCAAGTTCCCATAAATTCATTGTTCCTTTAATATTCACCTCCTCATAATCCAAAGGTCGCTCGATTGAAGGTCGAACCCCAGCTAACGCCGCAAGGTGAATGACTAAATCAATTTTATGTTTGGAGAAAATTTTCTCTAAACCATCTTTATCTCGAATATCCTGATAATAAAGTTGATGATTTTTTGTCGAAGTTTCGAAAATAAGTTTTTGAATATCAAGCTCTTTATCGTGAAATGAAAACTCCAGCGTTTTGCCGACGGATTCTAAGGTATTTTTGATTTTAATTTTATAATCATAAAAATCATCAAAATTGTCAATGTTAATGACAGAATGTCCATTTTTCAGTAAATGTTCCACCAGATGTGACCCAATAAAACCGCTGCCGCCGGTGACAAGATAATTCATTTCTTTTGTTTCAGAAGACAAATTTAATTAAATTCAAATGATTATTTTTACGCAAATTATTATAAATGAAATTCGCCGGACAAATCCTGAAAATGACGACCCAAAACGACAAACCGATTCAGTATTTCCTTAATTTATCAAATGATTTAATTAATGTGAATCAAGTGATTGGGAAACGTATGAAGTTAAAACATGTCGGTTATGAATGTGTAAGCTGTGGCAGCGATGAAAAAATTTATCGAATGGGATTTTGTAAAAAATGTTTCTTCGAAAGTCCATATGCAAGTGAAACCATTATCCGTCCGGAATTATCTACCGCTCATTTAGGCATTGGCGAACGTGATCTGGAAGTTGAGCAATCCATCCAATTAAAGCCACATATCGTATATCTTGCTTATACTGGTGATGTGAAAGTTGGTGTAACACGGGAATCGCAAATTCCCACGCGGTGGATCGATCAGGGAGCAACATTTGCGCTTTGCATCGCCAGAACCGAAAACCGGTATGAAGCCGGAATGATTGAAGTCGCTATGAAAGAACACCTTGCAGATAAAACCCACTGGCGAAAAATGCTGGAAGATGATTATGAAGACGATCTGGATTTAGCAGACTTTCGGGAAAAGATCAAGCATTATTTCCCCCATGATTTCAAAAACTTTTACTCGGGAGAAGAAGAAATCGTAAAGTTGGATTTTCCTTATGAAGCACCGGAAAAAATTACTTCCTTTACTTTAGATAAAAAGCCGGAGTTTGAAGGGATTTTGCGAGGAATTAAAGGACAGTATCTCTCTTTTGAAGGTGGCGAATTTATAAATGTGAGAGGACATGAAGGTTATGTGGTTGAGCTTGAGATAACAGCATAGTAGAAATTAGTTTATTGATTGATGAGAATTTACAATGAAAAATAAAAAAATCAGAATTTTTTCAATTGTCTTTGGGATTTTGCTCGCGCTTTTTCTCATCTTCAATTTTGGTCTCAACTTTTGGTTGAAGAAAAATTTGCCGAATTATATCAAGAATAATTCCGAGTACATCGTGAACTATAAAACGATGGACGTAGATTTGGGCACCGGAAATATTTTATCTACCGGAATTTCTATTAATACTCAAAATCCACAGAATCAAGAAATCATTGGATTGCAGGGAACAATTGATACCCTGTCGATTTCCAGGCTGGGAATTTATGATTTGATTTTTAATAAGAATATTTCTACTTCGAAAGTTACGTTGGCAAGTCCGAATCTTAATGTTATTTTATCAAACAAGAAAGATAAAAAATCAGGAAAAAAAGACAATCCCCTAGAATTTGATAAAATAAAGATCACGAACGGAAATATTCAGGTTTTTCGCCCTACCAAACAGAAAATTTTGTCCGTGAAAGATTTAAATCTGGATGTTGATGATCTTAATATTACAGGAAAATCTGCGGAAGGCGAGTTGCCTTTCTCTTTTGAAAAGTATGAAGTGAATGCTAAAAACTTTTTCTTGCGACCCGACAATGTTTATGCTTTTACTGCAAATTATATTACGACCAAAGAGGGTCAGATGAGTATCAAGGATTTCGCCATGATTCCTTTATTATCCTATCAAAATTTCACAAAGTTCTTTCCCAAAAAGAGAAATCTATTTGATGTAAAAGCCTCTGAAATGAGTTTTAAAGATATTGTCTTTAAAGGAAAGCAATTGTCTCTCAGCGATGTTCGTTTTGAAAATCCTAATATCAAAATGTACACGACGAATGTAAAACCACAAGAGAAGAAGAAAAGTTTTACCTACGAAGTTAATCTGGAAAATGTTCTTTTGAATAATGCGACCGTGGATATCAGAAAACCTACGGGATCTCCTTTATTTGGTGCAGAAAATCTGACCATGCAGATCAACCGTATGATGATGAATGACGAAACTGCAAAAGGGAATATTCCTTTTAATTATGAGGATTTTAACATTAAAGGAAAAAACATCACCTATTTTTCTCCCACACAAAATATTGCAGTTGAGAATTTGGTAATTCGTCCAAAAGCCGCAGATTTACGGACAATCGTAGTAAAACCAACCAGCATACAATCAGATAAAACAAGTCTGGATCTTACGGCGGATCAACTTAATCTTCGAGTTAATAATTGGGAGTTTGTCAATAATAAATTAAAGATTGATGTGCAGAATGTGCTGGTTAATCAACTTAATGGTTCCATCAGAACTGCAAAAAATGCAAAGAAAAAGAAGCCAACATTTGAAGGAATCCACTTTCCTTTAATCATAAAAAATGTAGAGCTTAAAAATTCAAATCTTACGGTGGATAGTCAAGATCAACCATTGGTTTTCAAAGATTTGAATGCAAATATTGAAAATGTGGTTTTGAACGAAACCACCATTAAAGATAAACTTCCTTTTAAAACAGGCAATTACAGTTTAACCACGCGTAACTTTAATTATAAAACAAAATTCTATAATTTGTCTGCTTCTCTTTTAAAATTAAATAGAAATGTAGTTCAGGTCTCTGATTTTGTGGTAAAGCCTACAGTTTCCAGAGCGCAGTTTATTAGAATGATTCCTACCGAGAAAGATTTGTATGATGTAAAGGTGAGTCAGATTGAAGCAAAAGGAAAATGGGATTTGGTTTCGGACAATAAATTTCTTGATATTACGAATGTGACTTTAAATAAACTGGATGCGAATATTTTCCGCAGTAAAATTCCGAAGGATGATCTCAGCGAAAAACCGATGTATTCTGAGTTATTACGGTCAATAAAGTTTCCCATGTTTGTGAATAATCTCGACATTAAAAACTCTTTGTTGGTTTATGAAGAAGACACCAAAAAAAGTGATGGGCCTGGAAAATTGACCTTCAGTAATTTTAATTTAAATGTAAAAAATCTGAACTCGGGAAAGATGAAAGGCAAACCTACTCAGGTTCCGATCACGATCAGTTGTCAGTTTATGAATGCTTCTCCTATGAAGGTCAACTGGAGTTTTGACACTGCCAACATTAATGACGCATTTGCAATTTCCGGAAACATAAGTGATCTGCCCGCTTCCAGGATCAATCCATTTATTGAGCCTTATCTGAAAGTTCGTGCTACCGGTTTGATCTCAGATTTGATTTTTGACTTTAAAGGAACGAAGCGCGGTATTTATGGCAACATGAAAATGGTGAACAAAGATTTGAAAATTTCTGTGTTGAAGCAAACGGGTGAGAAGGATAAGATACTTTCAGCAATAGTAAATGTTTTTGTTCGGACAGATTCTGGGAAATATCCGGAATCTGTAGAAGTAGAGGAGGTAGAACGCGACAACACGAAATCGTTCTTCAATTTATTCTGGCGTGGAATTGAACAGGGATTGAAAAAAACCTTGATCGGTAAAAATGCGCCGAAAACAGAAGAGTCTATAAAAAAGACCGTACATAATACGAAAACTGCATTAGAACAGAACAAGAAAGAACTTCAGGAAACTAAAGCAGAAGTAAAAAATAAAGTTCAGGAAATCAAAGGAAAAGTACAGGAAAAAAAAGAGGAAGTAAAAAAGAAAGGCCTTATCAATAACTTATTTAAGAAAAAATCCGCCCAGTAATTAATACGGGACGGATTTTATATTTTAATCGAAATCGTACTCAGCCTCTTCCTTTACGGGTACTTCTCTTAGGAAATTATCAAATTCTTCTCCGGTGTGATTGCTGTCACTGCCATAAGAATCCAATATGGTAGAAAGTTCACCGTCTCGATCTTTCAATAAGTATAAAACTGCGTTATCGCCTGCACTACTGTCGCCTTCAAATCGGTAGGATTTTACGACACATAAATCTTCCGGTTGATAGATCTTCTCATCTTTGCCCAAAACCATTTGTTTTTGGTCGTTCATGCAGATTTCTTTCGTAATGCCACGTTTAGCTAAAACATTTAGAACTTCAGATAGGGTCTTTAAATTGTGATTTGCCATGATTTTAAATTTGACTTTAACCAATCAAAAAAAGGACCATCAGAAAATAAACTCTTGTAATTAAAGGGAAGTTGCTCTAAAATTTTCATTAAAAAGAAGAAAATAATAAGTACTGATTAATTGAAAGAAATGTAAAGAGGATTATTTAAAGAGTAATGATCCGTACTAAAAGAAGAAGCTGGGTATTGAATTAAAAAAGATACCACTTCCTCTTAATTTAGGTAGATCACACATTGCACAAAAAATAGAAAAGCCTTGCTAATCAAACGATTAACAAGGCTTTAAAGTACCTCGGACGGAGGTATTATAAAAATTTTATATTTTTTTACGGTTTTTAATTGCTTTGTATTCAATACCTTTGTTATAGAAAGGGAATTAGTTTTGTTTCAATCCTAGTTTTTAACTTGTTTAAATTTGAAATTAGTCCCCCTTTTGTTCCCCCTTTTATTCATTTTAAGTATTTTAATATCATGATAAAGTATAATTTTCAGTTAAGAAAGGACAAAGTAACTCAAGATGGTTTAATGCCTATCAGATTATTATTTAGAATAGATAGTGCTATTATAAAAAGAAATACCGGATTGAATTGTAAACTTGAGGACTGGCAAAATAACCGAGTTAAAGCAAATTCTAAAAAGGATGAATATTACGGCTATGATGAAATCAATGAAAAGTTACAGAAAATAGAATCTAAGATTCAGGATATTTCTTTGTTTTTTAGAGCTAACAAAATTGAATTAACAAAAGATTCTTTTATTGAAAAATATGATTTCAAAGGAGAGATAGTCATTACTCCAGAATTAGATTTCTTCAAGTGTTTCGATGAGTATATTGATAAAGGTAAATCTATTAAAACCTATAACACGATTAAAGGTCAGACTACTGTCAGAAATTATTTGGAAAAATTTGCTGATGAAAAAGGATTTACAACATCTTTTAATATTATTGATGAAGATTTTTTTGATTTGCTACGAGACTACTCCTACCAAACGAAAGAAATCAAACAGAACTATTTCTGCAAAATAATTAAGGTGCTAAAATCTTTCTTAAACTGGGCAACAGAAAAAGGATATAATACAAAAAGAGATTTTGAGAAGTTTAAAGCTGCAGATCACGATATCGATATTATTTACCTGACGTACGAAGAATTAATGAAACTCTACAACAAAGATTTGAAAAGCGACAAACTTTCTCACGTACGTGATTTTTACTGTATGGGTTGCTTTACTGGATTGCGGTTTTCAGATTTGTCAAAACTTCACTTGGCAAATATTTCAGACGATCATATTGTAATTTCCATTCAGAAAACAAAAACTCAAAATCACGCGATCAAACTAAATAAATATGCAAAAGAGATTTTAAAAAAATACAAAGGAACGATCTATGAACCATTACCCGTGATTTCTTCTCAAAAATTTAATGATTACATCAAAGATTGCTGCGAATTAGCAGAAATCAACCAGTCATTCACAATCCATTGGTTTGTGGGAAATCAGAAAAAATCTCTTACCCAACCGAAACATAGATTTATTACAAGTCACACTGCAAGAAAAACGTTCATTACAAATTCACTACTTTTAGGAATGGAGCCCAAAGCAATTAAGAAAATTGCAAATATTAAAAAAGATGCTGTTCTGGATAAATATATGAAAGTTACCGAAGCATTCACGGATGAACAGATGGATAAAGCTTGGGGATAATTTTATAAATCTTAACTAATTTTTAATGAAAGTATTGAATTCTTAATTATTCACTTTGCCGATCGGTGTTAAACTTTGTTAAAACTGAAGATTATTAGTTAAATTCAGTTAAAAATTAAACTATAATGTAAAGTCTAATTTGGGTTAAATTAGATTAATCTGGATTCAAAAAAAATAAATCTGGGCTAATCTGGGTTAATCTGGGTTAATCTGGACGTTAATTAACTATTTGATTATCAGATATTAAAACAATATTATTGCATTTGAATTTAAACTAATTTAAAAAAGCAATAATATGTCAGTACAACTTTATTCACATTCCAAAAGTGATCTCGAAAAAGCCGTAGAAATAATTCTTTCCAAAGCGAAGGAATTTAGACTACCAATTGACTCTTCTGAAGAAAAACCAGAAGATCTTATTTCTCAAAACGAAGCGGCAAAATTCCTCCACATCTCTATGCCCACAATCATCGACTGGAGAAAGCATAAAGATTTACCTCATTATAATTTTAATGGTCGGTTCTTTTATTCTAAAAAAGAACTTCTTCAATACGGAAAAGATAATCGAAAATAATAAAGCCTAACTATAGCAGTAGTCAGGCTTTATTATTGTTTCACTTGGAAGTAAAGAGCAAATATAGCAATTATTTGTTTCTGCTTCCCAAATACCTAATCTTTTATGGAGGAAGATAAAATGCTGTATCAAACTGATACAGTAGGCAAAACTATATTTGATCGAACGCTGAAATATCTAAATGCTAAGTATTCTTTGAGATTTAATACCATATCTCTGGAGTTTGAAATCAAACGGACTTCAGATAAAAAGTGGTCAGATCTTAACTTGAACTCGTTGTTTATAGAACTTGCTCAATCTGGAATTGATATTCCAGTCAATAAATTAGAAATCCTGGTAAGAAGCCATCTGATTAACCAATACAATCCCATTTCGGAATATTTTGAAAATCTGGAAGATTGGGACGGAGACGATCACATTAAAAACCTTTGTAGTTACGTAAAAACCAATGATGATAATGCTTTTCTGTATCATATGGAGAAGTGGTTTACCAGAGCCGTTTTGTGTGCTTTAGAAAAAGAAAAAATAAACAAGCACTGTCTGGTTCTCGCGAATACCATTCAAAATAGCGGGAAATCGACCTATTTGAGATTTTTTATTCCTAGAAAATTAATGAACTATCTCTCGGAAGATATCGGATTGGATAAAGACAGCAGAATTAAATTGTGTAAAAATTTGATTATCAATTTAGATGAACTCTCGATTTTAGCCAAAGCAGACATCAATTCATTGAAAGCATTTATCTCAAAAACACACATTAACGAAAGGCTTCCCTATGCACGAAAAGCGGAGTATTTGGAGCGGATTTGCAGTTTCGTGGGTTCTACTAACAAAACAGACTTTCTAACCGATGAATCGGGGAGTGTGCGCTGGATCATTTTTGAAGTGACCGAGAAAATCAACTTTAATTATTCATTGCAGATCAACATTGATAAAGTTTGGTCGCAAGCATACTTTAATGCTTATAAGAGAAAGGGTTTTAATCCGGAACTGACTTTGGCAGACATCTCTGAAAATGAAAAACGGAATGAAAGATTTACGCAGATGACTTTAGAACAAGAAATGATCAACAAGTTTTATGAACCATCGGATAATCTAGAAGAGTTTATGACTGCGACCGAAGTGATGATGGATTTGAAAACGCAAGAAATTCGATTAAACCATTTAAAAATCGGAAGAGCGTTATCATCCTTCAAATTTCCCAGAGTAAAACATCCTCAAAGACAAATCTATGGTTATTTAATTAGGTTGAAACCACAGATTAATTATAAAAATACAAAATAAACTACCTACTTACCTAAAGGTTTTAAATGATTCTATATCAGATTGTTATATAGGTAAATAGAATTAAATAGAGTTACCTAAAGTTACCTATTTAAAGAAATTGGGTAAGTAGGTAAATCAAGGTAAGCATGAAAAATACCTTTAATGAATTGACTAACAGCAAGTTGGTAAGTAGGTAGGTAGTTTAGCAAAAAACATAGAAGAAATATACAACTATTATGAATTGTTCAGAAGCAAAGAATATATCAATTAGGGCAGTATTGGAAAGTTTTTCTTTTTTTCCAAGCAAAGAAAATTCCCGAACCGCATTTTATTTTGCACTTGACCGCGAAGAGAAAACGCCAAGTTTATCAGTTGATTTTATTAAAAATACCGCATTTGATTTCGGCACCGGAAAAAGTTATGATAGCATCTCAATTGTTCAAGCGATGAAAAGATGCTCAATAAGCGATGCGTTAAAATATTTGGAACAATTTAATTTTTCCTTTCAAGAGCAAAATCTAAAATTAGAAAATATTCCAAAAGGTTACGAAATAATTGACGTCAAGGAAATTCAGCATCCTGCTTTATTAGATTATTTAAAAAGCCGGAATGTTGAAGATCAAAAAAAGTGGGTTGAAGAAATTCATTATCGGATGAACGATAAAAATTATTTCGGAATCGGTTTTAAAAATGACTCTGGTGGATATGAAATTAGGAATGCTTATTCAAAAATATGTCTGGGCAAAAAAGATATTACATCGATAAAAAACGATTCTAAAGATGTAAGAGTTTTCGAAGGCTTTTTTGACTTTCTCTCCTTTAAAAAAGTAGAAAATTATCTGGAAAAAGAAACTTCTGATTATATCATTTTGAATTCGGTTTCGATGATTCATAAAATTAAAAATTTATTGGGAAATTATAAAAACATTGAACTCTATTTTGACAATGACGACGCCGGAACACGAGCCGTTGAAATAATCAAAAATGATTTGAAAAACGCAGAAGATTGTCGGCTTTTGTATTCCGGTTTTAAAGACTTAAATGATTGGTTGATCCAGAATAATCCTACAGAAGAAAGGCAGGTGAAATATAGAAGAAGGTGAGTAAAATAATAACAGATTAAAATGATTTCAAAAATTATAAAATGTTTTAACCTGTATCTTTTTTACTCAGGTAGAATAAATACACCTGCGTAAAATAAATTAGGGAAAAATAGGGTAGGATGCTAGTGCAAAAAGTACCCATTGTTTACAAAAAGCGCGTAACGCTTTTTTGTAAAAATGAGATTTTTTGATTTCCTCCTATCGTCAGAAATACAATTGTAATAAAATTTAATAAAAAATAAAAAAGATGAAAACAGACAATTTAAAAATATTTATAGATAAAATGGCTCAAGAAAACGAGCGAAAAATCAATGCTGAAAAAAGAAAAAAACACTTCCAAGAAATTGGTCGAAAAGGAGGTTTGAAAATGAAAATTGAACCGCAATTATCTAAGGTAATTTCTTTTCGATTGTCGGTTTTGGAGTATGAAGAAAGTCTGGAAAAAGCACGAAAATTTAACTTGAAATTATCCACTTATTCAAGAATGATTCACTTGGGAAAAGAACTGAAAATCAATGAATTTAGAATTGATGAAATCTTGCTTAAATATTTAAATAATTCTAAAAAGATAACCAATCTTATGCGTCATCGAGAATGGAATATGTTTGAAAATAAGAAAGAAATTTTGGCAAAAATTGAAACCACAAATGATTTGATGTATCAATATTTATATTCAAAAATGAACGAAAGAAACAAACAATGAACAACTCTGCAACAACGAGAATAATTTCTAAAATCGCTTTGGAATACAATGGAAACGACAAAGGAATGGCGGAACTTGCGGCAATTAATTTTCTTTTGGGCAGCAAACCAGAAGATCAATTTTTAGAAATGAAAATTGTTGCAGACCGAAATTCCAAAGTAAAAAAATGGGCATTAACTGGCTATATTTCTCCACCAGAACAAATTGGCAAATCGCTTACTGATGCTGAATTAACAGACATCGCGATTGAAGCATTAAGGAAGATAGGCGTTACGGATCTAAATCAATTTCGCTTGGATATCCACAATAGTACGAAGCAAAAACATATTCATTTTGTGGTTAACAGAATTAATATCCACGGAAAATGTACAGTAAAATCACGCAAATTAGGAGAGAGGTTTGGTGAAGCAGTCCGACAAATTTGCCAGGAACGAAATCTTAAAACCGATGTTGAAATTGGAATTGAGAAAAAAGCAGAAATGTTGAAAAACCTCACAGAATTTTTGCGAACATCCAATAATTTCGAAGATTTGATATCAAAAATGAAAGCAAAAGGTTTTGATGTGCAACTTTCTTCCAATGTCAAAGATGGTATTTCTGGAATGCGAATTATTCTAGAAAACGACATTATCTATCAAACAGAAAATCAATATAACCAAGCTACAAACTTTCTGAGATTTCAAAATCGCTAAAAATCGCTGAAATCAAAAGTATTCTTGAAAAAAAGTAATAAAAAAATTTATGCTTTCACTTATTTGTTTATATTTGCAACGCAATCAAACAAAAAAAATGGGTCAGTTCATTATTATTCCTTCAATTATTATTTTCAACGTAATTATTACGATGGAAGAAGGAATGCTATAGAATACTTAAAAATATTGAAAAAGCCTTCCGAGAAATCAGAAGGCTTTTTTTATGCAAAGTTGCGGCGATGCGAAAAAACAGATTACAACCTTAGAACTATATTTTAACCTTTTATTAATTATAATTTTTTAAACAATTCGAAATGAACAAAAAACAATTCTTTAAAGCATTATTCTTTGCTTTACCAATCTTTGGAACCGCTCAGGTTTTCCAGGAAGACTTTGATGGAAACGGCCCTGGCTTCAGCGCTTGGACCGTACTTGATGTAGATGGTTTAACTCCTGCATCACCTGTGAGCGAAATTATCGGCTGGGTCTCAGTTGATCGGGGTGGCCCAACTCCCAATTACGGTGGGCCAGATAATAACCATGCAGCAGCCAGCACTTCCTATTACAACCCATCAGGGGTTGCCAATGACTGGCTTATTTCTCCACAAATTACCGTGTCCGGAACTTCCCCATTTCTACTCTGGGATGCCAAAGCTGCAGATCCCAATTTTTCCGACGGCTACAAGGTCATGCTATCTCCAAACGGCGGAAACACCGTTTCAGATTTCACAGTCGAATTATTTTCAACTCCTACGGAAAATGCGACGTGGAAAAGCAGATTTGCTAATCTCTCCTCGTATGTTGGACAAACGGTTAGAGTGGCATTCGTAAACAACAGTAGTGATAAGTTTGTGCTGCTTGTTGACAATATTAAAGTAGATGAATATACGCCAGTGGCTTTGCCTAACTGTGCAACTTTAAATTTGCCTACAAACGGTGCAACCAACGTCGATTTCCTTACCGGTGTCGACTTCAGTTGGACGCCACCTGCAGATCTGAACGTGGATGAATACGATTTTTATATCGATACAAATCCGAACCCAACCACTTATATTGGAACCACACCAGATACATCGGTCAGAGTAAATGGATTAACAGATGGCGGAACAACTTACTACTGGAAAGTAGTGCCTAAAAATTCCAGCGGAAGTGCTTCGGGATGTACCGTCTTCTCCTTTACAACATCCGAAACACCCGTAGCACCGTATTGTGGTCCACTTGATTTCACATTCAACGTAGAACCTATTACAACTGTAAGTTTCGGAGGAATGACCAATGTTTCAGATGCTGCTTTGAACAATTCACCTGCACACGAACTTTTCCTGGATAAGGTTGCAAATGTAACAGCGGGTTCCAATGAAACCATTACATTAAAAGGTAATACGAACGGTCCATGGGAGAGTTCATTTGCAGTTTTCATTGACTGGAATCAGAACGGTAATTTCGATGATGAAGGCGAGACTTATGAGGTCGTTCAACCCCTTACCGGTTCAACTGGTGTAGATGAGAAAGAAGTTTCGCAGGTTCTGCCAGTGCCGGCAGATGCAAAAGCAGGAACTACCAGAATGCGTGTGAAAAAGAATTTCGGTCCTGTCAATTTACTTAATCCTTGTGTTGGAGGAAGTTTCGGACAGGCAGAAGAATACACCGTCAACGTAGGAACGCTTGGGACCGCAGAAAGTGTAAAAGACAATTTCGCGTATTACCCAAACCCGGTTCAGGATGTATTGAATGTTGACGCTGCTGTTAAAGTAAAAACAGTTACCGTTTATGATGTTTCCGGCAAACTGATGATCACTAAAAAGTTAGACAGTGCCAAAAACAAAGTGAATTTATCTCTACTTAAGCCTGGCGTTTACGTAGTAAAAGCAGATCTCGAAAGCGGAACGAAAACTTTCAAAATAATTAAGAAATAATCTCTTTCACAGATTAGCGTGAGCATGGTTGATTTCACCGCAACAATTCTCACTCTTTTATGACGAGTATTTTATTAACAAAATTACACCATGACCAGATCAATAATTATTATCAGCATTATTATTATTATTATTATTTGCCCTCCCGGGTGAGTCAGGCTGGTGTTTTCCAATTGTAAGCCTTTCTCATTCGGTTGAGAGAGGCTTTTTTTATGCCTTTGATTAAAAATTTAAACCAAAATATTATGTATTACGACCACAAAACCCTTCTCTATCTGGACGGAAAATTTGTTAAAGCCAGCGATGCTTCAACTGATTTGTACAGCCAAACTTTGCACTATGGTTATGGCGTTTTTGAAGGAATCCGCGCCTACAAAACTGAAAACGGGACTTCTATTTTTAAAGCGAAAGAACATTACGAAAGGTTAAAAAACTCCGCAGAACTCATCAATATTCCCTTTAATTATAATGTTGATGAATTAGTTCAGGTGACCTACGACCTTTTAGAGAAAAACAACCTGTCTGACGCATACGTTCGTCCGTTGGTTTTCTGTGATCCGAATATGAGTTTGACGCAACCCAATAACGTATCATTAATGATCTGCGCTTGGGAATGGGGTGCTTATTTAGGCGATCAACAATTGCGTTTATCGGTTGCCTCTTACTGCCGACCTCACCCACGTTCTGTAAAAATTGAGGCAAAAGTTTGCGGCCATTATGTGAATTCTATTCTGGCAACAACTGAAGCGAAAAGGAATGGATTTGATGAAGCCCTGGTTTTAGACAGTGACGGATATCTCGCCGAAGGTCCGGGAGCGAATTTCTTTTTCGAAAAAGACGGCGTCTTGTATACGCCGCAGTTGGGAAATATTCTTCCCGGAATTACACGCGCCACCGTACTGGAATTAGGGGAAAAGTTAGGACTTGAAATAAAACAGGGACTTTTTAGACCTGAAGAATTAAAAACTGCCGACAGTGCTTTCTATTGCGGTACCGCCGCCGAAGTCATCGGAATTGAATCCGTAGATGAAACAAAATTTCCTCTAAAATGGAGCAATTCCCTCGGAAAAAAATTACAGGACGAATATTCAAAACTCGTCAGAACCTCAGAATTAAAATTAAGCACCGTAAACTAATGACCACTTTAAACAAATACAGCAAAACCATCACCCAGGACGAAACGCAACCTGCCGCTCAAGCCATGCTCTACGGAATCGGCTTGACGGAAGACGATCTAAAAAAAGCCCAGGTCGGCATTGTGAGTACCGGTTACGAAGGAAACACCTGCAATATGCACCTCAACGATCTGGCAAGATCTGTAAAATTCGGAGTGACCGCCGAGAATTTGGTAGGACTCATCTTCAATACCATTGGCGTAAGTGACGGAATTTCCAACGGAACTGATGGAATGCGTTTCTCTCTGGTTTCCCGCGATGTGATTGCCGATTCTATCGAAACCGTCGTAGGTGCACAATGGTACGACGCTGTTTTAGCCGTGGTAGGTTGCGATAAGAATATGCCGGGATCAATTATGGCGATGGGTAGATTAAACCGTCCGGCGATTATGATCTACGGTGGAAGTATTCACTCCGGAAAATGGAAAGGACAATCTTTAAATATCGTCTCTGCTTTTGAAGCGTTAGGCAAAAAATTCAACAATACCATTTCACCCGAGGATTTTAAAGGCGTCATCAAAAATGCCTGTCCCGGCGCTGGAGCGTGTGGTGGAATGTACACGGCAAACACGATGGCTTCTGCCATTGAAGCGTTGGGAATGAGTTTGCCTTTCAGTTCTTCTAATCCTGCTTTAAGTCCGGAAAAAAAACAGGAATGTCTGGATGCCGGAAAAGCGATTAAGGTTCTACTCGAAAAAGACATCAAGCCAAAAGACATCATGACCAAAGCAGCCTTTGTAAATGCGATGACGATGGTCGTGGTTTTGGGGGGTTCCACCAACGCTGTAATGCATCTGATTGCGATGGCGCATGCGGTAGATATTGAATTAACTCTCGAAGATTTTCAGAGAATTAGCGATAAAGTTCCCGTTTTAGCGGATCTAAAACCGAGCGGAAAATATTTAATGGAAGATCTGCACGCAGTTGGCGGCGTTCCGGCAGTTATGAAATATCTTTTGGAAAAAGGACTTTTATACGGCGACTGTCTCACCGTTACGGGGAAAACCGTTTCTGAAAACCTCGCTGAGGTTCCAACTTTAACTCCGGAACAGGATGTATTTCTTCCTTTAGAATCTCCTTTAAAGCAAACAGGACACATACAGATTCTTTACGGAAACCTTGCCTCAGAAGGCAGCGTAGCGAAAATTAGCGGTAACGAAGGGGAATATTTTGAAGGTCCAGCCACAGTATATGACGATGAGTATGCAGTAATCGACGGCGTAAAAAACGGCGAAGTAAAAGCGGGAGATGTGGTGGTCATCCGGTATTGTGGCCCAAAAGGCGGTCCGGGAATGCCGGAAATGCTTAAACCAACTTCCGCCATTATGGGCGCCGGTCTTGGAAAAGACGTTGCCCTCATCACCGACGGAAGATTTTCCGGAGGCACACACGGTTTTGTCGTCGGACATATCACCCCGGAAGCCTACGAAGGAGGAACCATTGCGCTCGTAGAAAACGGCGATACCATTACCATCGACACCAAAAACAATACAATCCAACTGAAAGTAAGCGACGAGGAGCTGACCCAAAGAAAATCTGAATGGAAACAGCCTCCACTCAAAGCGACCAAGGGCGTTTTATATAAATACGCGAAATGTGTTTCAAGCGCTTCGAAAGGTTGCGTCACCGATCTATAACTCTAATAAAAAGTAAATAATGAACTCTACAAAAACAACAGGCGCCCACGCGGTGATGAAATCCTTAGTGGCCGAAAAAGTCAATACCATCTTCGGTTATCCGGGTGGTGCCATCATGCCGATCTATGATGCTTTGTACGATTACGAAGACATGGTCACCCACATTCTGGTCCGTCATGAACAAGGTGCGATCCACGCTGCTCAGGGTTACGCCAGAACTTCCGGAAAGACAGGCGTGGTCTTCGCTACTTCCGGTCCCGGAGCAACCAATTTAATTACCGGTTTGGCGGATGCGATGATCGATTCTACTCCTTTGGTGTGCATCACAGGGCAGGTCGCTTCTCATCTTTTGGGAACCGACGCTTTTCAGGAAACCGATGTCATGGGAATCTCCATGCCGATCACGAAATGGAATTGCCAGGTAACCAAAGCAGAAGAAATTCCGGCAGCCATTGCAAAAGCATTTTATATTGCCGGTTCAGGCCGCCCAGGTCCGGTTCTGATCGATATTACGAAAGATGCTCAGTTTGGTGAAACTGTTTTTAAGTATGAAAAATGTGCTTCGATCCGAAGTTACCGCCCGAAACCGAAACTGGATCATACCAAGGTTCAAGAAGCAGCAGATTTAATCAATCAGGCCAAAAAACCCTATTTACTGATCGGTCAGGGAATTATGTTATCCAATGCAGAGAAAGAATTGCTGGAGTTTGTAGAAAAATCCGGGATTCCAACCGCTTCAACGCTCTTGGGTTTAGGCGCTTTTCCGAATCACCATCCACTGTATGCAGGATATTTAGGTATGCACGGCGATTATGCGCCCAACATTAAAACCAATGAATGCGATGTATTGATCGCGGTCGGAATGCGTTTCGACGACCGCGTTACGGGTGATGTTTCGAGATATGCAAAACAGGCAAAAGTCATTCACATCGATATCGATGCGGCGGAATTGAATAAGATCATAAAGGCCGATGTTCCCGTTCATGCCGATGCCAAAGAAGCCTTGAAATTATTGACTGAATTGGTTCAGGAAAGAAAACACGACGCCTGGATGCAGGAATTTATGGAGGCTAAAAAAGTGGAAGTCCAAACCCTTCAGGAAAGTGCGTCGGAACTGCATTCCGAGGAATTAAAGATGGATGAAGTCGTGCGAATGCTTTCAGACCTGACGAAGGGTGAAGCAGTGGTCGTAACAGACGTGGGCCAACATCAGATGATGGCAGCACGCTATTATCAATACAACAAAACCAAAAGCAATGTGACGTCCGGTGGTTTAGGAACCATGGGCTTTGCACTTCCGGCGGCAATCGGAGCAAAATTTGGTGCGCCGGAAAAACCTGTGGTTGCCATTATCGGCGACGGCGGTTTTCAGATGACCTTACAGGAATTGGGAACAATCCTTCAAAGTAAAGTCGATGTGAAGATCATCATTCTAAACAACCGATTTCTGGGCATGGTAAGACAGTGGCAACAAATGTTTTTCAAGAAACGCTACTCTTTCACCAATATGATCAGCCCGGATTTTATTGCCCTGGCAAAATCCTACAGCATTGAGGGAGAGAAAGTAGAAGCCCGAACCGATTTAAAAAAGGCTCTTCAAACGATGCTGAATCATCAAGGCGCTTATTTATTGGAAGTCATGGTTGCAAAAGAGGAAAATGTTTTCCCAATGGTCGCAACGGGTGCTTCAGTGTCAGAAATACGTTTAAAATAATTACAATGGAAAAAACATATACCGTATCGGTCTTTACCGAAAACAGCATCGGCATGATGAACCGAATCACCATCATCTTCACGCGCCGACATTTGAATATCGACAGCATCACCGCTTCAGAATCAGAAGTTAAAGGCGTTTTCCGCTACACGATTGTTTTAAGAACAACCAAAGAGCAGGTTGAAAAAGTCATCGGGCAACTGGAAAAAGTCATCGATGTTTTGAAAGCCTTTGTTCACGAGGATGCGCAGATTGTCCACCAGGAAATCGCATTGTACAAAATTAAAACCGACGCCTTAACCAATGGCGATGTGGAAAAAGTCATCCGCCAACATCATGCGAGAATTCTGACGGTAGATCGGGAATTCATCGTCATCGAAAAAACCGGGCATGTGGAAGAAACGCAGTTGCTTTTCGAAAAGCTACAGCCGTTCGGAGTACTGGAATTTGCCCGTTCGGGAAGAGTCGCGGTGACGAAACCCATGAAAAACCTCAGCATTTATTTAGACGAACTGGCAAAATAAATTAAAAACATCAACTACAATCAGGGCGGGGTCTGCGTTAGGAATGGAAGCGGCATACTTTTGTGGAGCCTGCGGAACAAAAGATACAGCGTACAGCCCTACCCGACCGTTTTCGGGAGGGGAACGCCCAAAAAAAATTCATTAATAACAAAAAAATAAACAGAAAAAAATGGCAACAATCAATTTCGGAGGAGTAATGGAAAACGTAGTAACGCGCGAAGAATATCCTGTAAATAAAGCACAGGAGGTTTTAAAAAATGAAACCGTCGCCGTCATCGGATATGGTGTTCAAGGTCCGGGACAGGCCCTGAATTTAAGAGACAATGGCGTAAAAGTAATTGTCGGACAAAGAAAGGGAACCAGCAGTTGGAAAAAAGCCTTAGCTGACGGCTGGGAAGAAGGAAAAACCCTTTTTGAGGTGGAAAAAGCCTGCGACAAAGCTACCATCGTTATGAATTTACTTTCAGATGCCGGTCAAATCCAAGCTTGGGAAGGCATAAAAAAACATTTAACCAAAGGAAAAGCACTCTATTTTTCCCACGGATTTGGTGTGACTTTTCATGAAAAAACAGGAATTGTTCCGCCCTCAGATGTCGATGTCGTGTTGGTGGCTCCAAAAGGTTCCGGAACTTCACTTCGAAGTTTATTCCTGAATGGACAGGGGCTGAATTCCAGTTATGCTGTCTTTCAGGATGCGACCGGAAAAGCACATGAACGCGCTTTGGCTTTAGGAATCGCCATCGGTTCGGGGTACCTGTTTGAAACCACTTTTCAGAAAGAAGTGTACAGCGATCTCACCGGAGAACGGGGTGTTTTAATGGGCGCGATCGCAGGAATTTTTGAGGCACAGTTCAATGTTCTCCGTCAGCGCGGTCATTCGCCCAGTGAAGCTTTTAACGAAACCGTAGAAGAGCTCACCCAAAGTTTAATGCCGCTCGTTGCACAAAACGGAATGGATTGGATGTTTGCAAATTGCTCTACCACTGCTCAACGCGGTGCTCTGGATTGGAAAGGAAGATTCCGCGAGGCTACAGAACCTGTTTTGAATGAATTATACGACAGTGTAATTTCAGGCAGAGAGGCTGAAATCGTGATTGAAGCCAACAGTAAAGAGGATTACCGTTTGAAACTGGAAGAAGAATTAAGCCTCATGCACAACAGTGAACTGTGGCAAACTGGCTTGGAAGTCAGAAAATTAAGACCCACTGCATCATGAATTTATTAAAAAAAGTATATGAAGCGCGCAACCGCATTAAAGGGGTTGCTGTTCATACGCCACTAATGAAAAATGATAACCTGAGCGAAGAATTTTCTGCTCAGGTTTATCTGAAAAGAGAAGATTTACAACCCGTTCGCTCCTACAAATTACGGGGTGCATATAATAAAATCGTCTCCCTTTCAGAGGAAGAAAAAGCAAAGGGCGTCGTATGTGCGAGTGCCGGAAATCACGCACAAGGGGTGGCGTATGCGTGCAGAAAACTCAATATTAAAGCCACGATCTTTATGCCTGTGACTACGCCACCCCAAAAAACAAAACAGGTAAAACTTTTTGGAAAAGATAAGGTGGAGGTGGTTATGAAAGGCGACACTTTTGATGACTCTTTTCAGGAAGCCCGCCGTTTCTGTGCTGAAATTGGCGCCTTGTTTATCCATCCCTTTGATGATGAAAAAGTGATTGCAGGACAGGGAACCATCGGTCTGGAAATTTTGGAAGACCATCCTGAACCTATCGATTATCTGTTGGTTCCGATTGGTGGCGGCGGTTTGGCAGCCGGATTAATTACCGTTTTTAAAGAATTGAGTCCGCACACGAAAATCATTGGCGTTGAACCCGCAGGCGCAGCTTCAATGAAAACCTCCATTGAAAATAGAATCAATACTACTTTAGACCAACTGGATAGATTTGTAGATGGTGCTGCAGTGGGAAGAGTTGGACAACAAACTTTTGAAATCTGTAAAGATCGTTTAAACGATATTATTTTGGTTCCGGAAGGCAAGGTCTGCACCACCATTTTGCGCTTATACAATGAAGAAGCCATCGTTGTAGAACCTGCGGGAGCTTTGACCATTTCTGCTCTGGATCTTTATAAGGAAAAACTCAAAGGAAAAAATGTGGTGTGCATCGTGAGCGGCGGCAATAATGACATTTCCAGAACGGAAGAAATCAAGGAAAGATCCTTATTATATGAAGGTTTGAAACATTATTATCTCGTTCAATTTCCGCAAAGACCAGGCGCTTTGAAGGAATTCGTGAATGATATTTTGGGTGAAGATGATGATATTACTTACTTCCAATTTTCGAAAAAGAATAACAGAGAGAGCGGACCAGCGGTTGTAGGTCTGGAATTGAGAAACCAAAATGATTTTAAAAAAATTGAAGAACGATTAAGACAACGAAAATTTGAGTATCAATATTTGAATGAGAACGGGAATTTGTTTACGAGTTTAATTTCTTAGAAAAAATCGAAACTTATTTTTCTATAAAAGAGAAAATCCTGAAGCTCAACTTCAGGATTTTTCAATGAAAAAAATAATGATAGAAATTACATCGGACCCTCCTCATCACCTCTAAAGTTGCTGTTCACATCTTTTTTCCGTTTTGGCTGATCCACTTTATCCCCCTGTTTAAAGCGATAAGTAAGCGATAAAGTAAATTGTTGTGGGGCAAACTGCATGAAGGAGTATTGCGTATAATCCGGGCCATTATAAGTAAATTCTCTGGCTCGGGAATTCAAAACATCCTGAATGTTGAAGGTTAAAGTTCCGTCGCCTTTTAAAACAGTTCGTGAGGCGCCCGCATTCAAAACATACATTGCGTTTCTGTTATTGACAACGGTATTTTCAGCACCACGATAAGATCCCTGCAGTTGGATGGAACTGTTTTTATCAGGCTTGAAAGTGGTTGTCAGTCTTATTCGGCTGGAAAATCCTTCACCATCGAAGTCGGTTTCAAAATATTGGCCTTTGTTTCTGTATCCATATAAATCTACACTTCCCATGATACGCAACCATTTAAAAGCGTCATAACTTCCGTTCAAATCCAGACCATAATTTTCATTGGATCCTGCATTTACAGGCGTGGTCAAAACTACTGTTCCGCCCGTTGAATTGGTACTTCTTCTTTGATAAAAATTGATTTGATCTTCTGATTTTTTAAAGTAAAGTGTTGGATTTAAAGTGAGTTTGCTTTTGGATAAACTGTATCCGAATTCAATAGAGTTTTCATAGGTTGGATTTAAATCCGGATTTCCTTCAAATAAGCTCCGCGTATTATAGGAATTGAAAGGTACCAAAAAGAAAGAACGCGGGCGCTGAATCCGCCTGGAATAATTCAGGAGAAACTGGCTGCCTTTAGTTACTTCATAACTTAAAAAAGCACTTGGAAAAAAGCCGGTATATTCCTTTTGCTTCTGCACCTGCTTGCCCTCTCTTGCCGAGCGAAAATCAATATCGATGTTGGTATTTTCAACGCGCAGGCCGAGCTGGTAACCTAAATTTCCTAATTTACTTTTGAACTGACCATAAGCTGCACCGATTTTTTCGGAGTATAAAGTCTTGCTCGTAAAATCTGCAAGAGGCAAAAATGCACTGTTATTTCTGCTTTCATTCACGGCATAATCATAGTCGTTCTTGGTGTAATCAAACCTCAAACCTGCTTCAAATTTTGAAAGTTCACCAAGTGGCAATTCATAATCGGCCTTTCCTAAATAGGTCGTACTTTCTGACGTGCTGAAGACGTCGTTTTGCAGGCGTGAATTTAATCCGGTTGTGGTAAAACTCTGCTCATCTGCTTTGGAATCATTGTCGCTTTTACTGTTCTGAAAACTTCCGGCTAAAGTCAGCAACTGGCCTTTGTCACCGATTTTCTGGTCAAAACCCAAATCTGCCTGAAAAGAATTACTCTTCCGAAAGCCATCACTTAACCGATTAGTTGTCTGGTCATAAAGTGAAGATCCCGCAGCTGTTTTCGACACAAACGTTTCAAAATAATTTCCGGTATCATTAGAATCAAATTTGAAATTACGGAACATCACCGAGGCATTCAAGGCCGATTTCTCCGTTAGATCAACCACAAATCCGGTATTCACATTATAAGAATTACTTTCCCCTTTGCCGTCATTGTCCTGTTTGGAGTAGAAGGTGGAACGGTCTTTCATATTTTCGGGCAGCAGAAGTGATTGATATTCCTGGTTATTGACAAACTTACTGCGGCTGTAACTGCCGCCACCATTGATGAAATAAGACCAGGCGCCTCGTTTCCAACTTAAATTGGTATTTAAACTGGTTTGCGGCAAATAACCAACGGTGCCGGTCACGCTTCCATTAAAACCCAGTTTCTTGGATTTTTTCAGGATAATATTTAAAATTCCGGCCGTTCCGGAGGCTTCAAATTTGGAGGATGGATTGGTGATGACTTCAATTCGCTCGATCTGGTCTGCAGGAATACTTTTCAGCGCATCGGCGCCTTCATCAATACCCAACATGGCAGAAGGTTTTCCGTTGATCAGAAATTTAATATTCGTATTTCCGCGCATGGAAACGGTTCCGTCGGTATCCACGGAAATCGAAGGCACATTGCTCAATACATCCTGAAGATTTCCACCTTTGCTGATCAAATCAGTTGCAGGATCATATATTTTTTTATCCAGCTCTACACGATAAGGTTTTGTATTTTGAGCCGTAATGGTTACTCCTTCGATATTCTGGGTTTTACCAAGGCTGGTATTTTCGGATACAATACTGAAATTTTTTACCGAAGGACTGCCGGTAACAATCAACTTTTCGGTGTATTTTTTAAAGTCAATGGCTTCGATGGAAACGGTATAACTTCCGGGCATCAGACTTACGGTATATTTTCCGCTCTCCCCTGTCAAAACCGCATCGCTAGCTGTCTTATTCGTAGTATTGATGAAATTGACAGAAGCGTAAGGGATTTTTACATTTTGCGGTCCGGTCACTTCTCCCGAGATTTGCGTTTTCTGTTGTGCAAAGGCAAAACTGGCGGCACTTAATACGAGGGTGAGCCCAAGTGTTTTCCTTTTGATAATTGAACTGATTTCAAATTTTGAAGTCATTGTTATAATTTTTATTTTATTTTTTTTTAAAATGATGGAAACTAAAACTCGAATATAAATCCGAAGTAGGGAAGTGGAGAAGATCGTTTGATATCCTCATAATTAAGATTGTAGATCTGCTGATCTTTCGGTGCACCAGGATTACTGATGACGCCGTTTCCATCTGCATCGCGGTCTAAACCAATCACCGGTAAAGCACTTGGATTATCGGATCCATACACATTTACCACATCCACATAGAAAGTCAATTGCCATTTGTTAAAAATCCATTTCTTTTCCACGCGGAAATCTAACTGATGAACCAGGTTTCCACGAAGCGTATTGAGTTGGGAAAAATCCGAAACAGGTCCGTTGGTAATATTCCAGTTGTTGACGAGTTCACTTCGGTCAATATCATACGGCGTTTGCGGAAAGCCACTTTGCAGGCGGAATCTTGCACCGATATTCCAGTTTCTTTTAAAATATTTCCCACCGGTCAATGATAAAATATGTCGGCTGTCCCAGCTGGATGGCAATAAATCACCTTGTGCATCACTGAATTTAGAATACCCGAAAGTGTAGGAAGCAATTCCATAAAAATCATTGACGGTTCTTTTTTGCGCTAAAACTTCCAAACCATAAGTTTCGCCGGTTCCACGACTGTCTAAAGGTTCCGTTCCTACCACACCGAAATCACCACCAAGATTAGCGAGCGAAATTTGATTTCTCAAAGAGAAAGGATAATTCTGGTATTTTTTATAATACCCTTCCAAAGTAAGACGCAGATTGTTTTTACCATTAAATTCAAATCCTGAAACAAATTGAGTGTTTTTGATATATTTCAAAGTGTTCTTGTTCACCAAATTTCCATTCTGCTGAAAACCTAACGCCGTGTAAGTGGGCAACATATAATAAATCCCGGCAGTGGCGTTAAAAGAAAAACGCTCGGCAAACAAATATTTTAAAGATGCTCTTGGAGAAAACTGTTCTAAAGGATCATTGGTAAGCTCAGAATAATTGCTGGCGTCTAACCGGAGGCCGGCAGAAACTTCCATCTTATTGTCGAATAATTTTTTTGCACCCTGAAGATAAAGTCCATACTGAAACAGATCGAGATCAGAATTTGTTTGATCGGTGACCGGTCCGTTTTGAGTGACGGTTTTTACAAAAGACCGATTGGTAAAGTTGGAAAAATTAATATTGGCACCCGAACTCAATTTATAATCCGAAATCCGGAAATTACGGTCTATACGGATTTTATTTTCACTCTCCTGAGAATGATAATCCAGTAATAAATTCTCCGGGATTTCTATGTTTTTAAAATATTTGGTCGATTTATTATCGAGCATGTTTCTGCTCCACGTAAAAAGCCAGTTACCGTTTTCTACCAAATGGCGATATCCTGTTCCGATGGTATAATTCCATTGTGGCGAAACGGGCAACCTTTCAATTAAACTTTGATTGTACAAAGATTCGTTGGCATTTTCATTAAATTTAAATTCATCAACGGCACCTAAACCAAGAAAATAAAGTTCATCACCGGACTTGAACTTTTTAGAGATCTTAAAAGTAGCATCGCTGTAGGACGGTAAAAATGGAAGTCCCATCGCTTTAAATAAAAACTGAAGATTGGATTTTCGCGCGCTGAAAAGTCCGGTCCAGGATTGATCTTTGGAAAGTGGACCATCGGCCATCAACTGGATATCATCAAAGCCGATGACTCCTTTGTAACCGATTTTATCTTTTCGGGCCTGTTTTAAATTAAATTCGAAAAGGGAAGATAAAGCGCCGTTTCGATTCGCCGGAAAAGCACCGCTGTAAAAATCGACATCTTTAATAAAATCAATGGTAAGGATTCCTTTTGGTCCACCACTCGCTCCTTGCGTTTGAAAATGATTGATTACCGGAACTTCAATTCCGTCAATGTAGAATTTATTTTCAGCCGAAGAACCGCCACGAATAAAAAGATCATTTCTAAAAGTGGCCGTTGTCCCAACTCCTGGAAAAGAAAGGATGGCTTTTGAAATATCACGGTTAGATCCCGCATTTTTCTGTACTTCTTCACTCGTAATATTTCGCAGGGAAAGCGGACTTTCAGCCGTAGATTTATAAGCTTTTTTGGCGATAATGACTTCATCAATATTTGCCATGGCCAGTTTCGTAAGTCCAACGGAGAAACTGATGTTTTGATTCGGTAAAACGTCGATTTCTTTTAAAAGTCCTTCTGCATAACCTTCCGCAGAAATTTGAAACTGATAAACGCCAACGGGAAGATTGGTTAAAAAAACATTTCCGTCGCCTTGAAAATTCTGTTCCGTGGAATTTACTGCTACGGTAGCAGAAAGTGCTTTTTTGCTAAAGTCATCATACACATTAATATTAATACTTCCGGTTTGGGCAGAAAATTGGGATGCTAGAAACAGCGTAAAAATTAAAACGATCTTAAGAATAAGATTTGTCATTTTTTTATATATTTTAAAATAATGAGCGAAATTATATGAAATCGAGGGACATTAAATACACAACTAATGCGGTAACTCCGGTGTAAACCAAGCCAACAAACACCACAACTCCTACTTTTTTATGTGTAACTGAAAATTTTCCGGGAAGTGTTTTTTGAAATTTCCGCCGAGATTTTATGATTAAATAAGTCCATATTATATAAGTCAAAACGGCACCTATAATATGTGCGGTCAAAATCGTTTTAAAAACTGGATTATCGGCGTGGGAACTGCCTCCATACATACTTCCGGAGCCTCCCGAGAAACGAATTAACAATTCCAAAACCAAAACTGCAGCGATACAAAATGCATAAATCAAGGTTTGTATTTTTTTATGAGTTACAAGGTCTTTTTGTTTTACTTTCCTGATGGCGTAATAACTAAAAATTGGGGCGATTAGCGTGACAACTAAAACTGCGGTCATAATGAAAAATGTAAAATCCATGAATGTTTTTTTTTAATAATGCAAAAGTGCACTTTAGCCGAAAGCAACTCAAATTTATTAGACGAACTCCAATTTTTTCACGACGAGTTTTTCTTTTATGGTTAGAAATTGATTTACCTTGCAATTTCCAGAAACTTAAAAATGATCCGAAAATTATTGCCACACCTTTTCCCTTGGATTCTACTTGCAATTGTGCTTCTACTCTTAGTTCCTATGGCTTATCCGGTAGAATTGCCGCTGGAATATCACTTTTACCACTTTATTTTATTTTGGCTGCTGCTTGCCATATACTATTGGAATGTTAATTATCTCTTACCAGTCATTCATAAAAAACACGGCCTTTTTTATTATATTTTGTGCATAATAGCAATCGCGATTGCATCGGTTTTTTTAATGGAATTGGTTTCTAACGCTTTAAATATTCGCGAGTTAATGCATCAGAAATTAAGACCTGGTGAACCTTACGTTAAAAAAAGGAATATCTTTATCTTCTTTTATATCATTATTTTAGTCACCATAATTTTAGCAACCGGAGTTATTTTAGAACTGGTAAAAAAGTGGAATCAAGAAGAGAAACACAATATCATTCTTCGGGAAGAAAAATCGAAAGCGGAGTTATCGACATTAAAAGCCCAGATTCAACCGCACTTTTTCTTCAACACGCTCAATACGATTTATGCGCTTTCCCATTCCGACGTTCTACAATCTCAGGAAGCTTTGTTACAACTTTCTAAAATGATGCGGTACGCCATGAATGAAAAAAATCGCGGGAAAGTACAATTAGAAGAAGAAATTGGTTTCATTAAAAATTATCTGGATCTCATGAAACATCGTCTGCCTAAGAACGTTGATTTCAAAGCTGATATTTTGGACGTGAATACAGACTTGGAAATTGTTCCGATGATCCTGTTAACCTTTATTGAAAACTGTTTCAAGCACGGAATTACGACCGAAAAATCCTGTGAAATTATCATTGAAACTGCGTTGAATGACACACGGTTTACTTTAAAAACACAAAACGAAATCTTTGAAAATAAGGTGAAGTCTTTGGACTCGTCGGGAATTGGAATTGATAATACCATCAAACGCTTAGATATTCTTTATCCGGGGAATTACACTTATATTTCGAGGAAAGAAGACGGAAAATATTACTGCGAACTGCAAATTGATCTGAAATGAAAATACGCTGTGTTGCCTTAGATGACGAACCTTTAGCTCTGAAACTGTTGTCTGAATTTATCTCTAAAGTAGATTTCTTACAACTTGAAGCTTCATTTTCCTCCACGCCCGAAGCTTTAAAATACATTTCTCAAAACGAAACCGACTGTGTTTTTCTGGATATTGAAATGCCGGATCTCAATGGGATCGAACTGAGTAAAATCCTGAATAATTTTGCTAAAAAGCCCGAAATCGTTTTTGTAAGTGCTTACGGAAACTATGCCGTAGAAGGCTTTAAACTGGACGTTGTGGATTTTCTTTTGAAGCCTTACAGTTTTGAAGAGTTAAAAAATTCTGCCCAAAAAGTTTTAACTTCCATTGAATTAAAAACCAATAAAAGCAACGATTATTCTAACGATTTTTTCTTTATTAAAATTGATGCGCAACAGGTCAAACTGAATTCCTCCGAAATTCTCTATATCGAAAGTATGCGGGATTATGTGAAAATTTATACCAAGAACCGGGAGGTTCCGTATATTCCCTTAATGACGTTAAAGAAAATAAAAACACTTCTAAATGCGAACAATTTCCTACAAATCAACCGCTCCCAAATCATTAATACTTCAAAAATAAGTTCTTACGGAAAAAATAGTCTCGTCGTTGCAACTAAAAAATTTGTAATCTCAGAGAAATTTCAGGGTGGATTTGAGAAAAGTAAAAAGAATTTTACTCAATAGTCTTTATGTATTAAGTTTCCTTTCAAAAATTAGCGACTACCTTCACTTGCTTTTTTTTCTTATAGTGTAATTATTTCAGAGTGGGTAAGATGGGGGTGATTTTTGCAACAAATTGTAAAATTGAGTAAATGCTTAGAGTTGAATTCTAAATGATAATTTTAATCATAACCGCACACTTTTCGCACATTTGCGTAAATTCGTTGTTAAAACATCTAATTGAAATGAAACTTGATTGCTTTGTAAAAGAAAAAAATCAGAGAGTGAAACTTACGCAGGAGGAATTTATAGAACGTGCAGGTTATACCATATGTAATTGTGGAAATTGCAAAGAAAGGAACTGTGCTTATTTCCAATGTAAATGCAGGAAATGCGGTTGCTCTAACTAAACTAAAGGTCAGTGGATAGTGACCTTTGTACTTTATGTATTAATACACAAACCGTTTGATATGATTTAAATAGCGAAGTATATCTTATTATTCTTAAGAAAGTGAAGGATAAAACTGCTGCGACCGACATTTTACAAAATAACTTCCTAAAAGTACATGAATATGTATATCATCTTAAAACAGCTACAAAAGTTAGGGCTTGGGTCTTTCAAATTGTTAGAAATGAAATAATAAACTATTTCCACCAGCAATCATTACACGTGGAACAGGTAAAAGAAAATTAAGAAAATTCTAAACGAAGATTATCACGATGCGTGCTGTTTTGATCAATTTTCTACTTGATCTCCCCGAAAAATACAAACTCGTCATTGACTTGATTTATATCGAAGGGAAAAAACAGAAAGAAATTGCTGCTTTAACCGGTTAAGCACTCGAAAATGTGAAAATGAGAATTAAAAGAGCGAAAATTATTTGGAATAAAATTTTTGCCGAATGCTGCAAATATCAATTGGATAAACTGAGAAATTTCAGGTGAACCGAACTGTGCGGGTTGTGCGACATCTTGAAAAATGATAAACTTGAGAAAGGAAGTAGAGGTCTACTTCGTCTATGTTTTTTGCAAAAAGTTATAAAATCTAAACTAAAAGATAATTATGTTAACATTTAACATTTTTCAATAACATCAGTTAAATGATTGGTTTTCTGATATTTACATTCATCAAGGTGTTCAATATGAATGTTTAAAAATAAAGTATTTCGAAATAAAGAGTTTTGTAGTAATTGCAGAGGCGCTAGATATTATAATAATAATTAAAATCAATTGTTAAATGCAAATCATTATAAAATACAAAATTTTTGTTTAAACTAATTTTAAAAACTTTCCTTTAAAGTCCCCCTTCTGTTCCCCCTAAAAATAAAAAACCCTCTGTTAACTTGCGTTACAGAGGGTTTGAAGTACCTCGGACGGGACTTGAACCCGTACATCCTTACGGACACAGGATTTTAAGTCCTGCGTGTCTACCAATTCCACCACCAAGGCAAGTAGTGGAGCGAAAAACGGGATTCGAACCCGCGACCCCGACCTTGGCAAGGTCGTGCTCTACCAGCTGAGCTATTTTCGCATCTGTATTTTTATTAAAAAATACTTCTAAAAAAGTGCGGATGAAGGGACTCGAACCCCCACGCCTCACAGCACCAGATCCTAAGTCTGGCATGGCTACCAATTACATCACATCCGCTAAATGAACTCTTTCTCTTTTTTTGTGAGTGCAAATATAAAAGATTTTTTCTAACTAATCCAAACTATTTTTTTTATTTTTTATTTTTTTCGAAAATAACGCCAGAACTTTCTTTTTATCTCCATTTTTATTACTTTTACCCTCTTAACGAATTTATATCATGGAATTACAAGGAACAGTAAAGAAAATAACTGAAGTTCAGACATTTGCGAGTGGATTTCAAAAAAGAGAAATGGTGCTGATGACCGAAGAACAGTACCCTCAACCTATTAATATTGAATTTCTGCAGGAAAAAGGAGATTTATTAAATCCACTAAAAGAAGGTGATAAAGTGAAAGTTTCTATCAATTTGAGAGGTAGAGAATGGACTTCACCACAAGGAGAAGTGAAATATTTCAACTCAATTACCGGTTGGAGAGTTGATAGCTTAGGAGAAGGTGGCTTTAATGAACCTACTCAAGCAACTCCGTCTGCAACAACACAAGCGGCTCCGGCACAAGGAGGAAATGTTTTCGAAGAAGACGAAGATGACTTGCCTTTTTAAAAATTAAGTTTTAATTACTATAAATCCTGCTTCATGAAGCAGGATTTAATTTTCGAATGATACTTCTAAATCCCAATGAAATTTCTTTTCCAGATCCTGCCTTGCTCGATTCCGAGTCAGGCATCATGGCAATTGGAGGCGATCTGTCTGCCGATCGGTTAGCTTTTGCCTATCAAATTGGTCTTTTTCCCTGGTTCAATCCCGATGAAGAGATTTTGTGGTGGTGTCCCGATCCCCGTTTTGTGCTTTTTCCCCAAGAGTTGAAAGTTTCAAAGTCAATGAGGAAAATTTTGCGGGATAAGATTTTTACTTTTACTGAAAATACGTGTTTCCGAAAAGTCCTGGAAGAATGTAAAAATATTTACAGAAAAGATCAGGACGGAACCTGGCTTTCTGATGAATTGATTGACTCGGTTGTCGAACTGCATCATCAGGGAATTGCAAAAAGCATCGAAGTTTGGCAAAATGATGAATTGGTCGGTGGTCTCTACGGAATACAAATCGGTAAAGTTTTTTGTGGTGAAAGCATGTTTTCAAAAGTTAGCAACGCGTCAAAAGCGGGTTTTATTAATTTTATTCAAAGCCATTTAGATGAAATAGAATTGATCGACTGCCAGATCCACTCGGAACATCTGGAAAGTTTAGGCGCAAAAATGATTACTAAAAAGGAGTATTTAAATATTTTAAAAAATAACAGCAACTATGAATCCTGAAAAAGAAAAATGGGTTTTACTGATAGTGCTTTCCATTATTTGGGGTTCTTCATTTATATTAATAAAAAAATCACTGGACCATTTCAGTCCGTACGAAGTTGGTGCTTTAAGGGTTCTGATTGCCGGCATACTTTTGCTGCCAATGGCAATCAGTAATATTAAAAAGTTCCCGAGAAAACATATAAAATGGTTGGTCTTGGCAGCGATCACGGGAAATTTCATTCCTATGTTTCTTTTTCCTATTGCCGAAAAAGCGGTCAGCAGCAGCATTGCGGGAATTGTAAATTCAATGATGCCCATTTTCGTTATTATTGTTGGATTGCTTTTCTGGAAATTTTCAACAACGAAAAGACAATTAGTTGGCGTTGCCATCAGTTTTTCGGGTGCGTGTATATTAGCACTCTCGGGTGGTGAAAGTGGAGATTTAAAATTGTTTCCTATCGTCTTACTATTGATCGCTACTTTGGGTTACGCGATTTCAATGACGACTGTAAAAGCAAAACTCCATGAAATCCCCGCAAAAATCCTTTCGGCTTTCGTATTTTCCTTTGTGCTTATTGTGCCGTCACTAGTTGCTTTAGTGCTTTCTGGATTTTTTACAGACCTTCATCCAGATCGGAGTTTATTTATTGGATTGGGATTTGTGAGTTTGCTTTCCATTTTCGGAACTGGTTTGGCCATGATGATGAATTATCGCCTACTCAATATTTCTACGCCTTTGTTTGCCTCCACCGTCACTTTATTAATGCCGGTTGTCGCTGTGATCTGGGGGATTCTGGATGGGGAAAAACTTACACCCATGCAGTTTGTAGGCGCATTTATTATTTTGGGAGGACTCATTTTTCTGCGTGCAAAAAGCCCTAAAAAAGAAAAACCGCAAGACCCAAAAGTCGTGCGGTTTTAAATAAATCTAATAAAAAGTAAAAATGAAAGGCGACAAAGATATATAAAAGATATAATACGTTGCAAATAATATTTTGTTAATTTTAAAATATTTTTAAAACACACTTTCTTTTTTAATATTTTCCTAAATTTGGCTAATGTTTATTAAAGATTACATCTCCAAAGATTATCCGGCATTCAATACCAGTGATTCCATAGAAGAAGCGAATGAAGTGGCAAAGGAATTCGGCTACTCGCACGTCTTTATAAAAAAGAAAGGAATTTATCAGGGAGCTTTGAGTCAGCAGTTTTTGGAAGAAAGTCCGGAGGGAAACCTTGCCTCTTTAGAGCATCACTTCGAGAAGTTTGCGCTGCTTGATGACGGTAATATCCTGGATTCTATTAAATTATTTCACACCTTTAATACGAATATTATTCCCATCATCACAAAGCAAGAAAAGTATCGCGGATATTTTTCCTGTGATGATGTCTTTAGTGAATTTGCCAAATATCCCTTATTTTCGGAAACTGGAGCTTTACTTGTCGTACAGATTCACAGCAAAAACTATTCGATGACCGATGTATGTAAGATCGTGGAGTCTAACAATGCTAAAATTTACGGGTGTTATATCAGCTCATTTGTTGATGAAGAGGTGCAGATTACTTTAAAGATCAGCAGTGAAAATCTTAGTTCGATTGATGAAACCTTTGAAAGATACGGCTACAACGTCGTTCACAAATATTACGATGACGAAAAAGAAGAACTGCTAAAAGACCGGTTCGGATTTTTTCAAAAATATATGGAATTTTAAACCCAATGAAAGTAGCCGTTTATTCCCAAAAAAATGATTTAGATACCTTCTTGTATCTGAGTAAATTTGTATCTGAACTTGAGAAAAGAGGAGTTCAGGCCGTGTTATACGAAGAAATGGCCAACGCAATGCAGTTCTCCAAGAACTTTGAAACCTTCGCCGGCAAAGAAGATTTAAGATCCATGAAGGTCGATTTGTTTTTTACTTTCGGCGGTGATGGAACAATCGTTAATTCTTTAATTTTTGTTCAGGATTTAGAGATTCCGGTGGTGGGAGTAAATACAGGACGTTTAGGTTTCCTCGCAAGTTTTACCAAAGAAGAAATCTTTTTAGAGCTCGATGATATTATAAAAGGAGAAGTTAAAATCAGCAAACGTTCGGTCATTGAAATCGTATCCCCGAACAATTCCATGTTTTTCCCTTTTGCTTTAAATGACTTAACCATTTCAAGAAAAGAAACTACGGCGATGATCACGGTAGAATCTTATATTAATGGTGAATTTTTAAATACATTTTGGGGTGATGGGATTATTATTTCCACGCCAACGGGTTCTACGGCTTACTCATTAAGTTGCGGAGGACCAATCATTACTCCAAATAATGACACTTTTGTTATTACCCCGATTGCGCCGCATAACTTAAATGTGCGTCCTTTAATTGTAAATGATAATGTTGAAATAAGATTGAATGTGAAAAGTAGGGTTCCGCAATATTCACTATCACTGGATTCCCGCCTTTTCCATATGGAAACTGATGTTGAAATTATACTCAGAAAAGCACATTTCAAAATTTTGTTGATCCATCCCAATAATTTAAGTTTTTATGAAACCATCCGTCAGAAACTGCTTTGGGGCAATGATAAAAGAAATTAAATATTTGACTTAAAATTCCTAACTTTACTGTTCCAAAAAAAGGACAATAATAAATCTATAAAAATACTGATTATGAGCAGAGCATTTCCAGCTGGTGTTGCCACAGGACAAGTGGTAACCGACATTTTTCAATTTGCAAAAGAGAATAAGTTTGCATTACCCGCAGTTAATGTCATTGGTTCAAGCAATGTAAACGCAACCATGGAAACAGCTGCAAAGCTAAATTCGCCCGTAATTATACAGTTTTCAAACGGTGGTGCTGCTTTTAATGCAGGAAAAGGCATGAGCAACGACGGCCAAAAAGCGGCAATTTTGGGTGGTATCGCTGGTGCAAAACACATTCACACATTGGCAGAAGCTTATGGAGCAACGGTAATTTTACATACCGATCACTGTGCAAAAAAATTATTGCCTTGGATTGATGGCTTGATGGATGCAAACGAAGAGTTTTTCAAACAGACCGGAAAATCTTTGTATTCTTCTCACATGCTTGATTTATCAGAAGAACCTATAGAGGAAAATCTAGATATTTCCTGCAAATATTTCGAAAGAATGGCAAAAATGGGCATGACTTTAGAAATCGAGCTTGGGATTACCGGAGGGGAAGAAGATGGTGTTGATAATTCCGGTGTAGATTCATCAAAGCTTTACACGCAACCTGATGAAGTGGCTTACGCCTACGAAAGATTAAATGCAATTTCTCCTAATTTTACGATTGCTGCAGCTTTCGGAAATGTACATGGCGTATACAAACCTGGAAATGTGAAGTTGACTCCGAAAATTTTAGATAATTCTCAAAAATATGTTTCCGAGAAATTCGGTCTTGGAGCGGAGCCAATTAATTTTGTTTTCCACGGTGGATCCGGATCTACTTTAGAGGAGATTAGAGAAGCGATTGATTATGGAGTTATCAAAATGAATATCGATACCGATTTGCAGTTTGCTTACACAGAGGGAATTAGAGATTATATGGTTGAGAAATTAGACTACCTTAAATCTCAAATTGGAAATCCTGAAGGCGCAGACAAGCCAAATAAAAAATATTATGATCCAAGAGGTTGGGTTAGAAAAGGAGAAGAAACCTTTAGTAAAAGATTGGTTCAGGCTTTTGAAGACCTGAATAATGTAAATACACTTTAATTATAAATGAAGAATAATAGATTTGACAAAGTATTTTGTTTAATTTATGATCTGAAATTTAAATTCTAAAATTTAGAAATATATGGCATTCGACTGGTTTAAAAGAAAGGCACAGAATATTACGACTTCAACGGAAGATAAAAAAGATGTTCCTAAAGGACTTTGGCATCAGACTCCAACCGGAAAAATTATCGAGCACGAAGAATTAAAAGCGAATAATTACGTGTCGCCAGAAGATGGTTTTCATGTGAGAATTGGCAGTCGCGAGTTCTTTTCAATCCTTTTTGATGATAATAAATTTACGGAGCTGGACGCAAATGTGGAAAGTGTAGATATGTTGCAGTTCAAGGACACAAAATCGTATACTGACCGACTGAAAGAAGTGAAAGCCAAAACTAAGCTTACTGATTCGATCCGTAACGCAGTAGGTACGGTGAATGGAGAAAAAATGGTGATCTCTTGTATGGATTTCAGTTTCATTGGTGGTTCTTTAGGTTCAGTGATGGGCGAGAAGATCCGTCGTGCGGTTGATTACTGCATAGAGAACAGATTGCCTTATATGATCATTTGCCAGTCAGGTGGTGCACGAATGCAGGAAGCAACCTATTCATTGATGCAGCTGGCAAAAGTTCAGGCAAAATTAGCACAGCTTTCAGAAGCTGGGTTATTGTATATTGCTTATTTATGTGATCCAACATTTGGTGGAATTACCGCTTCTTTCGCAATGACCGCCGATATTATAATGGCAGAGCCCGGAGCATTAATTGGTTTCGCCGGCCCACGTGTGATTCGTGAAACTATCGGTAAAGATTTGCCAGAAGGTTTCCAAACTTCAGAATTTCTGCAGGAAAAAGGTTTTGTTGATTTCATTGTTAAAAGAACAGAAATCAAAGATAAAGTGTCAAAAACTGTGAGATTGTTAAGCCACGCTTAAGATTTACAACCTAATTGATAAAATCTCACCTCGCAGGAGGTGGGATTTCTTTTTATGAGAAACGTCAAAATTATATTTAATGCTTTGCAATCTTTAAGCTTCAGTAAAATTATGAGGCTCTTAAGATTAACACTGTCACATCCTTTGTTTTCGATCATGGGGCTATATGCCACGTTAAAAAGTTTCTCCTTAGCGCAAAAACATTTCCCGAAAACCCACTCCAACAATGGGGAAGGAAATGCATTTCGTCATGCGCTCTGGACTTGCCTTATTTTAATGTACTGCTGCAAAATTTCTTCCCCGAGAAAAGCCTTGGATTACTGTAAGAAAATGACCGATATGCACGAAGAACTTTTCCCCAACAAACCTCTGGAGACAAAGATGGATCTGCATAACAACCAAGTAGGAATGGACTATTTCATGGAATTATTGACCGGAATTCACCGTCAGTTTTTTGAAACGAGTTTTTTCGTTGACGAACTCAAGAATAAAACAAAAGCTGCAAAAGTCTTAAAAAGTTTAGATGATGATTTTCCCGGAAGTTTGGTTTATTTAGAAAACTAACTCCTACTTTTTCGATATTTTATAGAGTTTTCCACTGTCCGTAATGCCGTAAAGATTTCCGTCATATCCATTTAACACATCGCGGAAACGTTCTTTTTGGTCTTCCAGCAACCATTCTTCGCCGACAACTTTATTATCTTTAATGACGAGTCTAATGATTTTTTCACCACTCAAACACCCGAGGAATAAATTGTTTTTCCATTCTTCCATCGTACCGTTGTAAAAAGTGATTCCACTCATTGAGATTGAAGGATCCCAATAATAAACAGGTTGTTCTGTACCTTCTTTTTGTGTTGTTCCGTTATTAATTTTTTTACCGCTGTATTCTAATCCATAAGTAACATCGCCCCAGCCGTAATTTTTTCCGGGTTGAATAAGGTTAACCTCGTCGCCTCCTTTTGGACCCATCTCCGCTTCCCAAAGTTGACCTTTGTCGTCCATTGCCAAACCTTGTGGGTTTCGGTGTCCGTAGGAGTAGATTTCCGGTTTATATTTTACGTTGCCGATAAAAGGATTTACTGGCGCAGGTTTACCCTCTTTTGTTATTTTTAAAACTTTACCCAAATAAGCCATCGTATTTTGAGCTAAGGGTCTGGTTTCCATATCAGAACGTTCTCCTGTGCTTACAAATAGATATCCCTCTTTGTCAAAAACCAAACGGCTTCCGTAATGTAATTTGCCATCGTAAGTTGGTGTAGCTCTGAAAATAACCTGAGGATTTTCGATCATCTTTTCGTTTTCTGAAAGTTTTCCTTTACCCACTGCCGTGTGATTTCCATCTTCAACGGGTTCTGAAAATGTATAGTAAATCATCCTGTTATTTTGGAAGTCTGGGTCCAAAGCAACATCGAGCAGTCCACCTTGAGCATTGGTATCAACTTTTGGGAATCCCTCGACTTTTGAAATTGTTTTCCCGTCCGGAGAAACAATATTCATAAAACCTGATTTTTCTGTAATTAAAAATCGTCCATCGGGAAGGTTGATGATTCCCCAGGGTTTTTCTAAACTTGAATTGATAATTTCTACTTTGTATTCAGCCTTTGTTTTCAGACCTGCTATTCTGGATTGTCCTGCAAAAGCAGACTGATAGGAAGGTGCATTCTTATCGGCAGTTTCAGGATTGGGAAGTTGACCACTTTGACCAGCCATATTATTTTTTTCAGATGTAGATTTAGAATTTCCAGTACAGGAAATCATTAAAATCAAACAAAATGAAGACAGTTTAAGAATTTGATATTTCATAATGATATGCGTTAAAGTGTGATGTATTGGTAATTTGTAATATTTTTACTACGTAAATATAAACAATTTAGAATAAAATGTTGTGTAATTGAAATATTCATTCTACATTTGTAGAACAAAATATAAGATTGTAGATATGAAACATAAATTAACAGAAGCGGAAAAAGAGGTTATGGATATTTTATGGGATCAAAAAGCCGCCTTCATGAAAGATATCTTAGAAAAATATCCGGAGCCAAAACCGGCATCCACAACCATAGCAACTTTACTGAAAAGAATGCAAACGAAGAATTTAGTGGGATATAAACTTTTTGGAAATTCAAGACAATATTTTCCGAAGGTTGATAAAGAGACCTATTTCAATCAAGAGATGAACTCCATGATTGACCGTTTTTTCAACAGTTCGGTTTCTCAGTTTGCCTCTTTTTTCGCAAACAGCAAAAAGCTGTCGCAAGAACAGCTAAAAGACCTTCGGGATATCATTGATCACCAAATAAAAGAATAAAAAGATGGAAACCTTAATTTTTAAAATCGTACTTTCTTCTGCGTTGTTGATTGCCTTCTATTATTTGTTTTTAGAAAAAGAGCGAAGTTTTAAATTCAACCGGAGTTTTCTACTTTCTGCGGTTGTATTTTCCTATATTGTGCCTTTTATTCCCTATAATTCACCTTTTAAATCTTATGATAATCCGCAACTGATCATCGGTGAGGGGAGTTTAGAATTGAATGCAGCGAGCGTGAATGTTGCTCCATCCTTTGACTGGATGAAAATCCTATTTATCGCCTATCTACTGGTTTCCTTATTCTTTTTGATCAAATTTATTTATTCCTTTCTGCGGCTTCAATTTTTAAAAGGTGAAATGCGGACTTACAAGAATCAAAAAATTCTGATCCTCCAAAAAAATTACGCGCCGTTCAGTTTTATGGGAACCATTTATTTAAGTAGAAAATATCTCGTTGATGATCAGATTGATAACCGAATTTTTCTACACGAGAAATGTCATGTGGAGGAAAAACACAGTTTGGATATTCTGTTCATTGAGTTTTTAAAAATATTTTCCTGGTTTAATCCTGCCTTATTTTTTTATAAAAAAGCCATGATTGCCAATCACGAATTTTTAGCAGATCAATATGTTTTACAAAAGAATTATGATGTTAAAAACTACCAGTATTTAATTTTAAATGAAATAAAAATGGCGCAAAGTTTCAACCTTACGCACCAGTTCGATTTTAATAACACCAAAAAAAGATTTATTATGATGACTTCAAAAAACTCCAGATTAGCCGGAATGAAGAAAGTTATTCTTCTTCCAGTTTTTGCGATTTTATTTGCTTCTTTCACCAAAGAAAAAGAAGTGCTAATTCCTTCTACTACGCCAGAAATTAAGAAAAACCAGAATATTGCATTTTCTGAGAACAATAAGAAAGCAGCAGAAACTATTCCTCAGTTCTTCGAAAATTCTTTGGAGAAAGACATCGTGAAAATTGATACGATTAGAAAGGAAAAGAAAATAGTGGCAGAAAATGCGTTTCCAACGTCGCCTCCACCACCACCTCCACCAGCAGAGCCACGTGAATCGGTAGATGTTTTACCATCTTATCCAGGCGGAATCAACGAATTTCGCACGTTGGTTAGTAAAAATTTTGACACGACGGTTTTAACTGGGCAAGAAGGTTTAATGAAATCGACTATTTATTTTACAATTGATGAAAACGGAAATGTGTCGGATTTTATGAGCGAAGGTGAGAATCCAAAGTTTAACGAGGAAGCCTTAAGAAGCATAAAACTTTCAAATCAAGAAAAAAAGTGGACACCTGCAACGAAAGATGGTCAAAATGTATCTTATGTTTTTAAAATGCCTTTGACAATGGTTTTTCAAGGGTCTGCTAAGAAATAGATTTAATTAAAAAATTTAGACAGCATGATTAAACAATTCATTATTAGCATTACCGTATTCGCTTTTAGTTTCGTCTTCTCCCAAAATAAAAGTTTCGTTTATGAATTAAAATTCAAACCGAATCCGACAAAAGACAGCATCGCTACGGAAAAATTTGCGTTAGATATCAATGATGGGAAATCAATGTTTAGAACATTAAAAGACAAAGAAGCAGATTCTACGTTTCATGCTACGAAGAGATTAAGTTTTATGACTACTTCTTTTAAGGATTTCAAAAGTGTTTCGAAAGATCTGAAGACGAAGGAAACGAAGAAATTTATCAATAATTTTCAAAAACTCTTTACCGTCAAAATCGATGAAGACCTGGTTTGGAATATTGAGAAAGAAACAAAGGAAAGCTTAGGAATGAAAGCTCAAAAAGCAACTACAAGTTACGGTGGCAGAAAGTGGACTGCGTGGTTCACCAATGAAATTCCATTACAAGAAGGACCTTATGTTTTTTATGGATTACCTGGCTTAATTACTGAAATTAATGATACTCAGAATGAGTATCATTTTTCCTTAGTTCAAATTAAAAACTCTGATGGAAAATTGTACGAGAAAGAAAAAGCCTTACCTATTTCCTGGAAACAATATGAAAAATTAGCACTGGCTTATTATTCTGATCCGACCCGGGAAATAAATGGTAAAAATGCAGGCGGAGCAGTTGTGATGAAATGGGTTGATGAAGAGGGCAACGAATTGATCCCAAATTTTAAAGAAATGAACGAAAGTGAGCAAAAAATAATCCGCGAGAATAATAACCCAATTGAATTAAATCATAAAATAAATTACAAATGAGAGTACTTTTGTTCTTGCTTGTTTTAAGTTTTATTTCCTGCACACCTTTTTCTAAATATTCTAAATTTAATAAAACACAGAATTGTTATGAGGCTTATGTCTGCATTTCAAATAATTCGCTTCAATTAAAGTATCAATCTTTCGGGGGTTTTAAATTTGCAAATGATAAAAAGGCTTACAAAAATCTGCAAAAAGGAAAGAAATCACCTTTCAAAAATATTATTATGTACGGCTGGTCGAATAATTTAAATGGAGATTATTATCTACTTTTAGATAACGAACGGCATCCTGAGAATTATCAATACAAAGACACCATCATTCAAAACAGAAAAATTACGATTGCTTTGAGCAATTCCGTGACGTACAAAACAAACACCGATTTTCTTTTGAATTTTAAACTAAACAAATAAAATTCAGTGTTTTAAATTGTTTATTTTTGTAGGATGAAATTCCAACTTCAATCAGAATATAAACCTACCGGCGATCAACCAACTGCCATAAAAAAGTTAACCGAGGGTCTCGAAATCGGCGAGAAATACCAAACCCTGCTTGGGGTAACTGGCTCCGGAAAAACATTTACCATAGCCAACGTTGTCAATAATGTGCAGAAACCAACTTTGGTTTTAGCGCACAATAAAACCTTGGCAGCCCAGCTTTTTATGGAGTTCAAAGAATTCTTTCCGGAAAATGCCGTAGAATATTTTGTCTCTTATTACGATTATTACCAGCCTGAAGCTTTTATTGCTTCCACGAATACTTATATTGAAAAAGATCTCTCCATTAACGAAGAAGTTGAAAAATTACGTCTGTCCGCAACGGCAAGTTTACTTTCGGGCCGCAGAGATGTTTTGATTGTTGCTTCAGTTTCCTGTATTTACGGGATCGGAAATCCGGCTGAGTTTCATAAGTCCTTGATTTCTATTGAGAAGAATCAGAAAATCACAAGAACAAGTTTGCTTCATTCTTTAGTAAATGCTTTGTATGCCAGAACGTTGAACGAGTTTCAGCGTGGCACATTTCGGGTAAAGGGAGACGTAGTAGATGTTTTTCCTGCCTATGCAGATAACGCGGTTCGAATTCAGTTTTTTGGGGACGAGATTGAGACTATTCAGTCTTTTGATCCGGTTTCCGGGAATGTGATGTCTAATTTTGATGAAATTATCATTTATCCCGCCAATCTTTTCGTGACTTCAAAAGAGACGCAGCAAAATGCCATTCGTGAGATTCAGGATGACATGGTAAAACAGGTTGATTTCTTTAATGATATTGAAAAACCTTACGAAGCAAAACGCCTGCAGGAAAGAACTGAGCTGGATTTAGAAATGATGAAAGAGCTTGGGTATTGTAGCGGAATCGAAAATTATTCCCGTTATTTTGATGGTAGATTACCCGGATCACGGCCTTTCTGTTTGCTGGATTATTTCCCCAAAGATTATTTAATGGTTATTGATGAAAGTCACGTGACTGTTCCGCAGGTTCACGCCATGTACGGTGGTGACCGCAGCAGAAAAGAAGTGTTGGTGGAACATGGTTTTCGCTTGCCGGCGGCTATGGATAACCGTCCTTTGAAGTTTGAGGAATTTGAAGCCATACAAAATCAGGTCATCTATGTTTCTGCCACGCCTGCCGATTATGAATTGGAAAAGACCGGTGGGGAATATATTGAACAGCTCATTCGCCCAACAGGATTATTGGATCCTGTAATTGAAATACGTCCTTCTTTAAATCAAATTGATGATTTAATGGAAGAGATTGAGAAAAGAGCCCAAATCGACGAAAGAACGTTGGTCACTACGCTGACTAAAAAAATGGCGGAAGAACTGACCAAATATTTTACAAAGTTCGGTATCCGAACCCGTTATATACACTCTGATGTGGAAACGCTGGATCGTATTCAGATCATGCAGGATCTACGCGTTGGTTTATTTGATGTTTTAGTGGGCGTGAATTTACTTCGGGAAGGTTTGGATTTGCCGGAGGTTTCTCTTGTGGCGATTTTAGATGCTGATAAAGAAGGGATGCTGCGTTCGCGACGATCTATGATTCAAACCGTTGGTCGTGCCGCCAGAAATTTAAATGGAAAAGCAATTTTATACGCCGATAAAATGACCAAATCAATGCAGGCAACCATTGATGAAACCAATTATCGTCGCCAAAAGCAAATGGAGTATAATGAGAAACATGGAATGGTCCCGACTTCCTTAAACAAGAAAATTTCAGAAGTTTTGGTCGGTCGAAGCAAAGATTTCCCGGATCCAAAATATACTCAAAAGGAAATTCTTCTTAAGGTTGCGGAACAGAAACCCAATTTCGGCAGTGCAGATATTGAGAAATTGGTGGCGCAAAAACAGAAAGCAATGGAGGCAGCTGCTAAGAATCTGGATTTCATTAAAGCTGCAAAATTACGCGACGAGATTAATGCTTTGAAAACAACCTAGAATTTATAGACGGTTTTTTTCGGTGCAGATTTGGGAATTTTCTTTCTTAAAGGAGTCAGCAGATCCATCAATCCATTCATTTTAATTTCAAAGATGGTCGAGAGTTGCATTCCTAATTTTCCGGCGGGCATTCCCTGGCGCTGAAACCATTCCAGATAGTTAATCGGTAAGTCTACCAGCAAGGTTCCTTTGTGTTTTCCAAAAGGCATTTCGGTTTCGCAGATTTCCTGGAGAATTTCCGGACGAAGTTCAGGGTTAGGCATTTTAATTTCTAAATGTTTAAATCAATTTTTTCTTCGATCTCTTTTGGTTCGGGCATGATCAATTCCACTTCGTCTTCCGCAAACTCATCTCTGTATACTTGGATAAGAAGAATCGTAATAGATATTAGGATGGGTCCAAATATTAAACCCATAAATCCGAATAGATTTAATCCCATAATGATTCCAAACACGGTATTCAGAGGGTGAATGTTTTCTAATTTTTTTAATAACGTAAAACGCAATAAGTTATCTGTTAACCCAACTACGATGAGACAATAAGCGGCAAGTCCTAAACCCGGACCAACTTTTCCCTCGGCAATCATAAAAATACAAACGGGTATATAAACAATGGCAGCTCCTACAATCGGTAACATCGAGCCGACGCAGGTTAAGGCAAAAAGTAAAATAGGGCTCGGCGCTCCAAAAATAAAGTACCCGATCACTGCAATAATTCCCTGTCCCAATGCTACAACTGGAATACCGATCGCATTGGCAATAACCATTTTTTGAATTTTTTCCCCTAATAATGTCACATTCGCTTTTTTCAGCGGAGCTGAACTTTTCATCAACCGTTCAAAAAGACGTGGTCTATCCAGCATGAAATAAAGAATGAAATACATGGATGCAACAACAGTGAAAGTATTAAATGTTCCGCTTAAAGCAGAAGTAGAAAATTTCCCAACACTATCTTTAAGTTTTGTTAAATTATCTTTACTCAGAATATCAATACTTGTTTTTGAGTAGATAAAGTCGTGAATTTTATCAATAAAAACATTGAATTTTTCCATATAGACAGATGCGTTTCCTAACTTCTCAATCAATAAGTCTACAATGAAATAAACTGGTAAAATCAGCATTATCAGCGTTGCTAAAATAATCACTAATGAAGCCGCCCATGGTTTCCAGTTAAGCTCTTCCTGTAAATAAAGATTGTATTTACGTGAGATAATATAAAGCGTAATCGCTCCTAAAACAGATGGAATAAACAGTGCCAAATGGTAGCAGATTAATCCGCCCATAACAATGATGACCAAAAGTAGGAGAACCTGCTTGATCTTTTCTGAACTTATTTGATTGGTTTTATTAGGCATGGTTTCGAAGTGAATTTGCGAACCGCTATCGGAGTTTTCAACAAGACAGCGGTAATGCAATAGTATTTAAAGAATAATTTTATTTATTAATTGCCAGTGGTCGCGGCCTTCCACAGAATGCACAATAAGTAGAGTACATCACAACCATTAAAAATAACGCCGTGAAAACGATTCCGATTCCACAAAGAAATACACCCGCGAAACTGATTAAAATTCCCAAAGCCGAAGCTCCTAAGAATGTTCCGTAGTTATCTTTGGCAATAGTAAATGATTTACTTAGGGCTTCTGAAAAAGAGGCGTTCTCAAATAATAAAATAGGATATCCCAACATGAAAAATGGCACCACGAAGAAAGCTGGAATAACGCATAATGTAAATGAAATTCCGATCACGATGCTCGAAATAAGGGCGTAAATAATAATGTTTAAAAAGTTCTGTTTGAACCCAATGAACATATCAGAAAAACTCATCGGTTCTTTTAAATTGTATTTATTGGCGACGTAAATTACTCCAACATACAGCGGCGTCATGAGCAAACTTACCAATCCTGATAATCCATAATAGGCTTTAAATCCCGGAATAGACCACATGGTGGTAGACAAAGTTTCGGGTGAGGTCTGGATTTCCTCCACAAACTCAGAGGAATTAAATCCTGAAAGCGGCTGAATCAGAAACGAAATGACCAGCGATATCAATAACGCACCGACAGCATATAAAAACACGCCTTTGTAAATATCAAATGCGTGCGAAATAATTGCACCCGTCGATTTTTCCGGTCCTATAGGTTGGTCAAATTGTTGAAAAGTCTCCATAGTTTTATTTTTTTTAATGTTTTCAAATTTATAGATTATTAATTATAAAATTAGTAAAATAATTGAAAATCTATGCGTTTTCCTTGAATAAATTTTGGTATAAGGTGTAGATGATGGCATGCCAAAAAGGAAAAGTCAGAAGAAATCCAAATCCAAACAATATAAGACCCGATAAACTGAATAGTATCCCAATAATAACGGCGATGAAAATCGTCGTAAAGTCTTTCTTAAGGCCCGAAATGGTCAATTTTATTCCTTGAAAAGTATTCACATTCATAAAAAACATGAGTGGAACCGAAAACAGGGTGATAAAAATCCAGACAAATCCCAGCAAAAAGAGAGCGTTCGCATAAGAGAAAATAATAGTCCAGAATAAATAGAATCCAAAAAACTTAAAGAAGGTAAAACCTAAATATCCTGCAAACAGATCATTCATTACCACTTTTTCTTTAAGATCGATTTTTCGGTAGATTTTGTAAAAGCCAACATTCAAAGGGTTCAGAATACCAAACAGAAAGAAGATTCCCAAAATAAATCCCTGAGCTTGTGGCAACCTTGCAATTTCTTCAACTTTTTTATTAAAAGCAGGGAAATCGGTTTGGAGCAGTTCCCGGTGCTGGTTCAGTTCATCCCACAAACCGAAATAACGGAAGAGATAAAAATATCCCAGGAAGAAAAGTGAAAAATACAACAGACTGAAAGCGAGTTGATAAAATAAAGTTTTGTTCCAGTAAAAAAAAGCTGCCTTTAAAATTTGCTCTAAGCCGGCTTTTTGCGGGTAATTATTTTCCATGGCGCAAAAATAGGGAAAAGGTTATGATAATTATCAAAAAGAGTATTTTTGCGCCATGCTAAAAAATGTTCATCCTAACTTTCATAAAATGGACGAGCTTTCCCAAAAGAAAGTTCCCTTCTTTTTTATGATTGATTTTTTGGTACAAAAAGTAGAAGTTTTCGAAGAAAGTGCACTAGACAAAAATGGTTTACTTATTGATTTTAAATCATATACAAATGCAAATGAGCCCTTAATCGAAAGTCGGGAAATTCATCTTAAAGCATTTCCGGAAAGTAGGGAAATATACCGCCGGGGTTTTGATAAAGTGCAACGGGAAATTAGGTTAGGCAATTCTTATCTTACCAATTACACCTGCAAAACAGAAATTGAGATCAACCTTAGTTTAAAAGAAATTTTCTATTTATCGAAAGCGAAATACAAAATACTTTACAAAGATCAATTTGTCTGTTTTTCCCCTGAAACTTTTGTTGAGATCATTGATAATGAGGTTTTTACGCATCCAATGAAAGGGACAATTGATGCCTCAAAGGAAAATGCCATAGAAGTTTTAAAAAGTGATATCAAGGAAAAAGCAGAACATTATACGGTGGTTGATCTTTTACGAAATGACCTAAGCATGGTCGCTGATGAGGTGCAGGTGAATGAATTTCAAAGAATTGATTTCATAAAAACAAAGCAGAAGAATCTGTACGCCATGAGTTCGGAAATTTCCGGAAAGCTCAAACCTGAATTTCAAAACAAAATAGGCAGTTTGATGAAAACCTTACTTCCGGCGGGTTCAATTCTTGGCGCGCCAAAACCCAAAACTTTAGAAATAATTTTAGATGCAGAAAGCTATGAACGTGGTTTTTACACCGGAGTTTGTGGCTGGTTTGACGGTGAAAATTTGGACTCTTGTGTCATGATTCGGTTCATTGAAAAAGAAAATGAAAAACTTTATTTTAAAAGTGGTGGTGGCATCACCCATTTGAGTAATTTTGCCGACGAACATCAAGAAATGAAAAATAAAATTTATGTCCCAATTCATTGAAAGTATTAAAGTAGAAGACAAGAAATTATTTCTGTTAGATCAGCATCAAAAACGCGTTAATGAAACGTTTTCCTATTTCGGCAAAGCAGAACCTCTAGATTTAGCAGCAATTTTTAAAAGTCTGGAACATGATGAAGATGGTTTGTACAAATTTAAGATCACCTACGATCTGACCGGAAAGTACCGCACGCAACTGATTCCCTACGCCATATCTGAAATCGCCGATTTTCAGCTTGTAGAGAATAATATTTATGATTTTTCTTTCAAATTTGAAGAGCGTAAAGAACTCGAAAAAATGAAAATCCTTTCAAAGGCTGCGGAAATAATCGTTGTTAAAAACAATCATATAACCGATTCGTCTTATTCTAACCTCTTATTTAAAAAGGGAAAAGAGTGGTTTACGCCAACGACCTATTTGCTAAATGGTGTTCAACGACAGCATTTACTGAAAACAAAGAAAATTAAAGAAGCCGAAATTACTTTGCAAACATTGAGTGAATATTCTCACTTTCAGCTTATTAATGCTTTGAATGAGTTTGATGATGTTGTAGTTTACCCACTTTCAAAAATTAAAAATTTGCCGAAGAAATCCGAGGAAACCTCGATCTGATATTAAAAGGTCTATTTTAAAAATTCAAAATATTGTTTCAGAACTTCTGCATTTTCAATGTGTGAAGTATCGATCTCCAGGATTTTTGCTTTTTCATCGTGTTTAAAGAAGTTATCCAAAACGCGTAATAGCGTGTCTTCATCATCAACTTTGGTGTAGGCAAAACCAAAATGCTTGGCTACATGCTCGGCATTTTTATGATGTTTTGTAAGGATAAATTCATCCAGAGCATTGGTAGAGCTTGGTCCCGGAATAATTTTAAAAATATCACCGCCGCCGTTATTGAATACGATAATTCGCGTGTAAGGCGGTATATAGTTATTCCACAATCCATTAATATCGTAAAAGAAACTCATGTCTCCGGTCACTAAAACGGTTTGTTTTTCGTCTTTCATCGCAAATCCCATCGCAGTGGAAGTGGAGCCATCGATTCCGCTCGTTCCGCGGTTACAGTAAACGTTGTTTTTCTGAAAGTCAAAAAGTTGGGCATAACGGATTGCGGAGGAATTGCTGATATGTAAACTGATATTCTCAGGTAATTTTTGGGACAGAATTTCAAAAAATTTAAAATCTGAAAAACCGGCGCTCACACAATATTCTTTGTGCTTCAGATCTCTTTTATCCCGAAGAACATCCCATAAATTAAAATAAGGACTTGGTTCCAATGCTATGAAATTCAGTAATTTCCCAAAGAATTTCTCCGGCGCTGTCTTTACTTTTTCAGTTAAAGAAAAAAACGTGTCAGGATGCCAAACTTCGTCAATATGCCAGTGGCTTTTCGGATTTGCTTTTCGCAAAAACTGTTTCACTTTTTTAGAAACAACGTTCTGGCCCACCGTAATTAGCAAATCGGGCGCATACATTTTATATTCTTCTTCACTAAAATTAAAAATATAGCGGTCGATGTGAGCAAAGAATTTTTCGTGCTTTAAATTAGAATTGGCTTCTTTTAATACCACAACACTGTGGTTTTTAACCAATTGAGATAACTGCATTTCAAGTTCTTCACTATGATCTCTGGTTCCTACGAGAATCAAAATTCTTTTAGAAGTATTCCATTCTGCGACTAAATTTGGCGGCAAGTCATAAACATTTTCCCGAATTGTTTTTTCCACCGAAGGAAAATGCGGAAGCTCAGAAACCATCTCATATAAAGGTTCCTCCAAAGGAATATTGATATGAACCGGACCTTTCTTTTCAAAGCAAACTTCAATGGCTTTTTTTATAATTGCGAAATTTTCATCGTCTGCATTTTCTGCAGAATCTTCCAATAACTGAAAATCTCCATACGAATGCTGTTGATAAAGATCTTTCTGCCTAATCGTTTGCCCGTCAAAAATATCCACATAATCTGTGGGGCGATCTGCAGTTAAAACGAGTAGTGGAGTGTTTTGATAAAAAGCTTCAGTAATTGGCGGATAATAATTTGCGGCAGCAGAACCGCTCGTACACGTAATTGCCACGGGCTTTTTAATACTTTTTGCCATTCCCATTCCGACAAAACCTGCACTTCTTTCATCAATAATGCTGTAACAGTTAAAATCGTCTGTTTCCGAAAAGTGAATTGCTAAAGGTGCATTTCGGGAGCCCGGCGATATTACAATATCGTAAATTTCGTATTCTTTTAGCAGATGCGCTAATATTTGGATGCTTCGTTTGGAAGAGAATTGTTTCATATTCTGAGGGGATTGCTGCAAATTTACTCATAATAAAAATTTTAATCTAAAAAATATTAAATTTGCCTCTGAATTCTTAATCAAACAATATGAAACAAATCCCAAGCGTGGATTTGCGTGATTTCCTTTCGGGTACACCGGAACGCAAACAAAAATTTGTAAATGAAATCGGAAAAGCATACGAAGAAATCGGCTTTGTCGCTCTGAAAGGTCACTTTCTGGATGAGAAACTGGTTGATGATCTTTATGATGAAGTCAAGCAATTCTTTGATCTTCCTGTCGAAACCAAAAATAAATACGAGATCCCCGGCATCGGTGGACAGCGTGGCTACGTAGGTTTCGGTAAAGAAACAGCAAAAGGTTTTAAGAAAGGGGACTTAAAGGAATTTTGGCACTTCGGGCAATATCTTGAAGAAGGTTCGAAATACGCCAATGAATATCCCGCTAACGTAGAAGTTTCGGAGAACCCTAATTTTAATAAGGTCGGTAAAGAAGCCTTTAAAATGCTGGAGAAAACCGGGATTTATGTTCTGAGAGCATTAGCACTTCATCTTGGTTTAGATGAGTTTTACTTCGACAAATATGTGACGGAAGGTAATTCTATTTTAAGACCAATTCATTATCCTCCGATTACGCAGGAGCCTGACAATGCGGTTCGTGCAGCGGCACATGGCGATATTAATTTGATTACCCTTTTAATGGGCGCTCAGGGAAAAGGTCTGCAGGTCATGAATCATGACGGCGAATGGATTGATGCGATTGCACAACCCGACGAACTGATGATCAATGTGGGCGATATGCTGTCGCGACACACCAATAACAAATTGAAATCTACCATTCACCAGGTTGTAAATCCACCACGAGAATTGTGGGGAACTTCCAGATATTCCATCCCATTTTTTATGCATCCCGTGAGCGAAATGCCGCTGAACGCTTTGGAAAACTGTGTGGATGAAGAACATCCTAAATTGTATGAAGACACGACTGCGGGAGAATTCCTGCACGAAAGACTGATTGAGTTAGGTTTGATCAAAAAATAACAGTCAATTCAATATTATTTTAAAGAACGGGCTATTGGTCCGTTCTTTTTTATTCCGATTATTCTCATTTGAAGATTTTTTTAGGAACTTCACCATTTGTTTCTTACTCGAAACCTGGTCCCGCTGTCCGTTGCAATCTTTTTTGCCGCCCTAAACCTTTCCCGAAAAAAGATTTTCTCTTCCATCGGGGTTAGAACTTCACTTTATTTCTTCTTTCATAAGTTGATAGAAATCGGTTATTATTAATGAATCATTAAAAAGCTCACTATTCCCAAACCAATCACCACCATTGTAAAAGCGAAAAAATTAACCAGGAATAATATGCAGCCCACGATAAAACTTGTGAATCCATGAAAATGATACACGCGGCGATGCGCAATGAAAAAATACAGCATGGAGTAAACAATCATGCCGGAAATAATCACATAAAGGAGTCTGTTCAGAAAGTCACTTTCTGTTAAACCAACAAGTTTGAAGAGAAAAGTGACGCACAAAATATTTAACAGTAGAAAAGAAAAATAATGCAAAGTAAAAACGCCATGTTCAAAATACCACCACTTTTTTTTATTATGAAAAATCCACAAAAAGAAGGCAAAAACAGGCAGGTAAAGAAAGAGGGCTTTTGGTAAATTATGAAGAGAGGTTTCGATCAGATTTCGCAGGATATCGCCTTTTTTTGCTCCTTTTTCTTTCAGTTCAAATAACTTATAAGCAAATGCTTTATCCAAAAAATTCCAGGATGACGGGTTTTTGGCCTGAGCAGAGTCATAGGCTTTACGCGTTTTAAAGTTCTTATAAGGAAAATCCTCCTCTAAACCTTTGTCTAAATTCAATTGCTCTTGAAAATTGTTAATAGTAGCCGAATCTCCTACAATTGCTGAGAGTTTTTCAATTTGCACCGAATCTTCATACGTCTTATTCTCTTTTGCTTTCAGGCTGTCTACTATTTTTTGAGTCTGAGAAATTGCAGCCTGAGCAAAAATTGTTTTTTCTTTTTTATTTTTAGAATCAGCTTTTGCCTCAAAATCAAGATGAAAAGGTGGGAAAAGTGCAAACAAAAAGAAAGTAATAAAACTGATAAAAATATACAGTTTTACAGGCGGAACAAAACGTTGCCTTTTTCCTTCTAAATAAGTTTCGGTTAGTTTACCGGGTTTCAAGAGAAGATTTTTAATTGTTCCCCAAAACTGGCCATCATAATGAGTTAAATCTTCTACAAAGTGAGTAAATAAATAGTGAAAGGGTTTCCGTGTTTCGGTGTTTTCCTGTCCACAGTTTGGACAGAATTTTTCTGCTACAAAATGCCCACAATTCAGACAGTTTTTTTCTTCTCTTAATTTTCCGTGGCTCATTTCTTTAGTTTATTCAAAAATAGAAAATAATAAGAATATTCTGAGATTAATTTCATTATAACAAAAAAAGCCGTTTCGGGAGAAACGACTTTCATAATTGATCAATTAAAATCGATAATTTAAACGATTATGCTTTTTCAAGTTGAACTGTAAAGTGTCTTAGAATTTCAGATTCCCAGACGATCTTGTAGCCTTTTTTAATTTCATTTCTGCGATCGTATACATTTTTAATGGCGGCCGCGATATAATCCATGTGATTGTTTGTGTACGTTCTTCGTGGAATTGCCAGGCGCACAAGTTCCAGTTTTGGATAACGGTTTTCTCGGGTTACAGGATCACGGTCTGCCAGTAAGGTACCGATTTCTACGGTTCGGATACCCGCTTCTTTGTAAATTTCATTTGCCAAAGTTTGCGCAGGATATTCTTCCCGTGGAATATTTGGTAAAAAGCTTAAAGAATCAATGAAAACAGCGTGGCCACCAATCGGTTTCTGAACCGGAATTCCGAATTCGATCAATTTATTTCCCAGATATTCCACCTGTGAAATACGGCTTTCTAAGTATTCAAATTCTGTGGCTTCATTCAGACCAACCGCTAATGCTGCCATATCTCTGCCGGCCATTCCGCCATACGTAATGAATCCTTCAAAAATAATGGTGAAGTTGGAAGCTTTTTTGAAAATCTCCGCATCGTTTAGAGCGATAAATCCACCGATGTTCACTAAACCATCTTTCTTTGAGCTCATCGTCATTCCAACGCCATAAGAAAATGCTTCTTTTGCAATTTCTTTTATGGTTCGATTTTCCTGACCTTTTTCTCTCATTTTTATGAAATAAGCATTTTCTGCAAATCTTGCCGAATCGAAATAAATCGGAATTCCATAACGATCCGAGAGTTCTTTTACGGCTCTCATATTTTCCAGAGAAACCGGTTGCCCACCTGAAGAATTACACGTGATCGTGATGAGACAGAAAGGAATTTTTTCTTTCGGATACGTTTTATAAACTTCCTCTAATTTTTTTAAATCGATATTTCCTTTAAAAAGATGTGGATCTTCAATGTCAAAAGCTTCATCCACGGTACAGTCGATGGCGTGGGCTTTTCTAATTTCGATGTGTCCTTTCGTAGTATCAAAATGCGAATTCCCCGGGATCACGTCACCATCTTTTACCAAAACCGAAAACAATACATTTTCCGCGGCTCTCCCTTGGTGTGTAGGAAGTAAATATTGGTATCCCGTTATGCTTTGAACGGTTTCATGTAGTTTTTCAAAACTTTTTGAGCCTGCGTAACTTTCGTCGCCTGTCATCATGGCGCCCCATTGCTGATCACTCATGGCGCCTGTACCGGAATCGGTGAGCAAGTCGATAAAGACTTGGGAGGATTTTAAATTAAATAAATTGTAGTTGGCCTTTTTTAGCCATTCTTCTCTTTCCGCGGGAGTTGACTGACGGATTTCTTCGACCATTTTTATTTTAAATGGTTCTGCGTAAGGTAATTTCATTCTGATGAAAAATTTAAGATTAATAATTAAAAAGGAGGTTTACGAAATGATGAATATTCATCATGCATCTTTAATTATTAATTTCACTCCGGCGCTTTGAAAACGTTGTCATCTGAGTGGAATCCAGCAACGCCACCGCTTACGGCAAACTTCATGGCTTGGGCAGCACTTACGTTTTCCAAAATAGTAATGTTGGTTGCTAAAACAAATACAACCCAGCCGGAAACTGCGTAAGAATGAGGAAGATAAACGGAAACGTGTTCTGGGAAACCAACGGAGGAAAGGTCTTTTTGCGTCAGAAATCCGATGCGCCAAATCGCGGGATTTTCCGTGGTTTTAATGAGAACAGGTTGATTGAATTTCTTTTTGTCGCCTACAAAAGAAGTCATGACATCTTTTAAGGAGGTGTAAATAAATTTAATCCCGGGCGTATGTTCGAGCAAATAATCAAAGCTGTCCACGATGACGCGCCCGATAATGAATTTACTTCCTAAATATCCTATTAAGGTGGTAGAGAAAATAACGATCAGAAACGTGATTCCGGGATAAAACTGTTCCGATAACGATGGAATAATATTATCGATACTTGAAACGATATACCAGATGATCCAGATGGTTAAAGCAAAAGGACCAATAATCAGCAAGCCCTGGAAAAAGGATTTTACCAGAATATTAAAAAATTTTTCGAATTGAAGTTTATTCATCGTGGGGTGATCTACCAGTCATTAAATTTAGAATGGTAAAAATAGAAAAATTATGAACGTTCTGGTCATTTATTTAACCGTGTATGGTTTCTTTTTTTCCGTAAGATTTTATGATTTCGGCTTCGTAATCCAGCCATTCTTCCCAGCGTTGATTTACCTTTTCGGGATCGCCAAGTTTTCGAGCGAAGGAAATAAAAGTGGTATAGTGATTCGCCTCAGAGATCATCAATTCCTTGTAGAATACTTTTAGTTCTTCATCTTTAATGTTTTCTGTCAACACGCGGAATCGCTCACAGCTGCGGGCTTCAATCATTGCGGCAAAAAGCATTCGGTCAATGATATATTCTTTTCGGGATCCCTGAACGATGAATTTAAGAAGCTGTCCCACATAGTCATCTTTTCTTTCTCTTCCGAATTCGTAGCCACGTTTTTTTATCAGTTCATGAACCATTTGAAAATGTTCCAATTCTTCCTGTGCAATTTTTAAAAGTTCCGTTACAATTTCCGGATATTCAGGACACATCGTAATGATCGTAATGGCATTGGTTGTTGCTTTCTGCTCGCACCAGGCGTGATCGGTTAAGATTTCCTCCAGATTCCCTTCAGCAATATTGGCCCAGCGGGGATCGGTTAAAAGTCTAAGTTTAAACATTATAATTTTTTTTGTAAAAATAAGGAATAAAAAAGAATACATTCGTTCTGTAAATACTTCTCAAAACTATAATTTTACTCCTCTTTATTTGAAAAATAGAAATTTTGTTGGCACAAATGTTGAATAATCATCAATTAACATTAAAAAAAATTAAATTATGAAAACCAAAGCATTATCAAACAGATTAGAACAATTCGGAATCTTTATGTTAACATTTTTCTTTAGTATTGTTTCTTTTGCACAAGAAAAAACAGATGCTCCAGATTTAAATGTTGACGTAACGACAACGAAAACTACAACGACAGAAGAATGGTTTACAAATCCATTATACTGGGTGGTTGGTGCATTATTATTAATCATTCTGGTTGCAGTAATTGCAAGAGGTAACAAAAGAGACTAATCTCCTTTTATAAAAATGTAACTGCTTTGGTTTAGACTGAAGCAGTTTTTTTGCGCAAAAATTCTAGAATCTTCCATCCAAGCGCGTCTAATTTTTTCAGGAATTCTGCGATGACGACGGCCAATAAAATATTAACGACAAAAATTACGACGAGTAAAACTGCCCAATGTAAATTTTCCTTTAAAGGAACCACCAAAAAATACACGAGTGAAGAACTCATTCCTTGTGCAAAATAATAGAAGATGGCATTTTTGCCAATATATTTGAGGAAATTATTTTTTTCAATTTTTATGCGATTGTACAAAACAAATAGCGTTAGCAGAGAGAAACTTGACCAGAAAATGTAGAGTAATTTAGGCGGAAATTTGGCCTTGTTCATTTTCATTAAGTATTCTTTTCCGAAATTCCAGAAGAGGAAAACCAGAATCAGCACTAATATTCCATATAATAAAGGAACCCATTTTGTAGGGATCTTTTTTCCTTTTAATTGATGAGCCACCAGAAATAATCCCAGATAAAAGGCGACATAACCTACTTGTCCGGTCGGATAAAATTGGGGTAATAAGTTGAAAATTAAGGTTAATCCGAAGCAAACACCAATAAACCAATTGATATGTTTTGGGAAAAAGCGTAGAATTAAGACGCCAAAAACCGTCAGGATAAAATAAACCTTTAAATACCAAAAACTTCCCATGACAACGGGGAACGTATCCGCGTTGGTATATTGATGAAGATACCAGTTGCCGAGATTTTGCCATTGTGGAACATCAGAAATGTTTTGAGGAACGTATTTCGTGCCGAAAGTACCGTAAAAATTTTTCATCCAGTCTAAACCGAAAATATGTAAACCAACTACTTTAAAAAGATAATCCAGGAAAAAAAGGAAAGTAACGAAAATCATGAAGGTGATCTGCAGTTTCAGCAAACGATAAAGCGTTTTTTCTATATTGCTGCCGGAGGTTAAACCGCTGAGCGCATAAAAAAGCGGCACATCAATCAACAAAGAAAGCACACGCAATTCTGTAGGAACGTAAAATTGCCCGGACCAGAAAACGGTATGGATAAAAATAATAGAAAGTGTAGCAAAGCCTTTCGCAAAATCAATGTAGAGATCTCTTTTCATAAAATATTTGAAAATCAAAAGTACTTAAAAAAGACAATAGAAATAGGGAAGACTTAAATTTTAATCAAATTTTTTACACCAAAATAAGAGGGCTAAGTGATTGACCTGAAAGTTTTTCTGTAAATTTAATGTTCGATTGTGGATAACTCAAAATTATTTCTTATTTTTGCACCTCGAATTAACTAACAAAATATATAAACAATGTTTGCAATTGTAGAAATAGCAGGGCTTCAATACAAAGTTGAGCAAGACCAAAAGTTGTTTGTAAACCGTTTGAAAGGCGATAAAGGAGGAAAAGTTTCTTTCGATAAAGTGCTTTTAACTGTAAACGGTTCTACAACAATCGGCGCCCCAGCTGTAAGCGGTATCACTGTTGATGCTGAAATCTTAGATCACGTGAAAGCGGATAAAGTAATCATCTTCAAAAAGAAAAGAAGAAAAGGTTACGAAAAGAAAAACGGTCACAGACAATCTCTAACTCAAATTCAAATTACTGGAATCACTGGTTTCGATAATAAGAAAAAAGAAGAGAAAAAAGCTGCACCGAAAGCTAAAAAAGAAGCAGATGCTACTGAAGAGAAGCCTGCGAAAAAAACAACCAAAAAATCGGACAGCGAAAGCGCTGAATAATTTTAACCAAAAAACCTTAAAATACAATGGCACATAAGAAAGGAGTTGGTAGTTCCAAAAATGGTAGAGAATCTCATTCTAAAAGATTAGGAGTTAAGATTTTCGGAGGACAAGACGCTATCGCCGGTAACATCATCGTAAGACAAAGAGGGACCACACACCACCCAGGTGAAAACGTAGGGATGGGTAAAGACCACACTTTGCATGCTTTGATCGACGGTAAAGTAGTTTTCAGAAAGAAACAAAACAATAGATCATTTGTATCTGTTGAACCAAACGCATAATTTAAAAAGCGTTTTGATAAATATAAAAAGTCCCAATCTTTAGGTTGGGACTTTTTTGTGGTTTGAGTTATAATTTCTGTTAGTTGTATTACTAAAAAAGCCCGGATGTTTGTAACATACAGGCTTTCGTTTTCTTTAAATATTAAGTGATTTTCTTATCTACTTAATGATCGTGTATTTTGAGTAGTAAGAGTTTTATATTCCTCTCTGAGCACTTCCATTAATTTCCTTTATTCAGAAAAGCATCCCATCCTTGCGCATTTAATGCAACGAGTTCATTACTTCCGCGTGCTACCAAGAAATTACCTTGCTCTAAATCTACGGCGTGACCAATGATCGTGAAATCCGGGTGATTTTTAATTTTCTCGAAATCTGCAGGTGCAATTGTAAATAATAATTCATAATCTTCACCGCCATTCAGAGCACACATCACAGGATTCAAGTTTAATTCTTCTGCTGTAGAGATCGATAAAGAATCCATCGGAATTTTTTCTTCATAGATTCTAAAGCCAACCTTACTTTGATCCGATAAATGAAGCGTCTCTGAAGATAAACCATCAGAAACATCAATCATTGACGTAGGTTTAATATCCAATTCCGCTAACTTCTTTTTAATATCAGTTCTGGCTTCCGGTTTCAGTTGTTTTTCCAGAATGTAATCGTAACCTTCCATTTCAGGCTGCATATTAGGATTTGCCAGAAAGACCGAATGTTCTCTTTCCAAAATTTGCAAGCCCAGATAAGCTCCTCCTAAATCCCCGGTTACCACAAGCAAGTCATTTACTTTAGCGCCATTACGGAGGACCATATTTTCAGAATGTTCAAGACCAACTGCCGTAATAGTAATCACAAGACCGGAGGTAGAACTCGTGGTATCACCACCTACCAGATCAACTTTATAATGTTTACACGCCAATTGAATTCCCGCGTATATTTCTTCTAAAGCTTCCACAGGAAAACGGCTAGAAACCGCCAAAGCAACAATAATCTGCGTCGGTTTTGCATTCATGGCCGCGATATCACTCAGATTCACCACCACTGCTTTATATCCTAAATGTTTTAAAGGAACATATCCCAAATTGAAGTGTACGCCTTCAGCTAAAACATCAGTGGTAATCACAACTTTTTGACCTTCCGGATTTATAACGGCGCAATCATCACCAATTGAAACTTCAGTAGAAGAATTTTCAAAACTAAAGGTTTCGGTTAAGTGCTTTATTAAACCAAATTCACCATAATGGGAGATGGGAGTTAGTTCAGGATTTTTATCTTCCAGCATAATTTATTTTTAAAATGAAGTGAATATTTAGTTATTGTAGATCAGTGTTTTTTTACGCTAATCCGCTGCGTTTTCATTTTTGTCCTTTTTCCATGTGAAGGTATTTCTTTTGTGAAATGCTTCCACATTTTCGGGCTTAAAAGGCAAGTCCTTCAAATCAGCCCGCGTTAAAATTTTTACTTTTTCACTCTTATATTCATTCAGGACTTCCAAAACATCGTTGGGTGGTGTCGTTGATTTTCTTAGCATCGTGTCGATCCAAACTCCTGTAGCTTCGGCTGTTGCGCAATGCGTTCCATCAGGCAAATAAAATTTGTGCACAAATTGATAAATGCTGGCATCTTCCGACATGCCTGCAATTTCCAAGGAAACAAAAACCGTTTGATCCGCATAGATTTCTTTGAAGAAAGAATATCTTTCATGTAAAATTACGGGGCCAATTCCCCAGTAGCTTAATTCTTTAAGCCCCATTTTGTGCTGGTTCATAAACGCCATTCTCGTTTGTGCACAGTACATCACATAGGATGAGTTTGCCAAGTGGCGGTTTGCATCGATATCGCTCCAGCGAACTTCGAATTTATAATGATAATCTGACATTTTTGATATTTATTTTGTTTGGGCGCCTTCATCCGCCTTCCGTTCCCGCTTCCGCCGAGGCGGAGAGCTCCACTCAAGTCGGGGCGCAGATTTCGCTTCTTTAGAAGACCTTTTATTTAATTTGCAAAATTAAGCATTAATCATGGCTTAGAAAAATAGTATTTTTGCAACTCATTAATACAGACCGACAAAACGTTTCGAACTATTGAGCCGTTGGTCTTATGGATTTCACTATGTCAAAAAAGAAAATCATCATTATCGGTGGAGGAGCAGCAGGATTCTTTTGCGCAGCCAACCTGGACGAATCTAAATTTTACGTCACCATTTTAGAACAAAATTCCGATGTGCTGCAAAAAGTAAAGATTTCCGGTGGTGGACGCTGCAATGTTTCCCATGCCTGCTTTGATCCCAAAGAATTGGTACAGTATTATCCGCGCGGAAATAAAGAATTGGTTAGTGTTTTTCATAAATTCCAGCCGGGCGATACTATGGAGTGGTTTGAGCAAAGAAATGTTCCCTTGAAAATCGAAGCAGACCAAAGAATGTTCCCTGAAAGTAATTCTTCGCAAACCATTATAGACACCCTAACAAAAGAAGTTCAGGAGAAAAATTTTGATATCGTAACAAAATCTGTCGTTTTAAAAATTGAACCTCAGGAAAACCAATACCTGATTACTACGAATACAACAACTTATGTCGCAGATGAGGTCGTTTATACTACAGGAAGTTCCCCGAAATCCCTGAATCTTATTCAGGAGATGGGACATACCATTGTGAAACCAGTGCCGTCACTTTTTACTTTCAATATTAAAAATGATACTTTAAAAGATTTAATGGGAACCAGTTTTCCCAATGCCGAAGTTTCTATTCCTAAACTGAAAATGGAAGAATCGGGTCCCATGTTGATTACGCACTGGGGACTTTCCGGACCTGCCATTTTAAAAATTTCTGCCTGGAAAGCCCGAGCGTTGGCGGAGCTTCAGTATAAATTTGAAATAGTTGTAAATTTTTTAGGAATTGACATGGAAGATGCGGCGGAACTGTTCAAAAGCTATCGTTCAGAAAATCCGAAGAAAACAATTGGGAGTTCTAAAATTTTTGATGTTACGACAAGATTCTGGCATCGTATTCTGTGGTTGTCAAAAATCGATCTGGAAAAAAATATTTCCAATATATCGGGACAGGAATTGGAGAAAATATTGATCCATCTCTGCGAAAATAAAATGCAGGTTTCCGGTAAATCAACTTACAAAGATGAGTTTGTGACTGCCGGTGGAGTAGAATTAAAAGAAATTGATTTTAAAACCATGAAATCTAAAATTTTACCAAACTTTTATCTGGCTGGCGAAGTCTTAAATATTGATGCGGTCACCGGTGGTTTCAACTTTCAGGCCTGCTGGAGTGAAGCATGGCTGATCGCGCAGGATTTAAATTTGCAGCAATCTTAAATAGTGCTAAAATAACGGTGTAACCATAAATTTTATTAAATTTGGGCAAATTTAAAATGTAATGAAAAGATTATTCCCCATATTTTTAATCCTCTTATTCCTCACTTCCTGCCAAACGAGAGTGGTGAGCGCCCAAAAACCGATCCAGCCGAACTCTTTGGAATTGTACCAAAAGTACACGATTCAAACCAATGATGCACAATTGATCAAAATGGAAGTTTTGAGACAGGACAATGAAAAAGTGTACGGTAAATTGAAAACTGGCGAAGAAGTGATCGTAGAGAAAAGTAATATTCGAGAAGCAAAAAAAGTGGATGTTTTATCATCTGTTGCTATCGGGTTGGCTGCTTTAGCTGCCGTTATTTTTGTTCCGATCTAACAGTAGAAATTAACAAAATAGAAAAAAGGAGTGTTATTTAAACGCTCCTGTTTTTATTTCTACAAACTTTTATTTAAACAGTTTACCAATAATTTTCCCGATTTCTACGAAATCATTTGCATTGGCAATATTCCGTACATCTTTTCTGTAATCGTCCTCATTTTGATAACTCGGGAAAACGAGCAGAAAATTACGCTCCCTTAAATATTGGTTCAGGTAGTTCGGAACCTGACGCATCTGTGGGAGATAAGAGACCATGGATTCATGTGCCATAAATAAAATCAAGGCATCATTATCTTTCATTTTATCGAAAACCTTTGTAAGATTATCCCAATCATTAAAAATGATAAACGCAGCATCAATGTTTACTTTCTTTTTAATTTTCTCTATGGTGGCAATGGTAGTCTCATTCCCGTAAAATTCAATTTTTGACCCGGAATTGCGGGCGATATTCCAAACCTTTAACAGTGTTTGGAAAAAGCGAGGCTCCTGAGAAGCATTTTCCGGAAGAATTACAAAATACCGCTGTACGGTAGAAACGGGTTGTACGGCATGGTAGACAAAGATGTTTGCCATATTATTTTTTAGGTATCCCGTTCGTAAATTATAGATAAAGCTGGGCGAGAAACCTTTTTCGTGATCAATTCCGACCATTAAATCGGTAATGCTGTATTCTTTAATCACGTTCGCAATTCCGGTAATAATATCGGCATCGTAGCGGATCAGCGGTGTGACTTTCATATCAGCGGCGGCGCCCATATTGACCATCGCATCTAAAAGTTTATCAGCATGCTTTTTAGAAGATTCATTTTTTTCTTCATTAATGATGTTGAGGGCAAATAGATTCTCACTTGTTTTCTTAGATTTTAAAAGAAGCGCGAGGCTCGTCATCGGTTCAATAGTATTGAGATGATTTACGGCAAGTAGTATATTTTCCTCCTCCGGATTTGATTCAGAGATCGTACTTTCGTTATCTGCTTTTTGAAGTTTTTCTCCATTCTTCTGAGTAACAAATGAGGAAATTGTACAGGAAATAAGGATGAGTAAAATACTGCCGTTAAGCACGCTTTCATCTAATAAACGAAGGGGTTCTCCTGTTGCCGTTTCTCCGATAATAATGTTGTAACCTACCGTTACCGTTGCAAGAGTTGCGGCCGCAGAGGCTGAACTTAAACCAAAAATAATTCCTCCTTCCGCTTTGGTGTAAGAAAATGATTTCTGGGTTGCAAGCGATGCCAGATATTTTCCTCCAATTGAAATGACGATCATTAAAAAGGCGACTTTAATGGTTTCGAAATCTTTGAAAAAAACATTGAAGTCGATGAGCATCCCAACACTAATGAGGAAAAATGGAATAAAGATGGCGTTCCCTACGAACTCCACACGATTCATTAGGGAGGAAGTATGTGGAATGAGTTTATTAAGAGCCAATCCTGCGAGGAAAGCTCCGATAATTGCTTCAATGCCCGCTACTTCTGCAAGCAGTGCCGCTAAATAAATCATCACAAGCACAAAAATATACTGGGAAATTTTATCGTTTACCTTCTTAAAAAACCAACGCGCAATAATGGGAAAGCCAAAAAGGACAATGGCAGCGAACAAAATGATTCCCACGGAAAGTTTGGTCCAGAAAGCCGCATTTACTTCACCTGTTGTCATTCCCACTACAATTGCCAAAACCAAAAGCGTGGCAATGTCTGTAATTACCGTTCCACCTACCGTCACATTGACTGCGCGATTTTTAACAACACCCAGTTTGCTGACGAGCGGATAGGAAATTAAAGTATGAGATGAAAAAATACTTGCAAACAAAAAAGAGGTTAACCAGTTAAAATCCAGAATAAAGTGAGCTGCAGCAATTCCAATTGTAAAAGGAATAAAAAAAGTGTAGGCTCCAAAACCCATGCTTTTCCACTTATTCTTTTTAAATTCTGCGAGATCAATTTCAAGTCCCGCGAGAAACATAATATATAATAGGCCGGTAGTTCCCGTGACGACGATGCTGCTGTCCCGGGAGAGTATATTGAACCCGTTTGGTCCCACCACCGCGCCGGCAATGATCAATCCCAGAAGATGAGGGACTTTTATTTTGTTCAGTAAAAGTGGCGCAGAAAGTATAATGATCAGCACAACTAAAAACTTCAGAATAGGATCTTCCAAGGGAAGCGCCAAGTGCGACACACTTAATAAGGTGATCATAGTTTATTTTTTAATTTTCTCTAAATCGACAGAGAATTTAGAGGTACAGTTTTCACGGACTATTTCCCGGTTGCCTTTCATTCGGTCACTATTTTCTGTTGGAAGTTGTAGAATAATTTCCGTCTTGTTATTATTCAAAGGTTCGATGTCTGAATTTATTCTTAGCTCAGATCCGATAACCTGCAAACTGTACCATCTTTCGCCGCCACTTTTATTGGTGATTTTTACACTGTCTGTTTTAAATTCCCAGATATCGTTTCTTAGATCACCAATGACATAGTCTGAACAGTTGGATTCTGTACAGATCATTTTACCATTCCATCTGCCTAATATTTTTTCTGGTACTTTTGCGACTAACGTTGTATCGGAAAGACTTTGCAAACTGTCACGCATCATTTTTAGTTCTTCATAATCTTTCTGCTTTGCTGCAAATTCCTGCTCTTTGTTGATGAGGGTCAATTCCCGTTTTTTCAAATCCTCATCTTTGTTAGGATCGGTGCAGGAAGTGAATATCAAAAGGAAATTAAAGAAAAATAGGAGGGAGAATTTCATTTAATAAAAATTTGGATTGACTTTAAAAATATAAAAAAAATCCGGGATTAAAAAATCTCGGATTTTGGTCTTATCTTGAAAAGTATTTTCTACTCTTTCATTCTTGCAATAACGTCGATTCCTCCTTTTGTCTTGTCACCGATTTTACAAACGATTTCGGTATCGATTGGAAGGAAAACATCCATTCGGGAACCGAATTTTATAAAGCCGAATTCGTGACCTGCTTTTGCTTCGTCTCCTTCTTTACAGTTAAAAACAATTCTTCTCGCCACATATCCTGCAATTTGTCTAAACACCACTTTATGATTGGTTAAACTTTCTACCGCAAGAGTGGTTCTTTCGTTATCGGTTGACGATTTTTCATGCCACGCTACTAAATATTTCCCCGGATGGTATTTTTTATACACTACTTTACCAGAAACCGGAAATCTACAGATATGCACATTTAAAGGCGACATAAATATAGAAACCTGAATGGCTTTATCATTCATAAATTCATCTTCCTGCACCTCTTTAATCATGACTACTTTACCATCTACGGGAGCAATCACATTTTCTTTATGATCCAAAATTTCACGATTCGGAACTCTAAAAAACCAGAAAACCAGTCCATAGATCATTATTAAAGGAATCAGTATCGCCAAACTCCACATTTTTAGATAATGTGTGGATACAAAGGCCACAATAGCAAACACAACACTTGCTACGATGATGGTTCCTTTGGATTCTTTATGTAATTTCATGGTTAAATTAATTTTTCTAAAATAAAGTACAAATATACAACAGGTACACAGATAATAAAACTGTCTAACCGATCTAAAATTCCGCCATGTCCCGGGATAATATTTCCGGAGTCCTTCACCCCAAATGTTCTTTTAAGCTGGCTTTCAACCAAATCACCCAAAGGGCCAAAGACGGAGACTAAAAGACCAACCATCATATAGTTCCCGCGTAAGTCGGGATAATACATTTCTATAAAATAACCCAGGATAATGGTAAAGAATACCCCTCCCGCGAATCCTTCCCAGGTTTTCTTAGGCGAAATCTTGGGCGCCATTTTGTGTTTTCCCAGAAATTTTCCGGTAAAATAGGCAAATGAGTCGCTGCTCCAAATTAAAACAAATAGGAAAAATATTTCTAAAGTGAAATTTCCATCAGACGAAAAAGAGGGAAGTCCCAAAGCAAAACTGAAGGGAAGTGCAGTATAAATTACCGTAAAAATTAACTTTCCATTATCAAAATATAATTCTTTAGTAAACCGAAACAAGGTGATAACAGCAATGGCAATTAAGGAAAGTCCCAGAATTTCGGACAGATTAAAATTGAAGTAAAAACCATGCTGAAAAAACCGTTTTGAAAACCGGTAGAATACGACGACGATAACTGGAAACACGACCCATTTCTCCCAGCTCTTGGGATCGAATTTCATCATTTTAACACATTCCCAAGCTCCTACAAAAAGGAAAAAGGTCATTAGACCATAAAATAAGTTTTCCTGCTTAACAAGGTTTGGAGATATCGTGTTAATCCATTCTGCGCCCAAAGGCGTAGTGCACATAATGACAAAAAATCCATATAAAGCACCACCAATAAGACGTAGAACTAAATTTTTATCCAAAATCGTATAATTAAATGTTTATGAAGAATTGTTCTGAAAGATGAATGTGTTTCACATCACAGGATTCTAATCTTCCAGCAAAAGTAAGAAAAGTTTGGTATTATCTTTATTAGGCGTATCTAATTTAGAATTGCTGCCGCTGATGGAAGTAAGGTTGCGAATGTTTCCGTTGCGTTTTATTTTCCCCATCGCATCATTCAGGTTGGTTACAATCTGGGAAACATTTGCCATGATGATGATCTTGTCTGGCAAGCGCGAGGAATGATAATGTAGAATGTTATTATGAGACAGCATAATTCTGCCATCAAAAGCGATTAAGTATTCACATGTGATAAATGCACAGTCATTAAACAATTCGAGTTCGGTAGTGTAAGGAATATCTACCACATTTAAAAAGTTCTTAAGATCATGATCCCAACAGAAGACCGATTTTATATCTTCAATTTTAAGGATTTGATTTAAGGTTTGCAAGGCTTCTGCCTCATCAGCACAATAATTAAAAAATCCACCCGAATGGGTAAATAATTGCGCAAACTTATAGTCGAGATCTGCATTTTTCAGCTGATCACCAAGTTTAACCAAATCCTGTTCGTCATCTTCTTCAGGTTGGTTTAGTATTTTGCCGACAAATTTTTTAAATAGACTCAATTTCTATCGTTTATGCGATTGTATTACAAAAATAGAAAATATTTGTGGAAACAATCAATTAAATATAAAAATCCTGATTATTTATTGATAAGCATAAATAATCAGGATTTGCAGTTTCTCTTAAAGTTGCGTACCAGAATCTGGTGCAACAATCACGGCCTCCTCTTCAGGAGTTTCTCCTTTATGTGTATTGGATACAGGATGCTCCGTAAGCTCAGGGTCCCAGGCTCTTTGACCAAAAACTTCTTCCAGATCTTCACGGAAAATTACTTCTTTTTCTAAAAGTTTAGTTGCAAGGGCATCCAATTTATCTTTGTTTTCCTTTAAAATTTTTAAAGCACGGGCATACTGAGTTTCAATGATTTTAGAAATCTCTTCATCAATCATTTTGGCAGTCTGATCAGAATATGGTTTTCCAAAACTGTATTCTGACTGTCCAGAACTGTCGTAATAAGAGATATTCCCCAGTTTTTCGTTCAGTCCATAAATGGTAACCATTGCATGTGCCTGTTTGGTCACGCGCTCAAGATCTGAAAGAGCTCCTGTTGAAATATTCCCGAATATGGTCTGCTCTGCAGCTCTCCCTCCTAAGGTTGCACAAAGCTCATCATACATTTGTTCTGTCGTTGTAAGCTGTCTTTCTTCCGGAAGATACCAAGCGGCACCCAAGGAGCGTCCTCTGGGAACAATAGTTACTTTGAGTAAAGGCGCTGCATGTTCAACCAGCCAGGAGATGGTCGCATGTCCTGCTTCGTGATATGCAACTCTTCTTTTCTCCGACGGTTTAATGGCTTTATTTTTCTTTTCAAGTCCACCGATGATTCGATCAACAGCATCCAGGAAATCTTGTTTCGTAACAGATTCGTGTGAATTTCTCGCCGCAATTAAAGCAGCTTCGTTACAAAGGTTTGCGATATCTGCACCACTGAATCCCGGCGTTTGTTTTGCCAAAAATTCGCGGTCGATATTTGGTTCCATTTTAATTTTCTGTAAATGCACATCGAAGATCTCTCTTCTCTCGTGTAATTCAGGAAGATCTACATAGATTGAACGGTCAAATCGTCCGGCTCTCATTAATGCTTTATCTAAAATGTCGGCTCTGTTCGTTGCTGCCATAATGATAACATTGGTGTCTGTTCCAAAACCATCCATTTCTGTAAGCAACTGATTCAAAGTGTTTTCTCTTTCGTCATTTCCGCCTGTCATATTTCCTTTTCCTCTTGCTCTACCAATAGCATCAATTTCATCAATGAAAATAATAGCAGGTGATTTTGCTTTTGCCTGTGCAAATAAATCACGAACTCTGGAAGCTCCGACTCCAACAAACATCTCCACAAAATCAGATCCTGAAAGAGAGAAGAAGGGAACTTTTGCCTCGCCCGCAACGGCTTTTGCCAAAAGTGTTTTACCAGTTCCCGGAGGACCAACTAACAATACTCCTTTTGGAATTTTACCTCCTAATTTGGTATATTTTTCGGAGTTCTTTAAAAAGTCTACGACTTCTTGAACTTCTTCTTTAGCTCCTTCAAGTCCAGCCACATCTTTAAATGAAACCTGAACTTTATCTTTTTCATCAAAGAGTTTCGCTTTGGATTTTCCGATGGAGAAAATCTGTCCGCCAGCTCCGCCGCCACCGCCGCCTATCATTTTGCGGAAAATCACAAAATAGAAAAGCGCCATAATAGCGATCCAGAAAACTGCTGTAAATAAAAGTTCCGTCATCGGGTTTTTGCCAATTCCGTAATCTTTCTTCGTTACAATTGCCGGGTTGTCTTTCTTAATGGTGTCAAATTTCTCCAAAAAGAGTTGCAAATCCCCAAAACTCAACGTGTAATCTGGTTTTGGAGCAAAGTCAAATGCAGAGAAAGGGCTTCTTTCTTTGTTTGCATTTTTGGTTGCTACTTCTGTTTTAGCAGCTTGGGTAAGAAACACATCTGCTTTTTCGGTGTCTTTGTAAATGAGTACATTATCGACCTTTCCCTGTTCCATTAGTTTGTAAAAACCTTCTTCATCTATGGTATTAGAATTAGAATCACCATTCATGCTTGAAAAGAAAAAGAGCAAAATGGCAGCTATAGCTATAGGAAAGAACCAATTAAATCCTTTATTGTTGTTCATAACTTGTTATAAAAATTTTGATGAAATGGTTTTTTCATCAACACTGTAATTAATCTTCTATTTTTGTAATTTTCGCATCGCCCCAAAGTTCTTCGATTTCGTAGTAGGCGCGCGTTTCACGCTGAAATACATGTACCACAACGGATACATAATCCAACAGAACCCATAGATTGTTTTCTGCTCCTTCTACATGCCAAGGTCTGTCTTGTAAATCGTTTCTTACTTTTTTCTGGATGTTTCCGGCGATGGCCGAAACTTGAGTGTTAGAGTTTCCTGTGCAAATCACGAAAGTCTGAGCTACTGAATTTTCGATGTTCGAAAGATCGAAAATCATAATTTCTTCTCCTTTTGTATCTTGTATTGCTTCTACGATTTTATCGGTAAGTAGTTGCTTCTCTGTTAATTTATTCATTAAAAATATTGTATAGTGTGCAAATTTATTGTTTTTTTATTTAAATAGTCTCAAATTTACAGATTCTAACTCTTAAAGTTTTCTTAAATGACCGACTTATTCTATTTGCAGGAATGTTCTTCAACCCAAGATGAAATTGAAAAGATCTTACCTGTGGATCATAATAGTTTGAAAGCGGTTTACACATTTAATCAAACCCAGGGCAAAGGTCAGTACGGTAATTCCTGGGATTCCGGAGAAAATAAGAATTTAGCTTATTCTCTGGCAATACCCACAGAGCTTATTAAAATACAATTTCATTTATTCAATTTCCATACCGCTGAAGTGGTGGCGGATTTTCTTGCCAATATGACAAAAGAGCGCGTTGAAATAAAGTGGCCCAATGACTTGATCATTCATCATAAAAAAATTGCGGGACTTTTAATTGAAAAAAAGAAGATTGATGAAATATCTTTTTTTGTTATCGGACTTGGCCTGAATGTTTTAGCGAATAAAACAGAGCATCTCCCAAAAGCCGGTTCATTATGGACTCAAACTGGGATTTCCTTTGATCTAAAAAATCTTACCGAAGAATTACATAAGTATTTACGACTGCATTTAACAGCGAATGTTTCTGAAAGTTCAGTCATTGAGAAGCTTAATAAGAATCTATTTCGAAAGGATATGATTTCTGTTTTTGAAATCGGACAAGTAAGACAAAATGGCATTATAAGAAAAGTTGATGACGAAGGATATCTTTGGGTAGAACTCGAAAACGGGGGTTTAAAGAAATTTTTTCATAAAGAAATATCCCTTCTTTATTGATTGGCTCTTTTAAAATAAAGAAACAATGCCACCGGTCCAAAAATAATATTCGGCAGCCACATCGCTAATAGTGGAGAAATAGACTTGTTTTCCGAAACAACTTTTAGCACTTCGAAGGAAAATACAAAAACGAAAGCCAGTGTAATCCCGATCGCTAAATTCATCCCAAGTCCGCCGCGTTTTTTTTGGGAAGAAAGAGATAATCCTAAAAAAGTAAGAATAATAACTGAAAAAGGCATTGATGTTCTTTGATGAAGCTCATTCAAATAGGTATTGAGATTTGCATTTCCTTTTTCTTTTTCCCTATTGATAAACTTAACCAGATCAGGCGTTGTTTTGTTCTGGCCCAATAGAACATCCGGAAAAAGCTCTTCTGGTGGAAGACCAAACTTCTTGTTGATCGTGTTGCCGCTTCCAAGCTTTTCTTTATCGTTTTTCAAAAAAGTTTTTTCCAGATAATTACTCATCACAAAGTGCTTTTTGTCCTTATCCCAGTAAAAATCAGCAGCGTTAAATTGATAAATTAAGTTTTTCTTTTTGTCGAATTTCTGGTACATAAACCCAGATCCCCCTTTGTTCTTTTTATTATAGCTTTTAATAAAGATATATTCAGTCTTTGACAGTTGTGTGGCAACCTCGGCATTTCCTAGAAATTCTTCCCTGCTTTTCGTACTGTACGTGTAAGGTTCAAGCTCGTTTTTTTTAATATTAGCCAGCGGTAACACAAAATGATTGATTAATAGAGCCGCGATAGCGATTAAACCTGAAGTCATTAAATATGGTCGTGCAAACCTGTGAAAACTTGCTCCGGAACTGATAATCGCAACAATCTCTGTATTATTTGCAATTTTCGAAGTAAAGAAAATAACTGAAATAAAAACCAGAATAGACATGAAGGTAATGATCAGATTGATGATCCAGAACGGATAAAAATTCACCAGAAATTCGCTCACCTTAAAACCATTTGATTCAATTCTCGGCGCCTTTGCCTGTACATCGATCACCAGTACAATAATGCTGAGTAAGCCCAGCATAAACCCAAAGGTACCGAGGTATTTTTTAATGATATAAAGGTCAATAATCTTCATTACTAAAAATCGCTTATTTAAAGTCGCTGTTTAAGGGCAGGAACGACGGAATCTTTCCATTCATAAAAATCTCCTGCGAGAATATGTTGACGCGCCACCCGCACCAAATCTAGGTAAAATGCCAGATTGTGGATAGAAGCAATTTGTTTTCCTAAATATTCTTTCGAGACAAACAAGTGGCGAACATAGGCCTTAGAATATTCTGAATCTACATAACTCGTTCCGAACTCATCCAAAGGCGAAAAATCGCTTTCCCACTTTTTATTTTTCATGTTCATTACACCCTGCCAGGTAAACAGCATTGCATTTCTCGCATTTCTGGTAGGCATTACACAATCCATCATGTCGATTCCTAGACCTATGGTTTCTAAAATATTCCACGGAGTTCCAACACCCATTAAATATCGTGGTTTATCTTTCGGTAAAATATCGGTGACTTCATCGGTTATTCTGTACATTTCATCTTCCGGTTCTCCTACAGAAAGTCCGCCAATTGCATTTCCGGCGGCATTTTGTTCCGAGATAAATTCTGCGGATTTTTTTCTTAGATCAGAATAGGTAGAGCCTTGGACGATTGGGAAAAGTCGCTGTTGGTGGCCATAAATTTCCGAATTTTCGTCGGTCCATTTGATGCATCTTTTTAGCCAGCGATGCGTCATCTCCATTGATTTTTTTGCTAAATTATATTCGCATGGATAAGGCGTGCATTCATCAAAAGCCATGAAAATATCTGCACCGATCTGTCTTTGTATCTCCATTGAAATTTCCGGGGAAATAAAATGCGTGCTTCCGTCAATATGAGATTTAAATTTTACACCTTCTTCATTTAATTTTCTTGATTTTGAAAGAGAAAATACCTGATATCCTCCGGAGTCCGTAAGAATTGGTAAATCCCAGTTCATAAATTTGTGCAGTCCGCCCGCAGCCTGCATAATATCCATTTTCGGACGCAAATTTAAATGATAGGTGTTTCCTAAAATAATCTGTGCCTTGATATCATCTTTTAATTCTCTCTGATGAACGGTTTTTACCGACGCGACTGTTCCTACCGGCATAAAGATCGGCGTTTCAATCGTTCCGTGATCTGTAGTAATCTTTCCGGCTCTTGCTTTGCCGGTGGTTGTTTTATTTATTTCAAAAAATGGAGACTTCATATATTATCTTACGAATGGCGGTACGTTTTTATTTTCTTTAATTTTTTTCTCGATATATTCCTTTGCAGCAGGATCTTTATTTAAAATAATTTTCTGCGCCTGGGTCATTATTTTTTCAATATCGCCGGTAGCGGTGTAATATTTATAGCTTTCGACGAAATCATTTCCTTTTACTTTTCTTTGCTGAAGGGCAAATCGGGTGGCGTTGTCTAAATTAACGTTGCTAACAACCATTCCCAATTGCTCATTTACGGCAAATTCTGCCAGCAGTTCTGCCATTGTATCCTTGGGTACCAGGTTTTTTGGCGGATCAATAAGTTCTGAACAGCCTAACATAAATAAGGAAAGTAGAAATAAAGTCAATCTTTTCATAGTTTTCCGATGAGGGATTTCCACTTTAAATTTAAAACACCGAAAACGGCTTCATGTATAATACCGCCATTCATTTTGCTCACTCCCAATTCTCTGTTGGTGAAAATAATAGGAACTTCCACCACCTTAAATCCTTTTTTATAGGCTCGAAATTTCATTTCAATCTGAAATCCATATCCTTTAAGTTTTATATGATCTAAACCTATCTGTTCCAAAACCTTTCGGGAAAAACATACAAAGCCTGCAGTGGTATCGTGAATTGGGATTCCCAGGATCAGTCTCACATATTTAGAAGCGAAGTAGGAGAGCAACACTCTGCCCATAGGCCAGTTGACTACGTTTACTCCCTTAGAATAGCGCGAGCCAATGCTCATATCTGCACTTTGACACGCAATAAACAACTTGTTTAAATCCTCTGGATTATGGGAAAAGTCGGCGTCCATTTCAAAAATATAGTCAAACTGATGGTCGAGCGCCCATTTAAATCCATGGATGTACGCTTTACCTAAACCATCTTTCACTTTTCTAACGATTAAATGCAGTTGCCCGGGATATATGGTTTGTAATTTTGTTACAATTTCCGAGGTTCCATCTGGGGATGAATCGTCAACCACGAGGACTTGAAAATCTTCCTGCAGCGCAAAAACTGCCGAGATAATATTTTCAATATTCTCTTTTTCATTATAAGTTGGAATAATAACGAGTTTTTTCATCCTGGAAATTAAGGTGCAAAGATAAACTTTTCCACCATTTATTGATTCTATGAAATGATGAGCTTTGTGTAAGAGGTCGATTTTGTTGTTTTTAAAAGACTTCTGCAATTCCGTTTATATTCTTACTTTTGCAAAAAATTATCTATTGGTCAGAATAGTTGAGCAAAACGACTGGGTCGTATTTATTATTACAGGCTGTATTTTGCTGTATGTCTTCATGTTATTATATCTGCACCGGGATTCCTCTGTGAAGGTTTTTTTGATGCAGAAATTTGCAGATTCATCCAATAATTTCTTAAGTTGGGTTATTGTAGGCCTCGTTTTCATTCTTCTCCTGGCTGTTGTTATTTCACAAGCGGTCCCTATTGTTCCCCAAAAAGTTAGAGATATTCAACTTTTCGGATATGAACTGAATAAATTTGGATTTACATTTCTCGCTCTTCTGTCTTTTTATGGTTTGAAGAGTTTATTGAGTTATCTGTTTTATGCAGGAACCGGAACGCTGAAAAGTTGGTCATATTTTCAATTCACTGCATCGAAATTTTATTTTACAGTATCATTGTTATTAATGTTGCTATGTTTTTATCAATATTTTTATGAATTTGATGTTTTGAAGCTGTTTGATTTCTATTTTATCGGATTTATCGTTCTTTTTCTATTTAAAATTATGGTGTATCTCCTATCACCACAGCATATCTTACCGCATCAGTGGTATTATAAATTTTTGTATATTTGCACCCTCCAAATAGCACCTACAATTGCTCTTTGGAAACTACTTTTTCTTTAATAAATTTTGATGATGAAAATTAAATCTATACTGGTTTCTCAACCGTCTCCTAACGAATCTTCTCCTTATTTAGAAATGGCAAAAAAAGAAAAAATCAAAATTGATTTTAGATCTTTTATCCACGTTGAAGGTGTTGATGCCAAGGAGCTTAGAGCACAGAAAATTGATCTGTCGCAATACACCGGTATTATTTTTACCAGTAAAAATGCCGTAGATCATTATTTTCGTTTAGCAGAAGAAATGCGTTTTTCTGTTCCCGATTCAATGCGGTATATCTGCCAATCTGAAGCAATTGCGAATTACCTGCAGAAACATATTGTATACAGAAAGAGAAAGATCTCTTTTGGCGAAAAAACATTTGCAGATCTGGTTCCACTATTTAAGAAATTCCCGTCTGAAAAATATATTCTGCCTGCTTCAGATATTCTGAGTGCTGATATTCAAAGAATTTTAGAATCAACTTCTATTGACTGGACCAGAGCGACCATGTACAGAACAGTGAGCAGTGATTTATCCGACATTAACATCACAGATTATGATATGTTGGTGTTTTTCAGTCCGCAAGGAATTAGATCTCTTGCCGCTAACTTTGAAAACTTTGAACAAAACGGCACAAAAATCGCCGTTTTCGGAGCAACAACAGAATTGGCTGCGAAAGAAGCCGGACTTCGTGTAGATGTCATGGCTCCAAGTAAAGAATCACCATCTATGACGATGGCTATCGAAAAATACATAAGAAATTTGGAGAAATAATTTCTTCAAAAAAATATTTTAAAAACCGCCTTTCTTTGTTAAAGTCGGTTTTTATCTTTTAAATAAATAAGATTAATGAGCGCTGATAAAGCAAATTTAAATACAGAAAATATAATCGCTGAGCCCGTTGCACCGGTCGCTAAAAAAATCCCCGCTACTTTAGAAGTTCATGGTGATCAAAGAATTGATCCTTATTTCTGGTTAAGGGAGAGGGAGAATCCAGAAGTTTTGGAATATCTGGAAGCAGAAAATGCATATTGTGAAGCGGTGATGAAGGATACTGAAGGTTTTCAGCAACTCCTATTCGATGAAATGAAAGCGCGCTATAAAGAAGACGATCAATCGTTGCCGTATTTTTTCAATGACTATTGGTATATCGTGCGCTTTGTTGAAGGAAAAGAACATCCCTTATTTACCCGTAAGTTTCAGACTTTAGATCATGATGAAGAAATTCTTTTGGATGTCAATATTCTGGCAGAAGGTCAAAAGTTTTTTGAGGTTGGGAGTGTTGCGGTTTCTCCGAATAACAAACTCATCAGTTACTCGTCTGATAATATGGGACGTAGAATTTACAATATCAATTTTAAAAATTTAGAAACGGGTGAAATTCTACAGGATCAGATTCCCAATACCACGGGAAAAGCTGTTTGGGCAAATGATAATGAACATATTTTTTACATTAGAAAAGATGACAGTTTAAGAGCCTTTCAAGTGTATCTTCATCAACTGGGAACCGATTCTTCGCAAGATGTTTTGGTGTATCACGAAGAAGATGATGCTTTTGATGTGAATGTTTTTAAAACAAAATCTTTAGAATATATTTTCATCTCCAGTTCCAGCACGATTTCAGATGAGCAGCGTTTTATTCCTGCTTCCGATGTGTTGGCGAAGTGGCAGATTATTCAGCCCCGAATTGATGATCTGGAATATTCCGTAGAACATTATAATGATGAATTTTATATTATTACCAATGCAGATGATGCCACCAACTTTAAAATTGTAAAAACGAAAGTTGCAACACCGGGAATTGAAAATTGGACCGAAGTAATTCCACATCGTGAAGAAGTTTTACTGGAAGGTTTCGAGATTTTTAATAATTATTTGGTTCTGGAGGAAAGAATTGAAGGTCTTTTGCAGATTAAAATCATCGACCATCAAAATAACAGTTTTCATTATCTACCTTTTTCAGATCCTAGTTATACTGCCTACATCGGATTGAATTTAGAATTTGATACGAACAAATTGCGTTTTGGGTATACTTCTTTAACGCAGCCAAATGCTACTTTTGAATATGATATGAAGGAAAGAACAACCCTTCTTCTGAAGCAGCAGGAAGTTTTGGGTGGGAATTTTTTACCGGAAAATTATATTTCAGAAAGAGTTTGGGCAGAAGCCCGAGATGGAGAACTGGTTCCGATCTCTTTGGTTTATCATAAAGACACGCCAAAATCTGCGGAAACTCCCTTATTGCTGTACGGCTACGGAAGTTACGGACATACCGTGGATGCGAGTTTTTCAAATGTGCGGCTTTCTATTCTGGATCGCGGTTTCATCTATGCTATTGCACATGTTCGCGGTGGGGAATATATGGGCAGAGAATGGTATGAAGATGGCAAAATGCTGAATAAAAAGAATACTTTTTTCGATTTTATCGATGCTGCAAAATTTTTGATAAAAGAAAATTATACTTCATCAAAACATCTTTATGCAATGGGCGGCAGCGCAGGCGGACTTTTAATGGGGGCGGTTATCAACTATGAACCCGAACTTTTTCATGGTATTGTAGCACAGGTTCCTTTCGTAGATGTGGTAACGACGATGTTAGACGAAACCATTCCTTTAACGACAGGAGAATTTGATGAATGGGGAAATCCAAAAGACAGAGAATATTACGACTACATAAAATCGTACTCTCCTTATGATAATATAGAAGCGAAAGCCTATCCAAATATTTTAATTACCACAGGTTTGCATGATTCTCAGGTACAATATTGGGAGCCGGCAAAATGGACGGCCAAACTGCGGGATTTAAAAACCGATCAAAATATTTTGATTTTTAAAACCGATATGAGTGCAGGACATGGTGGCGCAAGCGGCAGATTTGAATCTTTAAAAGAAGACGCTTTGGAATATGCTTTTTTAATGAAATTAGAAAATAAAATAAATGGAAAATAGATCAGAAAGCGAACTTTGGGAAGCGGTTGAATCGTTTTTCGTGGAAAATTTCGATACGGAAAAACATCCGACAATTGATACTTTGTTGTTTTTAATTGGTGTGCAGGAATTAGGCAGTGGCCAACAGAAATATACCAAAGATGACAAACTTAATATTCTGCATATTGCGGTTTGTAGATTATTGGAGCCTTTTGGATATTACAAATTCTCACATTATGATGATGATGGATATCCGCATTTTGATGAGGTGGCACAATTGCCGGAATTAAAACCGAATGAACAGCAGATTCTCATGAAAAAAGCGATCATTCAATATTTTCATGATGAAGAACTTTTTAACTAAATAAAAGACTGATTAAAAATCAGTCTTTTTTATTTAGTAAATCCTCCAGCTGGTTTAGTCTGCTTTTAAATCCTTGCTCAAAGCCCATTTTTAAAGACTCCTGTAAATCTTGTCGTGATTTGAAATGGATATTGATGGTCAGTTTTGTTCCTTCATCAACACCTGTAAACCCAATAAGCCAGTTTGAACCCGGCATTTCACTGTTGATATTTCCCTCTTCATCAGCGAAAAAATCAGTCCAGTCGAAGCTGCGGTGAAAGTTTATTTCATGATAATGTGCCCCTGCGAAATGCTTTTCGTTATCGGGACTTACCATCGCATAATGCCACTCGCCGTCTTTTTCGAAATTCATCTTTGTAGTTTCGCACTTCCAGGGTTTTGGAGCCCACCACTGATCTATCAAATCTTTTTGGGTAAAGTGCTTCCAAACTTTATCTACGGTAGTGTGCAGAACTTTCATTACATAAATGGTCGCTGCGTGTTCGTCGGTATTGAATTTTATTTCTGTGTTCATGTAAGGTCTTTTCACAAATTTAGATATTATTTACGACTGCAAACTAAAAAAGCAGAAAATAAACATATTCAGTATAATTTGTTAAAAAAAAGGCTTTTATGAAATTCCGTACAATAAATTGGTCTTTCTTTTGTTATTATATTCTTAAAATGAGTAATTTTAACAATTCGTTTTAAATATATCTAATGAACAATAAGTTTATTCCTTTCATTTCAGTATTGATGACCATCTCGATGATTGTCTTCGTAACGCTTCAGTTATACTGGATCAAAGAATTGTATGGCGCACTGAACCAGGATTTTAGCAATAAAGTATATTCTTCTCTGGAATCTTCAGCCCTAAAAGTTTCGCAGCTGGAAGTGGATAAATACCTAAATCAGGATTACAAAAACTTCGGGAAAAATGTGGTGGACAGCAGCAATCAGCCAACGCAAACCTATATTCAGCAAAACTCAGATTCGGCCAATAAGTCCACTATTACCTTCCAAAAGAGCATTGTCGAAAATCAAAATATCCCTATTTCTAAAAAAGGCGATACTTTGAAGATGACGAAATTGTATACGGATGAAGGAATTCTGCAGATTAAAAAAGCACCCAATTCATCTGAGCCGTTAACCACCCAGATGAGCAAAGATATTAACAATAATACCTATGCTTTGCGTGAATTTGCAAAACTCAGTGCTTCAAATTTACCTATTGAAAAAAGAGTAGATGCAAAAACTTTGGATTCTGTTCTTTCTAAAGAATTGAAATTAAGTGGATTGGATACTAAGTTTGGTTTTGCGGTCATGGATCGAAAGAATGAGGTTACCAATATTGCGAACGGAATTTATAAAAACGAAAAAGATAAGGCCAGTTATACCTATCCGCTTTTTACCGATAGCAAAGACCGAACATTATATACGTTAGCGCTTGTTTTTCCGGATAAAAAATATTCCCTCGTCAAGAATAATCTGCCCATGCTTCTTGGGACTATTATGTCTTTGCTGACTATTTTGGGTATTTACATTATTTCCATTAATTATATGATGCGTCAGAAAAAAATCGCAGAGGTTAAGACCGACTTTATTAATAATATGTCTCATGAATTCAAAACACCGCTCGCCACCATTTCTGTAGCGACCGATTCGTTGGCGAATGATAAAATTGCGACCAATCCTGATAAGGTAAAATATTATTCCGGTTTGATCAAGCAAGAAAACCTTCGCATGAAGAAACAAGTAGAAAATGTCTTGAATATGTCGAAATTGGAGCGTAATGAGGTAAAATTATTTCTAAGAGAAACCGATGTTCGCGCTTTAATAAAAAAAATAACCGAGAGTTTTGGTTTAATCGTCGCCCAGAGAAATGGAACTTTAACCCAGGAATTCAATACCGATCGGTATCTCTTTAAAATTGATGAGTTTCATATTTCCAATGCTTTGGTCAATCTTTTAGATAATGCGAACAAATATTCGCCGGAAGCACCGGAAATTAAAGTAAGCACCAGAAATGAAGGAAACTGGTATGTTGTTGAGATTTCTGACAAAGGAATTGGGATGGAGACGGATAATAAAGTGCGGATTTTTGAGAAATTCTTTCGCGAAGAAACGGGGAATATTCATAATGTGAAAGGTCAGGGACTGGGATTGTCTTATGTAAAAAAAATTGTAGAACTCCATAAAGGTCAGGTGATCGTGGATTCTAAAAAGGACGTCGGTAGTACGTTTACTATAAAACTGCCAATGAATGTGTAATAGAATTACAATTAATAAATATTAAATATAAAATCAGGATTAAGGTGAAAACCTTGTAACTATAAATAAATAAATTATGAGCAACAGGATCTTATTAGTAGAAGACGACCAAAGTTTTGGTGCAGTTTTAAAAGATTATTTATCCATCAATAATTTTGAAGTAACGCTCGCTACAGATGGAGAGCAAGGTTTAAAAGAATTTACAGAAAACGAATTCGATATCTGTATTTTTGATGTGATGATGCCTAAAAAGGACGGATTCAGTTTAGCAGAAGATGTAAAAAGGATCGATAAAAATATACCTATCATTTTCTTGACTGCAAGAAATATGCGCGAAGATATTTTAAAAGGATATCAGCTTGGTGCTGATGACTATATTACAAAACCTTTTGATACAGAACTGCTTTTGTATAAAATTAAAGCAATTTTACAGAGAAGTGCCGTGTTGGAGGATAGTGATCAGGAGCAGTTCAAGATCAGTAATATTTTCTTCGACTCTATGTTGCGTCAGTTGAGAGTCAACGAAACCGACTATAAACTGTCCCCAAAAGAAAATGAATTGTTGAAGTTGCTTTGTCTGCACCGAAACGATTTCATGCCAAGGGATTTGGCGCTAAGAAAAATCTGGAAGAAAGAAAATTACTTTACCGCGAGAAGTATGGATGTTTATATTGCCAAACTTCGGAAATTACTGAAAGAAGATGATGGCTTGGAGATCATCAATGTACACGGAGAAGGTTTCCGTTTATTGGTGAAGAACTAAAAAATACGAATTCAATTGAAAACTCTTAGAGTTTTAACCTAAGCTTTTTTCAAAAAAAATAAGCCGCTTTCAATTTTGAAAGCGGCTTATTTTGTAATATTAAATTTCTCTTATTTGGCTTCTACACAGAAAACGCGGTATTGGATTGCCATTGCGCTTTTAAAGTATTGTTTAATTCTCGATAAATCAGCTGCGGCACTTTGTTTGGTGAAATAACTTCCTGCCATTACTTTGTAGTTGGGTCTTAGTGATGCATCAATTTCCACTTTCATGTTCGGAAATCTTCTTCTGAAAAACATTCCAACTTCTCTGGCTTCCTCATTGCTTTTTACAACAGCGAGCTGAATTTTATATCCCATAATACGTGGGTTTTTACGGCAGATCTCAGCATTGGTAAGCTCTCTATCCGGTACAGAAATCTTAGGTGTCGTGGTTCTGGGCGTATTATTAGAGTAATCTGGTCCGGAATAATTTGTATTATTTCCAATTGTAGTGGCGCATTTATCTTCAACTTCACTCAGTAAATCACTTACTTTCTGATCCATCATTATAGATAATGGGGTTCCAGAGAGGGTGTCTTTCTTTACAACTTGCTGTGCTTCAAAGAACTGGATTGATGTTAAGAACAGGACTGCGAATATTTTCAGAAAGTATTTCATTAATTTATATTTTGGACAAATTTAAAACAAATAAAAATTATACCAACATTTGTTATTTAGAATCCTTACAAATTAACCTCAATCTCTTAATGGGCCTGTAATCTCTTCTTAAATTTATGTTAAAAGTCTTATTTTTGCCAAGTTGAAAGTAAAACTCAATACAATTTACTAACCCAAGATTTTATAAATGATTAGTTGGAGAAAGCATTACAAAAGAGGTCTTATCGCAATAGGTCTATTGCTGTCGACCAGTGCTTCTATTTACGCTCAAGGAGATGCCAAGAACGGTGAAAAGCTTTTTAAAGCAAATTGTACCGCGTGTCACGCATTGGACAAACAGCTTGTTGGTCCGGCTTTGGGAGGTATAGTAGATAAAGTTAAATCGGAGCAGAATTTAGACACTGATTGGCTTCATAAGTGGATTAAAGACAATAAAGCTTTACGAGCATCAGGAGACAAGTACGCTAACGAGATTTTCGAAAAGTTCAATAAAACTGAAATGACTGCATTTCCTAATCTAACCGATCAGGAAATTGATGACATTTTAGAGTACACTACCAATCCACCTGCACCGGAGCCTGCGGCTGATGCTGCTGCAAATGGAGCAGATACAAATTCAATTACGTCCATCGAAGCTCAGAAGAGAGAGTCAATGAATTCAAAAATTATTTTGATTTCACTTATGTCGATTGGTGGGCTTTTGCTTTGGTTGTTATTTAAGTTGAGACAATTAGTAAAACTACAGCAAACCGATGAGCTGGTTGGCTTGAACGCCACACGCGCTACTTCATTTGGAGACATCTATAATAAATACCAAAATGTTGGAAAAGGAATCCTTGTTCTACTCGGTATTTTTGCAGCATACGGTTTGTGGAACAGTTTGATGTGGATCGGTGTTTACAAAGGTTATAAACCTGAACAACCAATTTACTTCTCTCACAAAATTCACGCAGGTGAAAACAAGATTGACTGTCAGTTATGTCACTCTTCTGCAAAATATGGTAAAGTTTCAGAAATTCCTTCAATGAATGTTTGTATGAACTGTCACCGAAATATCGCTGAATATAACGGTAAATACATGGAGCCAGGAAAAGACAAAGCATTCTACGATGGAGAAATTCAGAAAATTTATGCAGCTACTGGCTGGGATCCTGCTTCACAACAATATACCGGTAAAACACAACCTGTAGAATGGACGAGAATTCACAACATGCCGGACTTTGTGTATTTTAATCACGCACAGCACGTTGTTGCAGGGGAGACTGCGATTATAAATTCTTATAATAAAAAGAATCCGGATGCTAAGATAGACGTAGTTTGTAAAGCTTGTCACGGACAGGTTGATACCATGAATGTGGTACAGATGGCAAACGATTTCACCATGGGATGGTGTATCGAATGTCACAGAACTACAGAAGTAGATATGAACAATGGTTATAATAAAGAGTACTTCAAAAATCTACATGAAAAACTGAAAAAACAGTATGGTTCAGGTGCGAAAATTACTGTAGATGCGATTGGAGGTCTTGAGTGTGGTAAATGTCATTATTAATAACAAAAATTAGAAGTATCAATGGCTTCAAATAAAATAAAATTCAGAAGTATTCACGAACTGAAAGATCCGAGCTTAAACGGTAAGTTGGCTCAAAAAGAATTTCAGAATGAAATTCCTGTGGGTGAATTATTAGGCGGCGGGCAATCAAATGAGTCGGGAACTTCCAGAAGAGATTTTCTAAAACTTTTAGGGTTCTCTACCGCAGCAGTTACATTAGCTGCGTGTGAAGCTCCGGTGATCAAAACGATTCCTTATGTGGTGAAACCGCATGAAATTATTCCGGGTGTACCTAATTATTATGCCTCTACATTTTTTGATGGATTTGATTTTGCCAGTGTTTTAGTTAAAACCAGAGAAGGTCGTCCAATCAAAATTGAACCAAATCCTCTTGCAAAAGATTTAGGTAAAACAAGCGCAAGAGCGCAAGCAGCTGTACTTTCATTATATGATAATGATAAAGTAAAGCAACCGAAATTAGACGGAAAAGATGAAACTTTCGATAAAGTTGATGATTTTGTTCTAAAAGGTTTAGCTGAAGCGCAGGGTGCAGGAAAGAAAATTGTTCTTTTGTCGCATTCATTTGCTTCCCCAACATTCAAAAAATTATTTGCTGACTTTAAAGCAAAATATCCTACCGCAGAACTGGTAACCTATGATGCACTTCCTCACACCGCAGCTTTAGATGCTGCCGAAGAAGTTTTCGGACAACGTGCATTACCGGTATATGATTTAACGAAAACGCAGTTGGTCGTTTCTTTCCAAGCAGATTTCTTAGGAGATTTTAATGGAGGTTCTTTAGAAACTTCTTACGCAGCCGCAAGAAAGCCGGGTCCAAATATGTTGAGACACATTCAAGTGGAGTCTAACATGACGTTAACCGGAGCTAATGCCGATACAAGAGTGGCCTTGAAACCAAGTGCCGTAAATAAAGTTCTGGTAGAAGTTTATAACGGACTTAATGGTGGAAGCATCAGTAAAGAAGCTGGCGAAATTGTTAAAGAATTACAGGCAAAAGGCAGCAACGCAGTTGTTTTAGCAGATGGTTCAAAAGCGGCACACGTTTTAGCAAACTTAATTAATCAGAAATTAGCATCGAACGCTTTCACAGGTAAAGCAAACTTCTTAAAAGAATTTGATGCTGCAAGATATCAGGAATTTTTAAGCTGGATGAATTCGGGACAAGTTGGTGTTTTAATCGCCAATAATGTAAACCCAATGTATTCCAGCGCGAAAGGTGAAGATTTCAAAAAATCTTTAGCAAAGGTTCCGTATGTTATCGCAATTGCTGATAAGAAAAACGAAATGTATAAAGCAGCGAAAGCTGTGATCCCGGTAGCCAACTGGTTGGAGTCTTGGGGCGATCTGACACCACAAACTGGTGTTTATACCTTGATGCAGCCAACCATTCAAAGAATCTTTAAATCAAGACAAATCGAAGATTCGTTGTTGGTTTGGATGAATGGAAAAGGAAATCCTGCGAATAATTATTACGATTATTTAAAAGCAAATGCTGCCACAATGATTGGTGGTACTACTTTCAATAAAGCCTTGTATAATGGAATAGTGGCAGGTGGAAATACCGCTACACTTTCTTATGCCGGTGGTAACGCACAGCAGGCAGTTACTGAGTTGAGTGGATTTAAATCCTCTGACTTAGAATTGGTTTTATATACTAAAACTGCAATTGGAGACGGTACACAAGCGAACAACCCATGGTTACAAGAATTACCGGATCCGATTACGAGAATGACATGGGATAATTACCTGACAATGTCTCCGAAAGATGCAGCGAGATTAGGAATCGAAAACGATCTTAATGGTAGAATGCAGCTCGGTGGATCACTGGTAAATGTTAAGGTGAATGGCGTAACTTTAAAAGAGGTTCCTGTATACGTTCAACCAGGTCAGGCTGAAGGATCTTTAGGACTTGCTTTAGGGTATGGTAAAAAAGATTCAGGTAAAGTAGCAGAAACAGGAATTAATGCTTATCCGGTATTTGACGGTTCAAACTTCGTAATGTCGAATGTGAAAATCGAAAAAACTGGTGGCAGTCATGAGTTTGCAGGAATGCAGCTTCAAAATACCTTAATGGGTCGTTATGAGATCGCAAGAGAAGTTTCCTTGGATACCTTCTTAAATGTGAAATTTGATGACGAGAAATTAGGCTGGAATAAACCTTTGGAATATCACACCCTTAACGGCGCTTTACCAGCTGGTAAAATTGACCTTTGGGATGCATTCGATGATACCGATGGTCCACACTTTAATTTATCAATTGACCTAAACTCCTGTACAGGTTGTGGCGCATGTGTTATCGCTTGTCAGGCGGAAAACAATGTTCCGGTTGTAGGTAAAGATGAAGTGAGAATGTCCAGAGATATGTTCTGGTTAAGAATTGACCGTTATTATACAACTGATATTCCGGCTGAAGTTGATTTGAATAAAGATGGTAAACTTTCTCAGGAAGAAGCCGTAGCAGCAGATCTTAACGTACCGGGAATGTATGGTCACTTTATGGATAAGGAAAGTGGAATATTAAACCACCCCGCGGCAAATCCAGACGTGATTTTCCAACCGGTGATGTGTCAGCACTGTAATCATGCACCATGTGAAACTGTATGTCCTGTGGCAGCAACTTCTCACGGTAAGCAAGGTCAGAATCAAATGGCTTATAACAGATGTATTGGTACAAGATATTGTGCGAATAACTGTCCTTATAAAGTTCGTCGTTTCAACTGGTTTACTTATAACCTTAATGATAAATTCGACTTTAATCAAAATAATGATTTAGGAAGAATGGTTCTAAACCCGGATGTTGTAGTAAGAACAAGAGGGGTTATGGAAAAATGTTCATTGTGTATTCAAATGACTCAGAACACCATTTTGGAAGCGAAAAAAGAAGGAAGAACGATCAAAGACGGGGAATTCTCTACCGCTTGTGTGAATGCATGTGCGACCGGAGCAATGAAATTTGGTGATATGAATGATAAGAACTCTGAAGTAAGAGCACTTTTTAGCACCAACAGAAGATATACTTTGCTGGAAGAAATTGGTACCAAACCAAACGTATTCTACCACACCAAAGTGAGAAATAGAAAAGAAAATAATGTTTAAATAATAAATAGGTAAAAAATGTCAGGACATTACGAAGCTCCGATAAGGGAACCTTTAATTATTGGTCACAAGACTTATCACGATATATCAAACGATATCGCCCGACCTATAGAAGAAAGAGCAGGAAAACTCTGGTGGGTTTCTTTCTGGATAGCGTTGACTTTATTCATCTATGGATTTGGTTGTATTGCTTACACCATTGGTACCGGTATTGGTGCTTGGGGTCTGAACAGGACCAACAACTGGGGATGGGATATTACCAACTTCGTTTGGTGGGTAGGAATTGGTCACGCAGGGACCTTGATTTCTGCAGTATTGTTATTATTTAGACAGCGTTGGAGAATGTCTGTAAACCGTTCTGCCGAGGCGATGACCATCTTCGCGGTAGTACAGGCAGCTATTTTCCCTGTAATTCACATGGGTAGAGTTTGGGTAGGTTATTGGGTGTTCCCTTTACCAAACCAGTTCGGTTCACTTTGGACCAACTTCAACTCGCCACTTCTTTGGGATGTATTTGCGATTTCTACGTACTTCTCTGTATCCAGTGTATTCTGGTTTATGGGATTGATTCCGGATTTTGCTATGATCAGAGACCGTGCGAAAACTCCGTGGACGAAAAGAATTTATACCTTCCTTTCATTTGGTTGGGGTGGTAAGGCAAAACACTGGCAGCGTTTCGAAGAGTTATCTCTTGTATTGGCTGGTTTAGCAACACCACTTGTATTCTCCGTACACACCACGGTATCTTTTGACTTTGCTACGTCGGTAATTAAAGGATGGCACTCTACGATCTATCCTCCTTACTTCGTTGCAGGAGCAATTTTCTCCGGATTTGCAATGGTACAAACGCTATTGTTAGTCGCAAGAAAAGTGGCGCACTTAGAAGATTATATTACCATGTATCATATCGAAATTATGAACATCGTAATTATAGTAACCGGTGGTATGGTAACTGTAGCCTATGCAACTGAATATTTTATCGCTTGGTACTCCGGTTCAAGATATGAAGACTTTACTTATCTGTCTCCGGGTGCAGCAACTGGTCCTTACTGGTGGGCATTCTGGGCCTTGATTATTTGTAACTTGGTTGTTCCGGCGTTATTCTGGTTCAAAAAAATCAGAACAAATATTATGGCAACTTTCATCATCGCTTTGATTATTAATATCGGAATGTGGTTTGAAAGATTTGATATTATCGTTATTAATATTTCCAGAGATTACTTGCCAAGTTCTTGGACAATGTTTAAACCATCCATCATCGATGTTGGAGTTTATTTAGGAACAATTGGTTTCTTTGGAGTATTATTCTTATTATATGCCCGAACATTCCCTGTAATTGCACAGGCAGAATTGAAGACTATTTTGAAAATATCAGGTGAAACTTATAAAGCAAAAGAAGAAGAAGATGAGCACCACTAAAATTATATACGGTATGTATGCCGACGACGATGATTTATTAGAGGGAGTGAAAGCTTTCAATGATAAAGGAATCGCTATTGCTGAAGTCTATACTCCGTTTCCAGTTCATGGTCTGGACAAAGCTTTAGGTTTAAGAAAGACACGAATTTCAGATGCTGCTTTTTTGTATGCAGTATATGGATTAACGATAGGTGCTTTGGTAACATGGTACACAATGAATCACGATTGGCCAATGAATATCGGTGGTAAACCCTCTTTTAAATGGGGAACCAATATGCCGGCTTTCGTAGTTCCAATGTTTGAGTTGATGGTTTTCTGTGCAGCTCACATGATGTCTCTTACCTTCTTAGTGAGAAATAAAATGTATCCAGGTTGTCCGCCTCAGAATCCTGATCCGAGAACAACTGATGATAAATTTATGATGGAATTTGTTACAGATAATGTAGATGCAGTAAAACAAATCCTGATTGATACCGGAGTTGAAGAAATAACTGTAAAAGATGCTTAAGATGACAAAGAATATATTAAAAATTATAGCTATCTTAGGATGTGCAGCAATGACTTTATCGTCTTGCAGCAAAGAAAATCCGCCTTTGGTTTATTTCCCGGATATGTATTTTCCTGTGGCTTATGATCCATTAATGAAAGCTGAAGATGCTTATTCGAAACATGAAAATGAGATTCCTGCATTTGTTAAAAATAACGGAGCAACAGGTTTAGGTCCTATTGATGGAACGGTATCTCAAAATCCGGAAGGAATTGCAGATCCGGCAGCCAATACCAAAATGACTCCTGATCAATATAATGGAGGGTATGATGAATCGAAATTAATTACAGCTTCTCCTTTAGATCCTGCCAATCAGGCGAAAGATATTGAAAGAGGTAAAAAACTTTACAACCAAACCTGTGCAGCCTGTCATGGTGTTAATGGAGACGGGCAAGGTCCTATCGTGGAAAGTGGTGCTTATTCAGGTGTTCCTAAATATGCTGATCGAGAAATTACAGTAGGTTCCGTACACTATGTTTTGACCAACGGTAGAAACTCAATGGGTTCCTATGCAGGTCAGCTAAAACCGGGAGACCGATGGAGAGTTTCGTTATATGTGATGAATGCATTTAAAGGTGGCACTGTCGCGGCAGCTGCACCAGAAACAGCCGTTGCTGCTACACCAGCAGAACCTGCAGCAGACGCAACAAAATAAGTACGAGTCCTAAAAAATAAAAAAGAGTAATACAATGTATAGTTTTTCACCTAAATTAAGATTATATTCAATCATATTCATCGTTCTTGGATTGGTGCTTTTTGGAGCAGGTTATTTCATGAATCATGGTACAGATGATGCCCAGATTGAACATATGATGGAGGCAGTACATGCCGGCGGAAACCATATGCCTTCAAATTCAAGTGAAATGGTAGGCCCACAAGATCATGCTGCCCATTTGGAGCATGCGAAAATGCAGTTTAAGAATCAACCTTTAGCCGCAATTCATACGGTTTCTGTATTCCTTTTTGCATTAAGCTGTTGTGCCTTGTTTTTCTATGCAATTCAAACCGCTTCTCATGCAGGTTGGTCGATCATCATCCTTAGAGTAATGGAAGCTGTTGCTTCATTCATCCCTTGGGCAGGAGCAATTGTCATTATTGTTATGCTGTTGAATGTCACCCATATCGGTCATTTGTTTCACTGGATGGATCCGGAATTAACAGATCCTAAGAGTGTTCATTTTGATGCCATTCTTTACGAAAAGAAAACATTCTTAAATATTCCGTTCTATATTTTCAGAACCTTATTTTATGTACTTGGAGCATCTTTCTTCTCTTGGAAACTGAGAGCTCAGTCTAAAAAAGTAGATGAAACTAAAGATAGAAAAGTATATGCTAACTTCTATAGCTGGAACGTAGGGTATATTGCATTTTTCGGCTTCTGTTCTGCAGCTTGGGCTTGGGACTGGTTGATGTCTATTGATCCACACTGGTATTCTACCATGTATATTTGGTATGCGATGGTAAGTACATTAGCAACATCAATTGCAGTGATTATGTTGATCAGTGTATATTTAAAGAAAAGTGGATTCTTACCACAGTTTAACGACAATCACTTGCATGACTTAGGAGTATTCCTTTTCGCATCTACTATGTTGTGGACGTACACTTGGTTTGCTCAGTTTATGTTATATTGGTATGCAAATATCCCGGAAGAGGTTAATTATTTCTACGGAAGATTTGAATACTACGGATGGGCATTCTGGTCTATATTACTGTTGAATTTTGCGCTTCCTTTATCTGTAATGGTAAGTTCAAGTATCAAACGAAACTATAAAGTAATGACGACTATGGCGATAATTATCATTTGTGGACACTGGTTAGTGTATTACAATATGGTAATGCCGGGAACTGTTGGTCCTTATTGGGAAAACATCACTGGATTATTAACAAATCTTGGCGCAGTACTTTTTGGATTAGGTTTATTTATCTTCGCGGTAATGACAACACTGTCAAAAAGAAAATTATTGCCGGAAGGAAACCCTTTCATTCACGAATCAAAAATTTACGAATATCCTTTCTAGGAAACTTAAATTGATCAAAAAATTAATCCCGGCATTTGTCGGGATTTTTTTATAAATTTGTTATAAACCCGAACTCAAATGAATACAGAAGAAACTATACCAACGATTGCGAAAGTGCATAAAAATAAGATCATATCAATATTTTTGTTTTCCCTACTGTTTTTTGTGATGGGTTGCAAAAAGGATAAGGTTGACGCCACCACGACCAAATCGCTGCAGTCCAGTATTAATGATATGGCGTCCAGTTTAAGTACGCTGCAACAGGTTAAGTTTAATGAAGCACTCTATATTCTAAAAACGTTCGGTGTTGACGCAGAAGGTGATCAAAGTGAATTGATGGCATTAGGACAATTAATTAATGGTAAGAAAGTTCCGGAGATCTTTGCATTGGCAGATCAGATTGCGCAGAAAAACGATATCGACTGGACAAGTTCGGGCCCGCCTTCTTTAGGAGAGATGAATATCTTTGGTAATGTAGAGGCCAAAGAATCAGATCCAAATGACATACAGGCGAGTTCCCTAAGTTTAAATGTAAACAGTCTGGGCAATGATCAGGTTTTAGGACCTCAGTCGATTCAGGTAGTCCCGAGACTTATTGATGCTTCCGGAAAGCCCGTAGCTTTCTCCGGTGCAGGATTAGAAGTGGTTTTAGAAGTCTTTAGTGGAGGAAACAGAATTCTTACGTCGAAAAATTTAATGCAGGACAACAATTTTAAAGGATTCAACATTAGATTTGCCTCTTTACCGGCTCAAAAAATTGTAGATCAGAAAATTGATATCACCGTTTCTGTGAAGACAACAAAGAAAACTTTCAAAATGACCAAAGTAGGTCTTGATGTAAATCCTAAAGCCTTACTTATGCCGGCAGGAGATCCCGCAGAAAATCCCGCCAATATATCAGAGACTCCTGTAAATCCTACAGATATGCCCGAAATGGCAACTCCTGAAAAGACGCCCGCAACAGCAGCAGATCCGAAAGCGAGTGTTTCTAAGTTTCTTAATAATTTAGCAGCACAAAATCTGCGTGGAGCATATGATACCGCAGACAATCCAAGCTGGGGATCTTTTGAAAAATTCTCCAATCCGACTTCAGGGTTTGGAGGTGTAAAAAATATCAATGTAAAAAATATGACCACCACCAATACTTCTGCAAATGCCGCCAGTGTAAATGCAACTTACGATGTTACCGACAAAGAAGGACGTACTACAGCAATACAGGTAACTTTCGGACTTAAAAATGTAAATGGTGAGTGGAAAATTTCAAGCTATAAAATAAATCAATAAATGAATCATCAACTCATTCAGGAGCTGGAAGATACGATACAGAATATTCCAGATTTTCCGAAACCCGGAATTCAGTTCAAAGATATTACGCCCATTTTTTTAAAACCTGATCTATACAAAGATGTAATAAAGGATTTAGCAGAATTCAGTCGCGGAAAAATTGATGCAGTTTGTGGGATCGAAAGTCGGGGCTATCTTTTTGGCATCGCCATCGCTGTCGCTTTAGATGTGCCTTTTGTGCTTATTAGAAAAAAAGGAAAACTGCCACCGCCCTTTGTAGGGCAAAAATATGATTTAGAATATGGTTCTGCCGAAATCGAAATGCGGACGGGACAAATTAAATCCGGTCAAAGAATCTTGATTCACGACGATCTGTTGGCGACAGGAGGCACAACCGAAGCCGCTGCCTTATTGGTTCAGAAACAGGGAGCACGCATTTCGCAGTTCAGTTTTTTAATTGCCTTGGAGGAGTTAGGCGGAAAAGAAAGATTGAAACAATTTGAGGCTGAAGTTCATCAAATCCTTACTTATTAGCACCTTTTTACAAACAATTCTTTGTTAAATATCAACTGCAAATCAGAAATTATCTTTTTGAAAACTAAATTTTGTAAATCGTTCAAAAACAGTTAAATTTGCACTTCAATTTTTATTACTATTATGGCAAAACATAAACTGCACACGAACAAAAAGGACCTGGAAGGAAAGGAAACTGTTGAAGTTTTCAAAGATCTGGATAGAGGTGCACTTGATACTGAGAGATTCCTGGAGAAAAACTCAAAACTTTTAATCATCATTTTTGGTGCTTTGGTATTGGCTGTTTTAGGGTTTTTTGCCTACAAACAGTTTTATGTTGAACCAAGAAATGAAGAGGCAACCCTAAGTTATCTTGCAGCGCAGAAAAATTTGGCAGATGGTAAAAATGATTTAGCTTTAGGTGGGAAAAGCGCAGCCAATCCCGGATATCTAGGAACGTATAAAGATTTCTCCGAAACGGCTGTTGGTAAACTTTCAGCTTATAACGCGGGACTTATCAAATTTAAAGAAGGCAAATATAAAGAGTCATACGATTTATTAGATGAGTTTTCTTCAAAAAATAAGGTATTAATGGCTTTGAAATATGGAGCTATGGCAGATTGCCAGGCAAATCTAAATAAGAGCGATGAGGCATTGTCACTTTTAGATCAGGCGATTTCTGCTTCAGATGATCCTTATACTGCTTATTACTTCACCAGAAAAGCAGGAATTTTGGCATTAGCATTGAAGAAAAATGATGCAGCAAAAAAATACTTCTCTGCGGTTGATGAAAAGTACGCAGATTACGATAATGGAATGTCTGATTCCTACATCGAAATGGTAAAATATTACTAATATAAATAAGAAATAATGGCAACTGTAAATCTTTCAGATTATCGACCATTAAAAATAAACAATGCCAGTTCTTTTAGAATTGGCATCGTTGTTTCAGAATGGAATGATTTCGTAACTTATAATCTGCGTGATGGCGCAATAGAAGTGTTAAAAAAGGAAGGAATTCCAATCGATAACATTAGCGTTTTTCCCGTTCCCGGAGCTTTTGAATTGAGTTATGCTTCAATGCAACTGTGCAAACAGGGCAATTTTGACGCAGTAATTGCAATCGGATGTGTCATTCGGGGCGAAACATCACATTTCGACTACGTGTGTTCCGCTGTAGCGCAGGGGATTAAAGACTGTAATATTTTATCGGATGTTCCTGCGATTTTCTGTGTTTTAACAGATGATAAAAAAGAGCAGTCAATTGCCAGAAGTGGCGGTGCCCTGGGAAATAAAGGGGTGGAAGCCGCTGTTACTGCACTTCAGATGATTGAGTTTAAAAGAAACATCTCCTAAAGTCATTTTTTTCTGTGTTTCTCATCAGTACACCTTTTCACATTAAAATTCCATACGAATATGTACGCATCTAAACTTAAACCCTATCTTTATTTAGGTCTATTCTATGGAATTGTTTCCATGATTTTAAGGATCATATTTATATTTCACCCCATCACAACGGTTAATTTTGGAATCTGGGAAAGTTTGAAAATCCTAATTATTGGTGGTTTAAGTGATGTTTTTGTTTTTATCCTTGCCAGCAGTATTCTTGCCCTGTATTTTCTTTTTTTATCGGATTCTAAATACAGAAAACCCTTTGGATATTTCATTTTTGGGTTGTTCGTTTTAGCGTTTATTTATACCGCATTTGTTCCGGGTAATATATTTAAACAATATGGAGGTTCTTTTCCGGAAGTGGCCATGATCTTTATAGGCTTAAAAACACTGCTCTTCGGATTAATGCTTTTTCTTCCCACAAAACGAACCGGGATTCGCAATATTCTGTACTTCATTACCCTATTTCTTTACGTTTTATTAATCATCTTTAATGCAGTCAGCGAGTATTTTTTCTGGAATGAATTCGGCGTGCGTTACAATTTTATTGCAGCTGATTATCTATTTTACACCAATGAAGTCATCGGAAACATTATGGAAAGTTATCCTGTTGTTCCGTTATTCTCTGCTATTTTAACATTAGCATTGCTCGTAACCTGGTTCATCTATAAAAAAACAAAAAAGGAATTACTTTCGCTTCCCAATATCACTCAAAAAATAGTATTGGTGGCGTCCATTATTATTCTGTGTGGACTGAGTTTGATGATGATTCCTCAATTGAGTAAAATCCAGACCAAAAACACTTTTGCGGAAGAGATTCAGGCGAATGGTTTCCCGAAATTTTATCATGCCTTTACTCAAAATGAACTCGATTATTTTCAGTTTTATCCAACTATGAATCAGGAAAAAGCAGAGCAACGTTTTCTACAGCAGTTTCAACCCCCAACTTTAAGCAGAAATATTGCACCTGAAAATCCTGAAATACGCAAAAATGTCGTCTTAATTTCCGTAGAAAGTTTATCTGCAGAATTTTTAGAACATTACGGAAGTACAAAAAAGATCATGCCTTTTCTGGATAGTTTAGCAGAAAAATCGCTAATGTTCACCAACCTTTATGCAACTGGGAATAGAACCGTGCGTGGTTTGGAGGCGCTGACCTTGTGTATCCCGCCAACTGCCGGTGAAAGTCTTGTAAAGCGGGAGAATAACAAAAATAAATTCAGCACAGGAAGTGTTTTTAAGGAAAAAGGATATCATGTGAAATTCCTTTATGGCGGTTACAGCTATTTCGATAATATGGAAGATTTCTATAAAGGGAACGGTTACGAAATCGTAGATCGAAATAATTTTAAACCTGAAGAAATTACCTTTGCTAATGTTTGGGGCGTGTCAGACGAGGATATGGCCAAAAAAGCAGTGATGGAAATGAACAACGATTCCAAATCAGGCAAACCATTTTTTCACCATTGGATGACCGTTTCTAATCACCGACCTTTCACTTACCCGGAAGGGAGAATTGATATTCCTGGCACAGCAAAATCCCGTGATGGCGGTGTAAAGTATACTGATTATGCACTTCGTCAATTTTTTAAAATGGCTAAGAAACAGAATTGGTATAAAAATACGGTGTTCATTATTATTGCCGACCACTGTGCTTCAAGTGCGGGTAAAACGGAGCTTCCAATGGATAAATACAGAATTCCGGGTATCGTTTTTTCAGAAGGATTTATTGAACCTCAAAAATTTGAAAAGACAATGTCACAAATCGATGTCATGCCTACTGTTCTTGGACTTCTTAATTTTAAATATCAATCTAAATTCTTAGGACAGGATGTTTTCACTGAGCACTTTCAACCAAAGGCCTATATCGCAACCTATCAGGATCTGGGTTTAATAAAAGATAATCATTTAACCATTATTTCCCCGACCAAGAAAATAAAACAATATTCTTTAAGCTTACAAAAATCAGATCTGCCGTCCGCTTTTAAACTGTATTATGACGAAATACCGGTTAAAAATATACAGCAGAATTTAGTAGAAGACTGTGTTTCTACGTACCAGAGTGTTTCATATTGGCTTAAAGAAAATAAACTCAATAAATAATATTTTTTGTAATTTTATCCAAAGTTTAAACTATGAAATGGACAAACGATAGAAGTGGAAATGTAGATGACCGACGCGGATCAGGCGGTGGGGGAGGAATGCTGGTGGGTGGTGGCTTAGGTACATTAATCATCGCTGCAATCATATTTTTTCTGGGCGGTGATCCTTCCGCAATATTATCATCCGGAATAGGTTCTGCCGGACCACAAACCGAGCAGCGCGACCTTAACGCCGATGAATTGAAAGTTCGTGATTTCGTACAGATGGTAACGGTAGAAAATGAAAAGACCTGGAGTAAAGTTTTTCAGGAAAATGGCATGCAATATCAACCGGCGAAAGTGGTCTTGTTTGAAAATGTAACACAGTCAGGGTGTGGAACTGCACAGGCGGCAATGGGACCATTTTATTGTCCTGCCGACCAAACAGTGTATATGGATATGAGTTTTTTCAAAGAGTTGGAGCAACGTTTTGGTGCAAAAGTAACTGAGTTTTCAATTGCTTATGTAATGGCGCACGAAATGGGACATCATGTTCAAACACTTTTGGGAACCACCCAAAAAGTAGATCAACTCAGAAATAGCGGCAGATATTCTGAAGCAGATATGAATCGTGTTTCTGTAGCCACCGAACTTCAAGCTGATTTTTATGCCGGAGTTTGGGCGAAACAGACAGACAACAGAGAACATATTTTAGAGCCCGGCGATATCGAATCTGCTATTTCTGCAGCCGAAGCCGTTGGAGATGATAATATTCAGAAGAGATCCCAGGGATACGTAAATCAGGAAGGATTTACGCATGGGAGTTCTGCTCAACGTAAAGAGTGGTTCATGAAAGGATACAATACCGGAGATATTCGGCAGGGTGACACCTTTAATGCTTTGCTAAAATAAATGCAATCCCGATCTCTGGTCGGGATTTTTCGTATAAAAAAAACCGCAGTGTAAATACTACACTGCGGTTTTTTTTAAATATAAGAATGTGTGCTTTGGTATTAACCTCTGTTTACGGTATCCTCAACGGAAGATGTCGTTTTATTAACTTTATCCTGTACCTGTGATGCAACATCACCAGCTTTAGATTTTAGGTCAGTACCCCATTTATTGAAATTATCTTTTGCGGTATTCACTTTATCTTTAACTGCTTGTTTTTCCTCTGCACTTGAGTTTTTATATTTCCACCATGCTAAGGCTCCTAATCCTAATAATGCAAGTAATCCGTTTTTCTTAGTACCCATAACTTTAAGTTTTATTAATTTAATGAATGTTTTAATGAATTTAATTTGATGTTTAGAGAGATGTAAAATCTATGCCAAAGCATTTTTTAAATTTGATAAAATTTTGTTAATGTTTTAATAATCTTCTAAATAAAGAAAGTCCGCCACGAAAGTGACGGACTTTTTAAGTTCTGAAATACCAGTCTATTATCTTATCCTAAGTAAGGATATTTATAATCTTTCGGCGAAACAAAAGTTTCTTTAATACTTCTTACAGAAACCCATCGAAGTAGATTCATCTTAGATCCTGCTTTATCATTTGTTCCTGAGGCTCTCGCGCCACCAAATGGCTGTTGTCCAACAACTGCTCCGGTTGGCTTGTCATTGATATAGAAGTTACCAGAAGCGTTTTCTAAAGCTTTGTAAGCCTCATCAATCGCATAACGGTCTTGAGCGAAAACAGCACCGGTTAAAGAGTAAGGAGAAGTTTCATCAACCAGTTTCAAAGTAGCACTCCAGTCTTCATCTTCAAAAACGTAGATTGAAAGAATAGGGCCGAAAATTTCTTCACAAACGGACTCATATTTTGGATTTGTAGTTACAATAACTGTTGGCTCTACAAACCAGCCTTTAGAGTCATCACATTTCCCTCCGATGATTACGTCTGCTTCTTTTGAGTTTTGTGCACGTTCGATATACCCTTTGCATTTTTCAAAAGAATTTTTATCAATAACGGCGTTCACAAAGTTAGAAGGATCTTCCGGACTTCCCATCTTAATGGTTTTCATTTGTGCTTCCATTACCGCTTTCACCTCGTTCCAGATGGATTTCGGAATGTACGCTCGGGATGCTGCAGAACATTTTTGTCCTTGATATTCGAATGCTCCACGAACCAAACCTGTAGCTACTGCTTCTATATTTGCAGAAGGGTGTGCGATCACGAAATCTTTTCCACCTGTTTCTCCCACAATTCTTGGGTAGGTTTTATAGTTATGAATGTTGTCGCCCATCATCTTCCACATGCTTTGGAACACTTTAGTAGAACCTGTGAAGTGCAGACCAGCAAAGTCTGGGTGTGCCAATACTTTTTCTGCAGTTTCTTTTCCATCAGTGAAAACCATATTGATCACGCCTTCCGGTAAACCTGCTTCAATAAGAATATCCATAATAACTTTAGCTGAATAAACCTGCTTGTCAGATGGTTTCCATACCACCACATTTCCCATCATTGCCATACAGGTCGGCAAGTTTCCGGAAATTGCGGTGAAGTTAAAAGGAGTAACAGCAAAACAGAAACCTTCCAAAGGACGATATTCGGAACGGTTCCAAATTCCTGTATCAGAAACGGGTTGTTCGCTGTACAATTCGGTCATAAATTCTACGTTGAAACGTAAGAAATCGATAAATTCACAAGCAGCATCAATCTCTGCCTGATGAACATTTTTACTCTGCGCAATCATGGTCGCTGCATTCAAACGGTCTCTGTAAGGACCCGCAATTAAATCAGCTGCTTTTAAAAAGATGGCGGCACGTTGCTCCCAACCAAGATTATTCCATTTTTCTTTTGCTGCTAAAGCAGAATTAATGGCGTCATCAACATGCTTCATTGTTCCTTTATGGTAGAATCCAACGGTGTGCTGGTGATCTTGCGGAGAGTTAATATCAACTTTTTCATCAGTGGTGATTTCTTTACCACCAATAACCATGGGGATTTCGATTTTCTCTTTCCACATTTTTTTATAAGTGGAGATCAATGATTTTACTTCATCTGATCCTGGCTCATAACTTCTTACGGGTTCGTTTATTGCGAAAGGAACCTGTGAAATGGCTTTTGACATATTTTGAATTTTTATTGATTTTTTTGTGATTGTTACAAAGTTAAGGCAATTCACTTGATCCGCCAAGAAAAGCAAATTGGCTTTTTACTTCACAAGGATTTTATCGCACACCATTTTGCTTAAAACAGTTTTGGAACCGTCTGTTTTCAGAATCGTGAACGACTGATCATATTTTTCGATGTCGAAAATTTTTAGGGTAGTACCTAATTCTAGATTTTTGCTGGTAAGATAACTTAGGAAATCGTCATCTGAGTGCGTAACCGAAGTAAACACCACCTCATCATCTTTTTTGCACTCACTTAATTTCTTTAAATCAAGCGCAATGATATTGCCTTCTTTATCGGGAATAGGCTCGCCATGAGGATCAAATTTTGGATAATTTAATATCTCATCAATTTTATCGAAAAACAGATCAGAATGTAAATGCTCCAGTTGTTCCGCAATCTCGTGTACATTTTCCCAGCCGAAATTCATTTTTTCAACCAGAAACATTTCCGTTAACCGGTGTTTGCGAACAATAAGAGCAGCTTCTTTATTTCCTTCGGCGGTGATTTTTACAGGTTTGTAGGTTTCATAAATAACCCAGTTTTTCTGTGCGAATTTTTTCATCATATTATTTACACTCGGCATTTTAACATCCAATAATTTGCTTAATTCATTGATTGTTACTGTGTTGTCGGTGTTTCTGAGATGGAAAATGGCTTTCAGATAGTTTTCTTCCGTTAGTGAAATCATAAGTTAGATGCTCTTTTATGCAAATCTAACAATAAAAAAATAAGGCATACAAAAGATGTTGCATGCCTAGAGTTAATTAAAAATTCAAAATGAAGAAAAAAATTACATCGTTTAAAAATCCCAAGAAGAAATTGGATAAAAAATGATGTTTTGTAAAAAAGGGTTATTAGTTTTCTTTACTTTTACATAACAAAGGTGAGATATAATTGGGAATAATGAAAGGTAAATTCACCTAAATTGTACTGTTTTATTGACCCTTTTTTATACATTTAATCTATGAAATATTCTTTTAAAAATGATTATGCAGAAGGAGCACATCCAAAAGTTCTCGAAGCATTGCTCCAAACTAATAAGGATCAACAAAGTGGGTATGGTTTGGATGATTATTCTCTGGCCGCCAAAGCCATTATTAAACAGAAAATTAATAATCCTAAATCCACAGTGGATTTTGTTTCCGGTGGAACACAAGCTAATCTGATTGCGATCTCTTCATTTTTACGTCCACATGAAAGTGTGGTTGCTGCAGCCACAGGTCATATTTTCACGAATGAAAGTGGCGCCATAGAATCTACGGGCCATAAAGTTCATGCGGTTGAAACGGAAAATGGTAAAATTCGTCCGGAAGATATTCAGACTGTTATTGAAGGTCATCAGAATAAACCGCATCAGGTAAAGCAAAAGTTGGTTTACATTTCAAATTCTACTGAGGTCGGTACGATTTATTTAAAAGATGAATTAAGGAATCTCTATGATTATTGCCAAAGGAACAATCTTTATTTATTCGTTGATGGTGCAAGGTTGGGACACGCTTTAACTGCGGAAACAAATAACTTAACATTAGAAGACTTTGGTAAATATACTGATGCTTTCTACTTAGGAGGCACAAAAAACGGAGCTTTAATTGGAGAAGCAATTGTCATTAACAATGAAAATTTGCAGGAAGATTTCGGTTTTCATTTAAAACAAAAAGGCGCTTTGCTGGCCAAAGGAAGACTGCTCGGTATCCAGTTTCAGGAATTACTAAAAGACGATTTGTATTTTGATCTAGCGAAACATGCGAATCAGCAAGCCATGAAAATTAAAAAAGCCTTTAGAGAAATAAGCCATGATTTTCTGACTGAAACCTTTACAAATCAAATTTTTCCTATGCTCTCACATTCCCAAATTGAACAACTTTCTCAAAACTTTGATTTTTATGTTTGGAAGAAGCTGGATCAGGATCAAGCCGCGATAAGAATCATAACTTCTTGGGCAACAGAAGATTATGTGGTAGAGCAATTTATAAATGAAATAAAAAATTTAAAATGAAAAAAATAGCCTTCTTTCTCTCAATTGCATTTTCATTAGGTCTTAGCGCACAAAAAAAGGACATTGATGTGGAAATAATGCAATATGTAAAAAATGTAAACAAAGATTCACTCAAAGCCAATGTCGAAAAGCTGGTAAGTTTCGGAACCCGTCATACCATGAGTTCAACCACAGATCAACATAAGGGAATTGGCGCTTCAAGAAATTGGGTATTATCAAAATTTAGGACTTATTCTAAAAACGCAAGCGGTAGAATGGAGGTTTTTCTGCAAAATGAAGATCTGCAACCTGATGGAAAGCGAATTGATAAAGTCACAAATCTTGGCAATGCGGTCGCATTTTTAAAGGGAACCGATCCTTCAGACAAAAGAATAATCATTATCTCAGGACATTTAGATTCCAGAGTAAGTGATGTGATGGATGCGACGAGTTTCGCGCCGGGAGCAAATGATGATGGAAGCGGAGTCGCCGCAGTCATCGAAAGTGCCCGAGTTTTGAGTCGGTCAAAATTCCCTGTTTCTATTCTTTTTGTTGCTGTCAGTGGAGAAGAGCAGGGTATTTTGGGGGCTAAAATGTTGGCAGATAAAGCAAAAGAAGATCAATGGCAGGTAGAAGCGGTTCTTAATAATGATATGATCGGAAACAACAGTTTTGATGCGCCAAAAAATGATGGAATTCCCAAACTCCGCGTTTTCAGCGAAGGTTTGTCTGCCTTTGAAACTGAAAAGAATGCTTCCAAAATCCGTAATTTAGGATTAGAAAATGATGGAAATGCGCGACAATTGGCACGATATGTAAAAGAAACGGGAGAACGGTATGTTCAGAATATCGATATTAAATTGATTTATAGAAATGACCGCTTCCTGCGTGGTGGCGATCACACTCCTTTTGTAAATGAAGGCTTCACTGCCGTACGCTTAACCGATTATTATGAAAATTACGACCATCAACATCAGGATATTCGAACTGAAAATAATAAGAAATACGGGGATCTCAGTGAGTTCATGGATTTTGATTATCTGAGAACAAATACGGCGGTAAATGTTGCTGTACTGGCGAATTTGGCAAAATCTCCACCGCGCCCGCAAAATGTTTTAATGGATGTAAAAGACCTGTCGAACTCCACCAAATTAAGTTGGGAAAAACCTACTTCCGGTAAAATAAAAGGTTACCAGATTCTTTATCGTGAAACAGACCGTTCCGTTTGGACTCATAAAATTTTCACCACCGAAACTTCGTACACCGTTCCACTTTCCAAAGATAATTTCATTTTTGCGGTACAAACGGTCTCCACTTCTGGCAATGAAAGTTTACCGGTAATTCCACAGCCTTCAAGATAAAAAAATCCGTCTCATTAATTTAACGGGACGGATTTTATATTTCTAGGAAGATTTACTTACTCGAAATCTTCAAATTTATCTACGATCTTCTGCGAAACCCCAGTTTTGCTAAATCCTCCATCGTGGAAAAGATTCTGCATGGTTACTTTTCTGGTTAAGTCAGAGAAAAGACTTACGCAATAGTTCGCACAATCCAAGGCATCAGCATTTCCAAGCGGAGACATACTATCTGCGAAGTTGAAGAAACCACTAATTCCTTTAACACCGGCACCTGCTTTTGTCATTACCGGAGACTGAGAGATCGTATTCACTCTCACTTTTCTTTCGCCCCAATAGTAACCGAAACTTCTACCGATACTTTCAAGATAAGATTTGTTATCGGCCATATCACCATAATTAGGGAAGGTTCTTTGTGCAGCAATATAAGTTAATGCTAAAATGGATCCCCATTCATTCATAATATCTTTATCCCACGCTATTTTCATCACTTTATGAAAAGAAACAGCGGAAACATCCCAACCTTTTTCTAAGAAATCATAATTAAGATCTGTATAGGTTTTACCTTTTCTAATATTTACAGACATTCCAATGGAGTGAAGGATAAAATCGATCTTGCCATATTTTTCTTCTGCATGGGCAAAAAGTTTTTCCAAATCTTCTACTGACGTAGCATCTGCAGCAACCACATCTGAACCTGTTTTTTTGGCAAGCTCGTCAATCTCTCCCATTCTCATGGCGATTGGGGCATTCGACAGAATAAATTCAGCGCCTTCTTCATGACATCTTTCCGCAACTTTCCAAGCAATGGATTGGTCGTTTAAGGCACCGAAGATAATTCCTTTCTTACCTTTTAATAATCCGTATGACATAATCTTAATTTTTGTTGAGACAAATTTAAAAATTTTTTTGTTGTTTAACGCATAAAAAAAGAATCGCCCTAAGACGATTCTCTTCTTTATATATGAAATATGATTAGTTGGTCGCTTTTCTTACTTCAGCTTTTGCATCTTCGCTCCAGTCTTTTGTTTTTTCCCAGGCATCAGAAACGGCATCTTTTGTGTCTTCCCAAGCATCAGAAACATTTTCTTTCGCTCTTTCCATCCAGCCGTCTGCAGTTGGTTCTGCATTTTTGTGCTTTTGCTCACGGATGTAATCTTTTGCTCTGTCAGCATAATCATTCACCGTCCATTTTGCTTTATCTACTGCATTTTCTGCTTTGTTATAATCTTGTCTTTCCATAATAATAATGTTTAATGTTAATAATTTTACGAATGAAATTTAATTTGATATTTACGTAGTTACAATTACTATTCCTAAATTATCTAATATTATGTTAAACATATCTTAAAGTTTTGCTAATATTCTTTTCGATGTGAAACTATAATTTTATAAATTAAGAATTCATATTTTCGTACTTAAATATTAGGTATGGAATTAATTCGGTGTGGCTGGTGTGAGAAAGATGATCTCTATAGAAAGTATCATGACGAAGAATGGGGAAAGCCAGTATACGATGATGAAACAATTTTCGAATTTCTGGTTTTAGAAAGCTTTCAGGCCGGGCTTTCCTGGTATACTATTTTAAAGAAAAGAGAAAATTTTAAAAGGGCTTTTGACGAATTTAATTATGATATAATTGCAACCTATTCTGAAGACAAAGTAGAAGATTTAATGAACAATGCCGGAATAATCAGAAATCGATTAAAAATCTTAGCTACAATAAATAATGCGCAAAGATTTCAGGAAGTACAAAAAGAGTTCGGCAGTTTCTCAAAATACATCTGGAGTTTTGTTGATGGAAAGCCAATTGTAAATCATCCGAAAACCTTAAGTGATGTTCCTGCAACCACAGAAATTTCAGATGCATTATCGAAAGATTTAAAGAAAAGAGGTTTCAAATTTCTGGGTTCAACCGTAGTTTATGCGCACATGCAAGCAACGGGAATGGTGAATGATCATTTGGTTGATTGCCACTCTAAATAAAAAAATGCGGCTAATTTCTTAACCGCACTTATTCTATTATCATTCACAAAATATACTTTTTACTTGATGTACTTCTACACCCTTTTTAAGTAAAAGATTAAAATTTGTGCCTTTATGCTTAAAAAACCTATTTAATAACACGATCTAAAACCCACTCAATCATATTTTTTTCAGACGCTGCGTGATCCGCAGAAAACTCGCCTCTTCTTCTGTTTGCAATAACTGAATTCACTGTAATCGCTTTGTGTCCTAACAATTTTGAAAGACCATAAATCGCAGAAGTTTCCATCTCGAAGTTCGTCACACCCAACTCATTTAAGGTTTCCAAGAATTTATCATCTATTGCTCTCAAACGAAGTTGACGTCCTTGTGGTGCATAAAAACCTGGGAAAGTCGCCGTGTTTCCGCGGTATTTAGCATCGCTGTAGTAGGTTGCCATTTCGGGCGCCCATTCAGAGAAATACAACATCGGTTTGATTTTCTCATACGGGAATTTCGCCATAAAGTTTCTGGAGAAGTCATTTTCAAATTCGTAATCCTGGTAAAAATGCAAAAGACCATCAAGACCAACCACGTTTTCAGTTACGAGCATATTGTCGACCTCAATATCAGGATTCACACTTCCGCAAGTTCCCATTCTGAATAATTCCAAAGCCGTATGATCGGTTTTGAACTCTTTATTTTTCAAATCGATATTCACCAAAGCATCCAACTCGTTCATCACGATATCGATGTTTTCAGTTCCGATTCCGGTCGACATTACCGTGATTCTTTCGCCGCGCAAAGTTCCGGTATGCGTATAAAATTCTCTTTTATTTTTTTTGATTTCAATCTTGTCGAAATATTTAGAAACCTTTGGAACACGGTCAGGATCACCAACCAACAAAATTTTACCCGCAATATCTTCCGGCGATAAGTTCAAGTGATACACACTTCCGTCGTCATTTAGCACCAATTCTGATGCTGCTAATTTATTAAGCATATTCTAATTTTTTTATTTTAAATTTTTATTTGGGCAGACATTTGACTGCGTCGAATGTCACTTTGTATTTTTTTATGGCAGACATTTCCGCCTTCCACTCCCAATCTTTTTTGCCTACGCAATTGCCTTTGCAAAAAAAAGGATTTCCGTTCAAGTCGGGCTGCAGATTCGTTTTCATAACGCAAGTAGGCATCAATGGTTTATCCTCCAACTCGTTTAGTTTTATAACCCATCTCCTTCAATATTACCATGATCTTATCCCGGTTATCGCCTTGTATAATAATGATTCCGTCTTTTTCCGAGCCGCCAATTCCCAAAGTCGTTTTTATTTTCTTAGAAATCTTTTTCAGTTCTTCATCGCTTCCTTCGAAACCTTCAACAAGAGCTACGGGTTTTCCATGCCTGCCTTTTTTTTCAAATTTACAGATGAGCGGTTCTTTCTGCACAAATTTTTCCACCGGCATTTCAAAATCCTGCTCTTCGTGATCAGGAAATATATTTTTTAGTTGATCTCTTAAGTCCATCTAACAAAATTAACAAAATTAATCTTGTTTGGGCCTACCATATTTGCATTTTCAATTGAATCCTATTTGATTAAAGGATATAATAAGGTAGCAAAATCATAAAATAATCTTAAAATCAAAGTTTGGTTCTTTTAGTTCAGAACTAAATTGTATTTTTGCAAATTAAATACAATTGATGCTGGAAATTGATAAAGATTTATTTTACGATATGGTGAAATTTTATGGAGATGTATTCCATTTACCGCCACTTGCTGCGAAAATTTATTCCTACCTAATTTTTGATTTTGATAGAAAAGGAGTTTCTTTCGATGAGTTTGTAGAAGTTTTTTCTGCCAGCAAAAGCGCTGTTTCGTCAAATCTCAATTTACTGTTAAACCTTAATATCATTACTGATTTCAATAAAATTGACGAGCGGAAACGATTCTTTGCAATGAATGAAAAGTATATGAAAATTCGTTTTGGAGAAATTATCACAAAAATGGAAAAGGAATTATTAATTTTAAATCAGTTAAAAAATTTCCGAAACACAAGTGATAAGGAAGCCTTGCGTAAATTTGATATTTATACGAAGCTTTTTGATAAAAATATTGAAAATATAAAAGAGAGTTTAGATCAACTTTAAAATAACAACTTCCTTCGTCACCACTTATATTATAATAATGATGACATTCAATTATAAAATTAAATTCATGAAAAATAAAATTATCCTTCTTTCTTTCTCTGTTTTGTCGGTTTTATCCTGCAAAAAGAAAGACGAAAGACCTGCTCAAGGTCCCAAAGTAGTTTCTACCGTAGTGGTAGAGAATAGAAATGTTGTTGGTTATTCTGCCTTTCCCGCAAGTATTGAGGGTCGGGTTAATAATGATGTTCGCGCTAAAATGTCGGGTTATATTACGCAGGTGTTAGTAGACGAAGGTCAATATGTAACGAAAGGTCAACCATTGTTCAGATTAGAAACCAATGCTTTAAGCCAGTCTGCGAATGCGGCAAAGGCAGGAGTTGGTGCCGCGCAGTCAAGTGTTGCCGCTTCCGATGCCAATGTGAAAGCTGCGCAATCTGCCGTAAGTGCCGCTCAGGTTGAAGTAAACAAACTGAAACCTTTAGTGGAAAAAAATATTATCAGCAGTGTTCAGCTGCAAACCGCACAGGCTAATTTAGCAAGAGCTCAGGCACAAGTTGCCCAAGCAGTTGCCGCAAAACAGCAAGCTTCCGCAGGAGTAGCTCAGGCTCAGGCAAATTACCAAGGCGCTCAGGCAAATGTTGATTACTCTGTGATTCGCGCGCCTATCTCGGGAACGATAGGAAAAATTAATTTCAGAACCGGAAGTTTGGTTGGACCTGGTGATCCAATGCCGATTTCAACGGTTTCTGATACCAGCGAACTTTATGCTTATTTTTCAATGAACGAAAAGGAATATCTGGACTTCTTAAAAAATTCAAAAGGCGCAACCATTCCGGAAAAAATAAAAAATATGCCGGCAGTAGAATTGGTTTTGGCTAATGGAGATGTCTATGCAGAGAAAGGATATATCAAAGCAATTACCGGACAGATTGATGCTGCCACCGGAAGTATTCAGTTCCGTGTTTCATTTCCCAATCCTAATAAATTATTGAGCAACGGAAATAGTGGAACCATTAGGATTCCAATCACTTATGATAATGCTTTGGTCATTCCGGAAAGTGCTACAATTGAGCAGCAAGGTTTGGTTTACATTTACAAAGTAGAAAAAGATACTGCCAAAAGTACGGTGATTTCGGTCATTGATCGCGTGAATAATATGGTGGTTATTAAAGAAGGTGCTGTGAAAGGCGAAGTTGTTGTTGCAGAAGGCGTCGGAACCTTAAAAACCGGAACTCCTGTAAAAGCACAACCCAAAAAATTCGACGATCTCATTAATGCTATAAAACCGATTTTCTAGAACATGATTAAAAAATTTATAAACAGACCGGTTTTATCTACGGTAATTTCCATCATGATTGTAGTGTTGGGGATTCTGGGATTAATCTCTTTGCCGGTTACACAGTATCCTGATATTGCGCCACCAACGGTGCGAATTTCAGCAAATTATACCGGTGCCAACGCGCAAACGGTGATGAATAGTGTAGTGATCCCGATTGAAGAACAGGTGAATGGAGTAGAAGGAATGGACTATATTTCATCTTCTGCCGGAAACAACGGTTCTGCTTCGATTCAGATTTTCTTCAAACAGGGAATTGATCCGGATATCGCTGCGGTAAATGTTCAAAATCAAGTTCAGCGTGCAATTCCGCTTCTGCCTTCAGAAGTTACAAGATCCGGAGTGCAGGTGAGCAAGCAGCAGACAAGTGCCTTGATGTTCTTGAGCTTTTACACTGCGAATCCTAAACTGGATGAAGTTTGGCTGCAGAATTACCTAAATATTAATGTTATTCCTGAATTAAAAAGGGTAAATGGTGTGGGTGATGCCCAGGTTTTTGGTGGAAAAAATTATTCCATGAGAGTTTGGTTGGATCCCGCAAAAATGGCAGCGTATGGTTTAGAACCTGCCGAAGTTTCTGCAGCGATCAATGATCAGTCCAGAGAAGCAGCTGCCGGAGCCTTAGGTGAAAACAGTGGAGGTTCTTTTCAGTATATCATTACCTACAAAGGAAAATATAACGAAGTTGATCAGTTTGAAAACATTATTCTTCGTGCCTTAGGAAATGGGGAATATCTCCGTTTAAAAGATGTCGCAGAGATTAAACTGGATTCTCAATCGTATGCAGGAATTGGTGAAAGTAATGGAAACCGTTCCATATCAATGGGGATTTTTCAGACACCGGGTTCCAATGCTCAGGAAATTATTACCAACATAAAAACCTTACTAAAAGAAACTGAAAAAACACTTCCGGAAGGAATTGGCTATAATATTAACTTTGATACCAATGAGTTTCTGGACGCTTCAATCTCTAAAGTAGTGACCACGCTTTTAGAAGCATTTGTGCTCGTGTTTTTAGTTGTGTTTTTATTCTTACAGGACTTTAGATCCACTTTAATTCCGGCGATTGCCGTTCCTGTTTCTATTGTAGGAACCTTCTTTTTCCTTAATTTATTGGGTTATTCCATTAACTTATTAACCCTTTTTGCTTTGGTTCTTGCCATCGGGATTGTAGTGGATGACGCCATTGTTGTGGTAGAAGCCGTACACGCTAAAATGGAAGGAGGAATCACCGACGCTAAAAAAGCAACCATCGAAGCGATGGACGAAATTACAGGTGCGATTATATCAATTACTTTGGTAATGGCTGCTGTATTTATTCCCGTAACTTTCTTAACCGGACCTACCGGAGTTTTCTATCAGCAGTTTGGGATTACCCTGATCATAGCGATTTTAATTTCAGCTGTTAATGCTTTGACTTTAAGTCCGGTGCTTTGTGCTATGTTTTTGAAACCTCCCGCACATCATACGAAAGAGTATGGAACTATGAATTTTGCACAAAAATTCTTTTATAAATTTAATGCAGGATTTAATGCAGGTACAAAGAAATATGGTCAGTCATTTAATTTCATTCTAAGAAATAAATGGGTGAGCTTATTGATCATTTTTGCAGCCGGAGGAGTTACATTCTGGTGGGCAAGTTCCACAATGCCTACAGGATTTATTCCGAAAGAAGACCGTGGAATTTTATTTACCGATGTATTGCTTCCACCCGGAGCCTCACTTGAAAGAACGTACAATGTTTTATCAGATCTTCAAAAAGAAGCCCGTAAACTTCCGGGGGTGCAAAACGTGACATTTACGGCGAGCCGTGGATTTATGTCTGGTTCCGGATCTAACGTTGGGCAGGCCTTTGTTAAATTAAAACCTTTTAATGAGCGGGGTAAAGCCGGCGGTCAAACCATTGATGATATTACCAAAAGTTTATTTGGAATTACCGCTAAATATCCAGATGCCAAAATTATTTTCTTTTCGCCGCCAAGTGTACCTGGGTTTGGGAGTAGTGACGGTTTCTCGACTGTATTATTAGATAAATCAGGTGGGGATATTAACGAATTAAATAAAGTAACCCAAAGTTTTGTGGGCGCATTGATGCAAAGACCGGAAATCCAGTTTGCGTCAACCTCTTTCAATACAAATTATCCACAGTATGAAATGGTGGTGAATGTTCCGCGTGCTAAAGAAAGTGGGGTTACTTTGAATAGTATTTTGAGTACGATGCAAGGATATATTGGAGGAATTTATTCTTCAGATTTTACTAAATATGGAAAACAATTTAGAGTAATGATTCAGGCGTTACCCGATGATCGGAAATCTCCCGAAAATTTGAACTCTATCTTTGTTAAAACAGCTTCTGGAGCCATGGCGCCAATTTCGCAGTTTGTTTCATTAGAAAAAAGCTTTGGACCACAATCCTTAGAACGATATAATCTTTTTACTTCCGTTGGAATTAATGGATCAAGTAATCCCGGGTTTTCAACAGGGGATGCGATTAAAGCAGTGCAAGAAGTTGCAGCCGAGAATTTACCCGCTAATTATGATGTTGAATTTACCGGCTTAACCAAAGAGGAAATGAAGGCTGGGTCACAAACTTATGTCGTTTTCTTACTGAGTTTCTTGTTTGTTTACTTTATTCTGTCTGCTCAATACGAAAGTTATTTATTGCCCTTCTCTGTTATCTTTTCACTTCCTCTGGGAGTAATTGGAGCATTTTTCGGTCAGCGAATTTTTGGATTAGAAAATAATATTTACTTCCAGATCGCTATTATCATGTTGATTGGATTACTTGCCAAGAATGCAATTTTGATTGTGGAATTTGCCGTACAAAGGCGCCACCACGGAGAATCAATTACCATGTCGGCGATTAATGCTGCAAAAGCCAGGTTACGTCCGATTTTGATGACCTCATTTGCTTTTATCTTCGGGATGATTCCATTGGTCTTTGCCACAGGGATTGGCTCGGTAGGTAACCGCTCTATTGCGACTGGTGCAGCCTCAGGATTATTGATTGGAACGTTCTTCGGATTGGTTGCCATTCCGGTTTTATTTGTTATTTTCCAATATCTTCAGGAGAAAGTAGTTCCATTAAAAAAAGAAGATATTAATCTATCTGAGTAATTGAAAGTTAGAAACTTTTATGAAAATTAAAAAAATGAATAAATACTTCAATATAAAAATACTTTCAGTTTTGTTTTCAGCGTTCGTTCTTACTTCATGTATGACGCGGGAAAATTATGAAAGACCCAGTGAAGCCATTGATGAAAACCTTTTCCGCACCGATCTGTTGCCGAAAGATTCTACGAGTATGGCAACGGTTTCATGGAGAGAAATTTTTACCGATCCTGTTTTGCAAAAGCATATTGCGAAAGCTTTAGAAAATAATTTGGATGTAAGAGTCGCATTGCAAAATATTGCTGCGGCAGATTCTTATTTAAAACAAAGTAAAGCAGCCTATTTGCCAACGCTCTCAGCGGGTCCGAATTACACCTTTCAAACGCAATCTTTAAATACGCAGTCCGGACAGTTACTGGGTCAAAGAAAATATGGAGATCAATTTGATATCTCGGCAAATGTCGGTTGGGAAGTTGATGTTTGGGGTAAATTAAAAGCCCAGCAGAAAGCAGAACTTGCCAATTATTTAGGGACTGTTTCCGCACATCAAGCGGTGAAAAGTGATTTGGTGGCATCAGTTGCTTCTGCTTATTACCAACTGCTGACCTTTGATGATCAGAAGAAAATTATTAATGAAACGATTGTTTTAAGAAATAAAAATCTTGAAACGACCCAAGCTTTAAAAGATGCCGGAACGCTTACGGAAGTGGCAGTCCAGCAAAGTCAGGCGCTCGTTTTCAACGCAGAAGCCATGTTGCTAAGTATTGATGTTCAAATTTCCCTGCTGGAAAACACCTTAAGTCTTTTAATGGGTGAACCTTCTCACGCGATAGATCGCACCACCATTGATGCGCAAAAGATGCCGGTAAGTTTAGCCTTAGGTTATCCCGCAAATCTGCTGGAAAATCGCCCGGATGTAAAAGCGGCAGAATATCGTTTGATGAATGCATTTGAATTAAAGAACGCGGCGAAAGCTCAGTTTTATCCAACTTTGAGATTGACTGGAAGTGGCGGAATTACCTCCGGAGATATCGATCAGCTGTTTAGTGCCAGTTCGCTTTTTGCTAATGTAGTGGCAGGTTTAACGCAACCAATTTTAAATAAAAGACAGATCAAAACTCAATATGAGGTGAGTATGGCAAATAAAGAAATCGCGTATCTTAATTTTAGAAGATCGGTTTTAACAGCTGGAAAAGAAGTTTCAGATGCATTGAATGTGTATCAGTCCCAAGACCGCTTTATCGGTTTGAAGAGAAAAGAATTGGAAGCCTATAAAAACTCCGTTGACTATTCACAGGAATTGGTAAACTACGGTTTAGCAAACTATCTGGAAGTGATCAATGCAAGTGTAAATAAGCTCAATGCAGAATTGAATATTTCCAACGCTGAATATTCGAAGTTGGATGCTGGAATTGAATTGTACCGCGCACTTGGTGGTGGTTGGAGATAAATTTTCTTTAAAATATTATAAAAATAATCTCTTCCATTTTTGGAAGAGATTTTTAGTTTTTTGAACTTGTATACGCAATATATTCAACGTCAACTTTTGTGAATTTGTGGTTTATAACTCTAAAGTGATTTAAAGAATTCCCACATCACGATTCCGCCACACACAGAAACATTTAAAGAGTGTTTCGTGCCCAACTGCGGAATTTCCAGGAAAGTGTCGTAATACGGAAGTGCATCGTCGCTTAAGCCATCCACTTCGTTTCCTAAAACCACAGCATACTTTTCGTGTTTATTAATTGAATAATCTGTGATTACTTCTGAACTCGTTGTTTGTTCAATTCCTACAATTTTAAAGTTTTCCTTTTTTAAATTTTGTAACGCTTCAACAATGTCTTTTTCATAAACCCAATCTACACTTTCTGTCGCGCCTAAAGCGGCTTTGTGAATCTCGCGATGTGGTGGTTGAGGTGTAATTCCACACAAAACCACTTTCTCTATTAAGAATGCATCGGCTGTTCTGAAAATCGCACCTACGTTATGCATGCTTCGGACATTATCTAAAACCACAACAAGCGGCGTTTTTTTGGTCTCTTTAAAGGTTTCGATATCTATTCTTCCTAATTCTTCGAGTTTCAGTTTCTTTGTGGATGACATTTTCGTATTTTTGGCAAAATTAAGGTTTTTCAATCTTACTGTTTTAAGTTAATTAATTTTTAAACTCAAGTCCGTGGCAAAAGAAAAAAAAGAAACTCCTTTAATGACGCAGTACAATACCATCAAGGCGAAATATCCTGATGCGCTTTTGCTGTTTCGAGTCGGAGATTTCTACGAAACTTTCGGAACGGACGCAATTCGAACTTCGCAGATTTTAGGAATCGTTTTAACTAAAAGAGCCAACGGTGAAGGTCATATCGAACTCGCCGGTTTTCCGCATCATTCCGTAGATTCTTATTTGCCGAAACTCGTGAGAGCCGGACTTCGTGTGGCAATCTGCGATCAACTCGAAGATCCGAAAGGGGTTAAAGGAATTGTAAAACGCGGCGTGACCGAATTGGTAACTCCAGGCGTAACTTTCAACGAGCAGGTTTTAACATCGAAGAAAAATAACTTTTTACTTTCTATTCATAAAGTAAAAGAGAAATACGGATTAGCCTTGGTTGATGTTTCGACCGGAGAATTTTTAACTTCTGAAGGAAATCTCGAGCAATTACTTCATATCGTCGGCACTTTTGATCCGAGTGAAATTATTTATCAAAGAACAACCGAACTTCCTGCACAATTGAAAAACCGCAATTCTTTTAAATTAGAAGACTGGGCTTTTCAGTACAATTATGCCTACGAAAAACTGACCAATCATTTCAAAACCAATTCATTAAAAGGTTTCGGAATTGAAGATTTAAAATTAGGAATTGTCGCTGCCGGAGCGATCTTCGCTTATTTAGTTGAAGATACGCATCACGCACTTTTGCAGCATATTACCAAAATAAAACTGATTCCGAAAGATGATTATCTGATGATGGATCATTTTACGTTGCGGAATTTAGAAATCGTTTATTCAAGTCATCATACTGGAAAATCTTTGCTTGATATTATAGACAAAACTTCAACTCCGATGGGAGGAAGATTGTTGCGAAGAAGATTGATCTTGCCTTTAAAATCGGTCAATGAAATCAACAGAAGATTAGATCTCATTGAGTTTTTTAATAAAGAAGAGAACCTTAAATATGAGATTTTACAATTATTAAAATCCATTTCAGATTTAGACCGTTTGATGGGAAAACTGGCTGCGGAGAAAATCTCACCGAAAGAACTCGGATACCTGCGCCACAGTTTGATCAACATTCGAACTATTAAAGAATTGCTTCAGCCACATGATGAGGTTTTGACTTGGTTATCGCCTTTAATTAATCTGGAAGAACTCATTGAATATTTGGTTAATTATTTGAATGATGAACTTCCCGTTAATATTTCGAAAGGAAATGTAATTAAAACCGGAATTTCAGAAGAACTGGATCATTTGCGCGGACTTCAAACGAAAGGAAAAGACTTCCTGGATGAAATGTGTGACCGTGAAGTGAAACGTACCGGAATCACGAGTTTAAAAATTAACTTTAATAATGTTTTCGGGTATTTTATTGAAGTTCGTAATTCTCATAAAGATAAAGTTCCCGAAGATTGGATCCGCAAGCAAACTCTCGTGAATGCTGAAAGATATATCACCGAAGAACTGAAAGAATACGAAGAACAAATTCTCGGCGCGGAAGAAAAAATTTCAAAAATCGAACATTTGTTGTACCGGCAAGTTTGTGAAAATGTGATGATTTACATCGATCAAATTCAAGAGAATTCTAAAATTATTGCTGAACTCGATTGTGGCGTTGGATTGTCTGAACTCGCCGTTTCTGAATCTTATACAAAACCAGTTTTAAATGACGGTTTTGAAATCGATCTGAAAGAAGCGCGTCATCCTATTATTGAAAATGCTTTGCCATTGGGTGAAAAATACATTCCGAATGATTTGTTTTTATCCAAAGATTCGCAACAGATTATTATGGTGACCGGTCCGAATATGGCAGGTAAATCGGCGATTTTAAGACAGACAGCAATCATTTGTTTAATGGCTCAAATCGGTAGTTTTGTTCCTGCAAAACATGCTGAAATCGGAGTTTTAGATAAAATATTTACAAGAGTTGGCGCGACCGATAATATTTCTTCAGGCGAATCAACGTTCATGGTAGAAATGAATGAAGCCGCAAATATCCTGAATAATATTTCTGAAAGAAGTTTGATTCTTTTAGACGAAATCGGTCGAGGAACTTCCACCTACGACGGAGTTTCTATTGCTTGGGCGATTGCGGAATATCTGCATCAACATCCGACGCAGGCGAAGACTTTATTTGCTACACATTATCATGAACTCAATGAAATGACGGTGAATTTTGAAAGAATTAAAAACTTCCACGTTTCGATTCAGGAACATAAAGGAAGCATTATATTTTTAAGAAAATTATTGTCTGGCGGAAGTGAACACAGTTTCGGTATTCACGTGGCGAAGTTGGCGGGAATGCCTGCGAAAGTTGTAAATCGTGCAAACGAAGTTTTGAAAACTTTAGAAAAAAGCCGTTCACACAGCGGGTCCAAAGATTCCGCAAAAGCCATTACGGACGAAAGTCTGCAACTTTCTTTCTTTCAATTGGATGATCCTGTTTTAGAAAATATCCGCGAGGAATTATTGAAAATGGACATCAATACTTTGACGCCGATTGAAGCGTTGATGAAACTGAATTCTATTAAAAAGATGATTGGGAGATAGCAAATTTGCTAATTTGCTGATGAGTTGATTTGATGATGAGTTGATTTGGTGATGAAATTCAATTTAAAATATTTTGATTTAATAGTTCTCCTTTTTATCTCTTAGGTTTGAAACCGGAAAGTATCGCCGAAATTGTGGTGGGAAATTCGTTTAGTTGGATCGATATTTTGTGTTGTGAAGTGTGAAGTTTGGTGATTTTCGCTGTGGAAAAATTTTGGTCCAAAAATATCATCTAGATGCTATAAATAGGAAATCAAATATGAACAACTATTTGTTGCTGGAAAACTCTTTTTTTAGGAACATTAATTCAGACTCTGCGTCAAATTTATCTCTTTTCATCTTGTCGATAACTTGGTATAAAACGATCGACATTAGGAAAATTAGAGCAACTAAAAAAATCATTACAGCATTCCAATATCCAAACATTTCCCCGAAAGTTTTTTCCATTCTACGAAGACGGACAAAAGGAATGATGAATGGAGAAACTAGCGTTACAAAAATCGCCCAGATTACTTGATACTTTCTGTTCGAAATTTTTTTTAACCGGTTTTGAATTAGTTTTTCTTTTTCGTTATAAATTTCTTCAGTCATGTTTACCCAAAATTTTGCAATTCAACCAATCGTCGGTACATTCCTTTTTGCTCGAATAATTCCTGATGCGTTCCCTGCTCTACAATAATCCCACGTTCCATAACCACAATCCAATCTGCTTTTTGAATGGTTGAAAGACGGTGCGCAATCACAAGTGAAGTCCGATTTTCCATCATTCTTTCTAAAGCATCCTGAACAAATCTTTCGCTTTCGGTATCCAAAGCAGAAGTTGCTTCATCCAGAATCATAATCGGTGGATTTTTTAGAACTGCTCTCGCAATAGAAACTCTTTGTTTTTGTCCGCCCGAAAGTTTGTTTCCGTCATCACCGATGTTGGTGTAATATTTTTCCGGGAGATGATCAATGAATTCATGAGCGTTGGCAATTTTCGCGGCCGCCATTACTTCTTCTTCCGTAGCATCGGGTTTCCCCATGAGAATATTATTGAAAACCGAATCATTAAATAAAACAGATTCCTGCGTCACCATTCCCAAAAGATTTCGGTAATCGGTCACTTTTAAATTTTTAATATTTTCACCATCAACTAAAATATCTCCTTCAGAAACATCGTAAAATCGGGCAAGTAAATTAGCAATCGTTGTCTTCCCGGAACCTGATTGACCAACAAGTGCAATGGTTTTTCCTTTTGGAATTGTCAGGTTAAAATTCTTTAAAATTACATTGTCTTTATCATAGAAAAATCCAATATTCTTAAATTCAATTTTAGATTTTAAAGTTGAAATAGGAATCGGATTTTCTACTTCATCAATTTTTAAATCATAATCTAAAACTTCCGCTACACGGTCTAAACTCGCCATTCCTCCTTGAATATTAGAAATAGCACTCGCTAATTTTTTCGAAGGATCTAAAATCTGGAAAAACATACCGATGAAAACTAGAAAGGTTTCAGGTTCCATGGTTTGTTCTGTTAAAATTTGAACGCCGGCAAACCAGGTGATAATTAAGATGGTAACCGAGCCTAGAAACTCACTCATCGGTGAGGCCATTTCCCGGCGGCGACTCATTCCGATGGCGTATTTCTGCCAGTTATTTGTAGTGGTGTTGAATCTGTTCTTCAGGATTTTATCTGCGTTGAAAATTTTAATGACCTTTGACGATTTTAAGGTTTCATCAACCAAAGAAAATAAATTCCCCAACTCCTCCTGTGCCGCTGTTGCTTGTCTTTTCAGGCTCTTTCCAACCCATGAAATTAATCCACCCATGACCGGAAAAACGAGTAATGAGAAAAGTGTCAGCTGTGGAGATAGAATAAATAACGTAATTAATGAGGTGATGATCATAAAAGGCGCATTGATCACATCCACCAAACTTCCCATAATTCCTCCTTCGACCCCTCCGATGTCATTGGAAATCCTGGACATCATATCACCTTTTCGCTTTTCAGTAAAAAATGAAACCGGCAGTTTCAAAAACTTATCATACATCGCAGTTCGCAAATCTTTTGTAATACCTACGCGATAATTTACCAGAAGATAGGAGCCTAAATATCGAAACAAATTTCTCAGTAAAAAGGCCGCGGCGGTGATGGCACAAAGTATAGCTAAAACCTGTACAGCACCGTGCTGATCAATCTTGATCTGAATGCTGTAATACGCCCAGTCTTTTGCATATCCAAAAAAATCGACGATTCGCCCCGTATTTACCGGTGGTTTTGACGTGTCAACTTTTTCTACTGTTCCAAACATTAAACCTAAAATAGGCAGCATGGTGGCGACCGAAAAAATATTCAAAACAGAGTACATAATGTTGCAAAACATACTCGCAAATAGATATTTTTGATGGGGTTTGGCGAAATAAAGTATTCTTTGGAAAGGTTTCATTCAGGAAATTTAAGGCGCAAAATTAAGGAATTTTGAGTTGTTGTTTATTTAATTGTAATTAACCGTTTCATTATACTTTGGTGCAAAGTTCTTCGGTGTTAATTTTTGAAACGTCTTTCCAAGATTATTAATGATCTGGGTCAAATTATCAAAATCTACAATATCTACATCATCGTTTAATTGATGGTAATGGGAAGCAGAGTTCATATCAACAGTGGAAAAAGAGTGGGCAATTACTTTCTTTTTTACGAAGCTCACATTATCTGATCTGTAAAAAAGTTGTTGACCTATGTAAGGATCGGGATTTATTTTCAGTCCATTCTCCGCTTTTGCGTTAAAAAGTTCATCAAGATCGGAGAATTCATCACCTGTCATATATAAAGCATTGGGTCCGAATTTTGAAACGGTAGCCAACATTTCAAAGTTAAATAAAGCTGAAATGTTTTGATATTGTGTTTGCAAATTTTCTATGTTTGAAATAGCTTTTGATCCTTTCATTCCTTTCTCTTCTCCATTAAAGGCGATAAACATCATTGAAAATTCAGGTTTATTTGTTTTAAAGAAATCTGCCAAACCGATCACGGCAGTAACACCGCTTGCGTTATCATCTGCGCCATTAAAAACCTTATCGCCCGGTTGATCTGTAGTTCCGATATGATCAAAATGAGCCGTAAAAGCTAAAGTTTTTTCGCTTTTTCCTTTTTTAATTCCACATACATTATACACTGTTTTACCTTTATAATCAAAAGGAACCAAAAAAGAGTTTCCTGTACAGTAATCCAAATTATTCTCTTCAAAACGTTTGGCGATGTAGATTGCAGCAGAATCGTTTTCGGGTGTTCCGATTTCGCGACCTTTCATTTCATCGGAAGCTAAAGTAGAAAGAACATCAGTAACTCTTTGTTTAGAAACTTCTTGCGCAGAAAATAAAGTAACGCAGAGGAGCGCAATGATCATTGAGATTTTTGGCATTGGTAATTTTTGTTAAAGATATATAATTCTATTAAATGACATAAAAAAAACAGCTCCCGAAGGAACTGTCTCACTCAAAAAAAATCGTTGTACGTTTAGCGGAGTCTGTCTACAGATTTTACGAGCCTTTCGTCTTTTCGAATAAATACGTTTGCAATAAGCAAACAAACTATCGATAGTAAGGGAAATAGTGGCTCAATACCCTTCTCAGGAAAATTCATTCCTCCGGGTAAGGTGAGTAACCAGTACGCCAATAAACCGAGCAACAAAGCGTTTATAATAAGGCTGATGTTATTCAGCAAAATTTGTCTTTTACGTTCTTTGTAACTTAATATACTGATGAACCCAAATAATACAAGTGCAACACAGGTAATTGATATAAAAGGAACCGGACCAAACAGGGAAAAATCCTGTCCAGTCACGAATAGGAACACGGCTCCCAAAATCGCTAAAAATATCCAAACGGTCTGTATTCTCTGCAACATATTACTGTAATCTGCGTACAAAAATAATAATAATTTTTTGCATAATTAAAAAATAAACGTAGATTTGCACTACAAACGACCTAATTAAGAAAAGTCGCCCGACTTAACTTTCTTACTTACACCTACTTATAACTTACTTTTTGCGTAACATTTATGTTCAACATTGAAACGTTAAGGTCTAAATCCGACACGGACTTGACCAAAATCACCAGCGATCTGGGCGTTAAACTTGCTAAAAACAGCACCGAAAACGACAAAATTTTTGCTATTCTGGATTTTCAAGCTTCCAATACGAAAGTAGCAAAAGAATATTTCAACGCGACAGAATCCCCTATGAATACAGAAGAACCAAAAGTGCCTGCTCCGAAAAAGCCTGCAGCAAAAAAAGCCGCTCCTAAAAAGAAAGTGGAAAAACCAACAGAGGTTTCTGAAGAACTTGCTCCAAAAGTTGCCACAGTTGAATCCACGGAGGAATCAAATGAGAAGAAGCCGGCTGGAAATGAGGAGGTCGGAGAGGTAAAAGCAACAAATACAAATCAGCAAAAGAAAAAAAGACAGCGCGTAACACCGCCGGCTAAAGAATCTTCTGCAGAAAATGAGTCTGAAGTTAAAGTGAAAGAGGTTGCCGAAGTTGTAGCGGAGACGAAGCCGGAGCAACAAAAACCGCAACACCAAAATCAAAACCAGCATTCTAATCAGAATCAGAACGTTAACCAGAATCAAAATACCAATCCAAATCAATCCGGAAATGGTAACCAAAGCGGCAATCAAAACCGACCGCAACATCAAAGTAAAAATCCTAACCAAAATAGAAACCAGAACAAAAATCAAAACAACGGCGATTCTCAGGAAGAGCCGGCTAAAAAAGAATTTAGCTTTGACGGTCTGGTAACAATCGACGGCGTACTGGAAATCCTTCCAGATAATTACGGATTTCTTCGTTCTTCGGATTTCTCCTACATTTCTTCGCCCGACGATGTTTATGTTTCAACCAATCAGATTAGAAACTACGGACTGAAAACAGGTGATACAGTAAGAGGAATTGTAAGATTGCCGAAAGAAGGGGAGAAATATTTTTCTTTATTAAAGCCAACAGAAGTGAACGGCAGAGATTTAGAATTTATTAAAGACCGCGTGGCATTCGAATTTTTAACGCCACTTTTTCCGGAAGAAAAATTTAATCTAACTGGAAAAAACGCAACGCCTTCTACCAGAATTGTCGATTTATTTACACCAATCGGAAAAGGGCAGCGTGCGATGATCGTTGCACAGCCGAAAACTGGTAAAACCATGTTGTTGAAAGAAATTGCGAATTCAATTTCAGCCAATCACCCGGAAGCCTATATGATGATCTTGCTCATCGACGAAAGACCGGAAGAGGTAACCGATATGGAAAGAAGTGTAAATGCAGAAGTTATTGCTTCCACTTTTGATGAGCCGGCAGAAAAACACGTAAAAGTTGCAAATTTGGTCTTGTCTAAAGCACAGAGAATGGTAGAATGTGGTCACGATGTGGTGATTTTGTTAGATTCGATCACGCGTTTAGCCAGAGCTTATAACACGGTAACACCAGCATCCGGTAAAATTTTATCGGGAGGAGTTGATGCCAATGCATTGCATAAACCGAAACGTTTTTTTGGTGCGGCCAGAAATATTGAAGGCGGTGGTTCATTAACCATTATTGCAACAGCCTTAATTGATACGGGTTCAAAAATGGATGAGGTGATCTTTGAAGAATTTAAAGGAACCGGAAACATGGAGTTGCAACTCGATCGAAAAATTGCCAATAAGCGAATTTATCCGGCAATTGATTTAACTTCTTCGAGTACAAGAAGAGACGATTTGCTATTAGAAGATACCGTTCAGCAAAGAATGTGGATCTTAAGAAAGTATTTAGCAGATATGAATCCCGTAGAAGCGATGGAATTTGTAAACAAAAGCATTAAAAATACTTTGAATAATGAAGAGTTTTTAATGTCGATGAACAGATAGAAAAAATCGAAATATATAATTGAAAACCGCTCTTTTTGGGCGGTTTTGTTTTTTTATCAATGTTAAAGATTTATTAAAGTAATCTTTAACAATTGGAATTTGCCTAATTATTGATTAAATTTGGGTAATAACATTAAATATTATAAAAATCATGTTCAAATTACCAGAATTAGGATACGCGTACGACGCTTTAGAACCAACCATTGATGCAAAAACAATGGAAATTCATTATACGAAACACCACCAAGCTTATCTTGATAATCTTAACAAGGCAATTGCAGGTACAGATTTAGAAGGTAAATCAATCGAAGAGGTTTGTAAAACCGGAACTGACAAAGCAGCCGTGAGAAACAACGGTGGTGGTCATTATAATCACTCTTTTTTCTGGGAAATCTTAACTCCGGGAGGCAGCAAAGAACCTGTTGGAAATGTAAAAGTAGCCATTGAAAATTATGGCGGATTAGAGAAATTTAAAACAGACTTTTCAGAGGCCGCAAAAACAAGATTCGGTTCAGGATGGGCTTGGTTATGCAAAAAGAGTGATGGATCGCTTGCCGTTTGTTCAACTCCAAATCAAGATAATCCATTAATGCCGGTTGCGGAATGTGAGGGAACTCCAATTTTAGGACTTGATGTTTGGGAACACGCATATTATTTAAAATATCAAAACAAAAGACCGGATTACGTTGCAGCATTTTTTGATGTCGTAAACTGGGATAAAGTAGAGGAGAAATTTAATAAATAATCTTTTCTTACCGAGATAAAAAAAGTTCAGAGAAATCTGAACTTTTTTTGTTTGTTAAAATGCGAGGCCCGTTATTCCGTTCAGTTTTAAACCGTATTTCCAATATACATAATTGAAAACCTGAAACAGTCTGTATTCGTATTCTAAACCGTAGTTAATATTGGGGTCATAGTCAATCGAAGATTCAATTACATCACGATAGCGCCCAGAGTAGTATTTTGCATTCCAGTCACTGACCAAGAGTCGGTTGCGGGATTTCAAATAATCTTCTGTATAAAAGCTCATGGGCTTTGCCTTTGTCATTAAAAAATAATCGTATTCAGAATCCAGGACATGTAATTCGTATTCGCCATCGTCATTTAATTCGGGTTTTATGGTTGCTTCAGAATTGCTGTTACTGCTTTTGTTTTGCGTGGTACAGTTCGTGATGAAGAGGAAAATACAAAGGAGAAATAAAATCTTTTTCATTGTTTCAATTTATGCTTATCTCAAAGGTACGAAAAAAGCCGTTTGAAAAACGGCTTGTATTTTTGTAATCTATTGATTTACTGGACTTCTCTCTGCAGCACGATAAAGGCGGGGAAGTGGTCACTATACCCTCCTGTAAATCTATCACCGTCCCAGGACCGCAACGGATAACCTTTCCAATTTCCTTCTTTGTTGATTAGGTAGGGAGGCGCATAAATTTCGGTTTTGTATAGAGAATATTCTTTACCTACCTGATCAGAGAGTACATTTCCGGACACAATAATCTGATCAAATAAGTTCGGTGCATTTTGATAAGCCAAAGAAGCAACTCCTTTTTTGTACAGTGGGTACATTAAATTAAGGTAAGGCATTTCCGGACTCAGGTCTTTCGGTGTTAGGGCTGCCTTCAAATAATTTTTTAAACTTGAGCTGACCGGGTCATCATTAAAGTCACCCATGGCAAATAATTTTGTCGTAGGATCTTTTAATCTCACACTGTCCATTTGTTGTTTAAGTACAACGGCAGCTGCATTTCTTTTTGGCAAAGAACCAGCTTCTCCGCCGCTTCTGGAGGGCCAGTGATTCATAAAGAACGCAACCTTTTCATTGTCCAAAAATCCTGTGACAACTAAAATATCTCTGGTATAAGATCTTTTTCCCTCATTGTAAATTTTGACTTCTTTTTTCAAAGAGTTCGAAGGCGTAAATCTTCTTTTCTGATAAATCAGTGCTACATCAATACCTCTGGCATCAAAAGAATTGTAGTGAATAATTCCGTAATCATATTTTGCCAAAGCCGGTTGTTTGATCAGATCTTCAATGACCTGTCGGTTTTCTACCTCAATTAAACCTACTACTACGGGTGCTGTTTTGGTATATTGGGCGCCCAATTCAGAAATTACTTTAGCTTCGTTTGTTAATTTTATATTGTAATTCTTAGTGTTCCAGTTTTTAGGACTGTTTACTGTAAATTCATCTGCAAGAGTCTGATGGCGAATGACCTTTTTGCCTTTTAATAATTCATTTTTCCATTCTCCGCGGTATTCTTCTGTTGTTTCAAGATATTTTAAGGAATCGATGGGAACACTACGGTGAAATGCAGGATTACTCACATCTTTGGTACCGTCAATATAATCAGCTGAGGGAATGGTATCAAAAAGATTTTCGAGATTTAAGAAACCGATTGTGGCTACCTTCCTCAGTTGGCCTTTTTGCTGTGCAAAAGAAATACAGCAAATTATTAAGAATAAAAAACTGGTAAATTTTTTCATTTTGATTTAAAAATAATATTATGTTACAAAGCTACTAATAAATTATTTTCGATAGGTCGCTATTTTCTATCGTGCTAATTTTTATCATGTTCTGCGTGGAATTTGTGTTAAAAAAAACTAAAGTATTATTATTATGCCTAAATTTGTCTTAATTAATTTAGTGAATTGATTTTTAGAGTAAAAAGTCAAAAAAAATTATCAACATGATTAAAAAACTATCTTTAATCTCTATGTTTACATTGCTGCCGGCATCTTTTTATTTTGCACAAACTACGGTTTATGCTTATTTGAAAGATGCAGACGGAAAGCCGGTGGAAAGCGCAGAGGTTGATTTAAAAGGATCCGGTAATGAGGTGAAGGCTGATAAAATTGGATATTTCCAATTCGTCGATCTGAAATCTGGTCATTATCAAATCGTCATCAGTAAACCCAACTTTGAAACGAAAATGATGGAGTTTGACGTTAATGATGAAAAAAGAAAAGATTTGGGCGTTGTTACGCTTTATTCTAATTTGACAGGTGCCGATCAAGGTCTCGCCATTATTGAAAGTACGGGCGATGAAGAAAACTCCAGTCAGGGAACAACCGTGGGTTTACTGCAGTCCTCTCAGGATGTATTTAGTAGAATCGCTGCTTATGATTTAGGAGCTTATTGGTTCCGACCAAGAGGAATCGACGGAAGAACTGGGGAAACCATGATGAATGGGGTTTCTATGGTCAAATCTGATAATGGAAATGTGGACTTTTCAAATTGGGGTGGTTTGAACGAAATTACGCGTTACCCGGAGATTTCTGCAAATCATTCGCCTTCAGAATATGCATTTGGGGGCGCAAGTTCTGTAATTTATAAAAACACGAACGCGAGCGATTACCGAAAAGGATTTCAAGCAACTTACTCTTTAACCAATAGAAATTACCGAAACAGAGCTTCTCTTCGATATTCCTCCGGAATGAACAAAAACGGATGGGCTTTTACCTTAATGGGCGCCAGACGATGGGCTCAGGAAGGTATTCAAGAGGGAACTTTCTATGATGCTTATGGTGCTTTTCTTGGAGTTGAGAAAAAATTCAACGATTCTCACAGTTTAACTTTCAGTGCTTTTGCAGCGCCATCAAGAAGATCTACTGCGAGCCCAAGTACGCAGGAGGTTTATGATTACAGAGGCGTGCATTACAACTCTTATTGGGGTTGGCAAGATGGTAAAAAAAGAAGTGAAAGAGTAAAAGAAAATTTCCAGCCTATTTTCCAGTTGCAGGATTTTTGGAAAATCAATGACAAATCAAGCCTTCGTACGGCGATCTCTTACCAGTTTGGAAAAGATAAAAGCGCGCGTTTGGACTGGCAAAATGTGCCAAATCCTTCGCCTACTTACTACCGATATTTACCAAGTTATTATGATTTCTTAGATCCGGATGCTTCGGTTACTTTGCCGGCAGACGGAACTGCAACCACCGCTCAGTTAGCCTATCAGGAGGCTTTGGCAGGGTGGCAAAATGGAGATCCATTGTATACGCAGATCAATTGGGATAATTTGTACAAGAGAAACATGAATCAGCCAGCTGAAGATTATTACGGAGTTAACGGTAAGCGTGCTTTGTATTTTCAGGTAAATGATGTAAGTGATGATAAAATTTTTAATGCAGGAACGCACTACGTTTACGATTTTTCAGATACAAGTCGATTTTTATTAAATGTATCTTATCAAAATTACCGCTCAGAATTATATCGGGAGGTGAAAGATTTGTTGGGAGCAGATTTTGCTTTAAACAGAGATCCTTTTGCAGCAACCAATCAGCCGGGTAAAAGCGGATTATACAACGAAGGGGAAACCGATGTTGTAAAGAGAGTCGGTGATAAGATTAACTATAACTATATTTTTTCCAGACAGGAAATAAAAGTAAATCCGGGCTTGAAATTTCAATCGGGTAAGTTCGATGTCTTTGTTTCTGCTTTAGCAGGTTATTCTACAAACTCCAGAGAAGGATTATTTAAACATTATCTCTACGAAGATTCCTACGGAAAAAGTGGGGACCAAAACTTCTGGAACTTTGGTTTGAAAGGTCAGGTGATTTACAAACTCGATGGTAGAAACTTCTTCGTTTATAATGGCGCTTATTTTTCTCAGGCACCGTTCTTAGAAGATCTGTTCATTAATCCACGAGTAAACTCTTCTGTCGCACCCAATATTACCAATACGGTTATTAATGCGAATGATTTAAGTTATGTGATTAACAGTCCATTCTTTAAAATGAGATTAACAGGGTTTTTGGTTGACACACAGAATGACACCAATGTACAGCGATTCTTTGCTGATGGTATTCAATTGCAGAATGCCGATACGGAGGTTGCAGTACAGAGTGCTTTCGTATCGCAGATCATGTCCAATGTTGACAAGCAAAATATGGGAGCGGAGTTAGGGCTTGATGTAAAAGTTTCACCAACCCTATCTCTTCAAGGTTTAGCCAGTTACGGACAGTATATTTATAAAAATGATCCTAATGTTTATTTTGCTTCTGACGCAACAGGAACATTTGCAAATGGAAATTCATTTACTGATTTAGGTAAAGCCTATTTGACCAATTCCAGACAAGGTGGAACTCCACAACAGGGTTATTCCTTAGGATTCCGATATAACTCACCAAAATACTGGTGGTTTGGTGCCAACTGGAATTATTTAGACGATAATTTCTTAGATCCATCTGCGCTTTTAAGAACAGAACGATTTGTGCAAAATCCGGTAAGTGGTACTCCATATTACGGACTTACAGAATCTGAATTAAGAAGAGTATTGCAACCAACTCAACTTCCATCCGCCAGTTTTATCAATGCGAATGTGGGGAAATCGTGGAGATTTGGAGCGTACTATGTTTTACTTACCGCATCGGTTAATAATATTTTAGACAATACAAAATATATTACCGGAGGTTTCGAACAGACCAGAAGAGCAACATTGCCAACTTATACAGAAGAAATTGGCAGAGAGTTTCCGCTTTTCGGACCTAAATATTGGTATACGCAAGGTAGATCGTACTTTGTAAATCTTCAGTTTAGATTTTAATCATTAATCAGAATATTAAAAAACAATAAAATGAATTTCAAAAAATATTTTAAAACCGCTTTTGTAGTTGCTATTTCAGCATTTACATTGAGCTCTTGTGTAGATAAGGATGAATGGGATACGCCTCCAATTGCTTGTAACAATAAATTCGATGCGCCAAATATCACCCTTGCAGATTTTAAAGCGATGGCACCGGCTACCGGCTACGTTTTAATTACGGAAGATAAAATTTTCGACGCGTACGTTATTTCATCCGATGAAAATGGAAACTTCTATAAAACGATCTCTTTCCAGGACAAACCGGAAAACCCAACTGCCGGTTTACAGATGGAAGTTGACCGCGCAAGTAACTATGCTGATTTCCCTGTAGGAACGCATATTAGAATTAACGCAAAAGGTTTAAGATTAGGTTTAGACCGTGGTACCGTAAAAATCGGTTCTGTAGATCCTAACTTCGCAATTGGTAGAATTCCGGGAAGTTTGTTCTCCAGATATATTTCTGCAGTATGCGACGGAAACCAAATGGAGGTTGTAAATATCACACCGACTGAATTGGCGAGTCTTACTGTGGCTGCTGATCCAAAATATATTAATACTTTGGTAACTGTACCTAATGTTCAGTTCAATATTTCGGAAATCTATCCAGTAAACAAAACTTATATTGATTATGTTGCGGGTGCAGGTGTAGATTCTGACCGTAAAATAGAAGATGCTGCAGGTGGATCGGCGACTCTTAGAAGTTCTGGTTTTGCAAGCTATGGTGCAACACTTTTACCAAAAGGTAGTGGAAGTCTAACTTTTGTTGTGAGCAGATACAATGCTAATTATCAGATGTTGATCAGAAGTTTAAAAGATGTGAATATTCCTGCAACAGGAACAAGATTTGATCCTACACCACCAAAAGGAGGTACTGCGATTAACTATCCTACAACGCTTTCGGAAAATTTTGAAAGTTTCGCAGATATGTCAGAAGTCTTTGCACCGTATATCAATGATCCAGTTTTAGGTAACAGATATTGGCAGTTAAGAATGTTTAACAACAATAAATATCTACAGTTGAGTGCCTTTAACGGTGGAGGAGCACACGAAACATTCTTTATTGTACCAGTAACATTTACAGCAGGTAAAGTATTATCCTTCGATGTTAATATTGGTCAGTTTAATGGTAATGTATTGAAAGTTTTTACTTCTACAGATTATACAGCCATGGGTGATATTATGTCTGCTACTTTAACAGATATTACATCTAACTTCAGCATTCCTCAAACGCCAGTTAGTGGTTACGGAAATTTTGCACCGGCAGGTAGCTATACTTTCCCAGCTTCATTAACAGGAAAAGGATTTGTTATGTTTAAATATACAGGAACAGCGGGTGGAGTTACTACAACAGTTCAGTTAGATAACATAAAAGTTCAATAAGAATTAAATCTTTTATCTGATCTATAAAATCCACTTCTTCACAGAGGTGGATTTTTCGTTTAAATAGTTCCACATCTTTTCTTTTTCTATTTTCATCTTCACTAAATAAAATTTATACTAATATTAAATTTAATTAAGATAAATTAGTCCGAAATAGAAAGATTGTTTTATCTTTGTCTTATCGAAATCAAAAAGTATGTTATCTAAAACCTGTGAATATGCATTAAGAGCAATGATTTATATCGCTCAGCAGTCACGAGACGGAAGTACGACCAACATCAAAAAAATTGCGGCAGAAATAAACTCTCCGGAACTTTTCATTGGAAAAATACTGCAGGCATTAAGCAAGCACGGATTTCTAAAATCCTCCAAAGGGAGAAACGGCGGATTCTATATTTCCGATGCAGAGGCGAAACATTCCCTCGCAGATATTATTACTGCGATTGATGGAGATAAAATATTTGCCGGTTGCGGAATCGGGTTAGCCTATTGTTCCGAAACAAATCCCTGTCCCATTCACAACACGTACAAAGCGGCAAGAGATCAGTTGTATGAAATTTATGGGAAAACAACTTTGAGCCAATTCAGAACCGAAAAATGCGGAGAAAAATTACAACTTAGAAGAGAATAAATAGCAATTATTGTACTTGAATTATCAATAAAATTTAACTAAAAATTATTAAAAATGGCGACAATAGAAACTTTAGATGTGACGAAATTAGAACCTCGAATGAAACATCCTACTATTTTTAAATATTTTGATGCTTTGCAGCCCGGCGAAGAATTCGTGATTGAAAATGACCACGATCCAAAACCACTTTATTACGAGTTGATCGGGGAGCGGGGAAACATTTTTACTTGGGAATACTTGCAAAAAGGCCCTGAATGGTTTATTGTAAAAATTTGTAAAAATCTTTTAGAAGAACAAAAAGAGGTCGAAAGATTAATAGTGACCACCATAGAACCGAAGTTTAAACACCCAACTATTTTTAAATATTTTGATGCTTTACAACCCGGCGACCGTTTTATTATTGAAAATGATCATGATCCAAAGCCGCTTTATTATGAATTAATCGCGGAAAGAGGAGATATATTTACGTGGGAATATTTACAACAGGGTCCGGAAGTTTTTGAAGTGCAGATCACCAAAAATCCACTCACTGAAAACACAGACTCACTCCCTGAAAAAGATATTAAAAAAGCCGAAATGCTGAAAGCCAAAGGGGTTCAGTTTCAGTGCAGTTCTTCGAAAAATGACAGCGATACAAAATCTCCAACTTACGATTACGATAAATGGGAACTCGATTTTCTGGTAGATTATATCGCAAATACCCATCACCGTTATATTAAAGACAATGCAGAAAATCTGAATGATCTGGCTATAAAAATAGCCGAACATCACGGTGATAATCATCCGGAATTAAACAGAGTTTCTACCGTCATGTATCATTTCTTACAGGATTTATTAGACAATATCGCAAGAGAGGAAAAAGTATTATTCCCTGTGATTAAGCAGATGGTTTCAAAAAAAGCAAATGCAGCCACAGAAATTACCTATAAAATGGGTTCATTAGAAGAACCTATCAATCTGCTCAAGAAAGACCACGAAGTTGCCCTTGCAGATTTATCATTCTTCAGAATATTGACAGGCGATTACACTCTTCCGACCGATGCTTGCAGTTCTTATCAATATCTGTTTCAAAAAATGAAAGAATTCGAAAATGAAGTGCAAACCCATATTCGGTTAGAAAATATTATTCTTTTCCCGAAAGCAGTTCTCTTAGATGCAGAACTGGTGCTATTGAATTAGAAAAGTGAGGATGCGCTATTTGGAATAAAAGCAATTTTCATTGCGAAATTTGAGATGTGAAATTAAGATTTTACAAAATCACACGAATGTTCAAGCCTCTGCATTAAAAAGTGTAAGTAGGTAGAAAAACGCACATTTATAAAGGAAATTACAGCAGACTAATGAGATGTTTAAATTTGAAAAGTTAAAAAATGTCTGCAGTTTTTTCCTTTAAATACCTAATCAAATTATGGAAGATATTACGGCTAAAACGAAAATTTCTGAATTGATAAAAGCCAATCCGAAAAGTATAGATGCGATTGCTTCTTTGGCAAAACCTTTAGAAAAATTAAAGAATCCAATCCTCCGGAAAATTATGGCCTCGCGAGTTACAATCGGCGAAGCTGCGAAGATGGGCGGAACAACTGTAGAGGAATTCAAGCGCGTTCTTTTACCGCTTGGTTTTACTTTTAAACAAGAAACTTCCACGAAAGAAGAAACAATTTCAGAACCGAAACCCACGTGGTTGCAACAGGCAAATAAATCCGACATCGACTTTTATGATGTTCGACCTATTATTGATAATGGTGCAGATCCTTTAAAGGAGATTCTGGGACGTTTCAAAACCACGCAGCCCGGGAAAATTCTCTGTATCATTAATAATTTTGTGCCGACGCCTTTAATTCACCTTTTAAAACAGGAAAAAGCTGAAGATACTTTTGTAGAAACCTTTAGTGATAAAGAGTTCTATACCTACTTTTTGAAAAAAGAAAAAGAAGCAAGTCAATCATCAGAAACTGCGGAGGAAAAATTGCAGATGAATGATGAAGAAAGTTTCGCGGCAATTTGCAGTCATTTTACCAAAGACCAAACCAAAGAAATCGATGTTCGCGAACTCGAAATGCCCGGACCAATGCAATTGATTCTTGCGGAGTTAGAAGAACTTCCTGTTGGTCATGCTTTGTATATCAATCACAAAAGAGTCCCGGTTTATTTACTGGAAGAACTTGCGGATAAAAATTACCAAGTTCACATTAATAATAGAGAAGAAGGGAACGTGAAAATGTTGATTTTTAAAAAATAAATGGCACAAATTAGTATCGGAAAAGCCCCTGGAAATCGCGCTGTACTTCCGTTTTATGCAACAGGAGCGGTCATGTTTTTTGTTCTATGTGTGTTGATGGTTTTCAGCCCCGAATCATTTACGCGTCATTATTTTACACCGCATTTATTGACCATTGTTCATGTCGCAGCTTTAGGTTGGGGAACAATGATCATTTTGGGAGCGGCTCATCAGCTGTTACCTGTTATATGCGAACAGGATCTGTACAGTGAAAAAATGGCATCTTTTGTTTGGTATACTTTGACTTTGGGAATGATTTTACTCACGACCAATTTCTGGAATCTAACCGTAGGGTGGGTGATGATTGCTGGTGGTTCCTTAATTGTGATATCAGCGGCGCTCTATTTATTCAATGTTTTGAAAACGACTAGAATTTTTAATAAATATTCGATTCAAAAACTCTTTCTGGTCAGTTCGGCGATTTGGCTTTTGTTTACGGTAATTGTCGGTTTGTTGCTGGCAATTAATTTAAAATTTCCTTTCTTTAAACAAAGTCATTTAGAAATATTAAAACTCCATTCTCATGCGGGAATTGCGGGTTGGTTCTTACAGCTAATTACCGGCGTTAGTTCCAAATTAGTTCCGATGTTTTTATTGGGGAAATCGAAGAAAGACTATTTATTAAACTGGGCTTTTATTTTTCAGAATCTTGGACTTATTCTTTTCCTTGTTGATGGTTATTTTATCGGAGTAAGCGTCCGAGTTTTAATTTACGCAGCGATTGTTTTAATCGGAGTGGTTTTTTGGTTGTTGTATTTATATGACAATTTCAAAAACCGTTTAAGGAAAAGAGTAGAGTTGTTGATGAAACACGCTTTTCTTTCTTTTTTAGCCTTGGTGATTTCTATCTTACTTTTGCCTGCCGTCTATTTTTCCAGTGGTTATCGCTGGACCATGCTTTATGGAACACTTTTGTTTATGGGCTGGATTACCAGCATTATTTTAGGAAAAACCTTTAAAACCCTGCCTTTTATTATTTGGAATGACCATTATAAAAATCTTTCCGGAAAAGTGAAAGTTCCACTTCCAAAAGATTTGTACAGCGAGAAACTCACCGTTTGGCAATTCAGAATTTTCATCGCTGCCTTTTTGGTGTTTGCCTCGGGAATTATTCTACAACAGGTAATCATCATCAGAATTGGTGCGATATTGTGGGTTGCAGTCGCCGTTTTATACAATGTGAATGTCTTTAAATTATTGTTACACAAAAGAAATAACAAATCATGATACTCGATTCTACCGATAAAAATTACGATAAAATAAGCCGCACAGAAATGGCGTTGTACGAAGTTATAGATCCTGAATTGATGGTCAATATTGTTGATCTGGGTTTGGTCTACGATGTTGAAATAATAGATGATACCATCATTAAAGTTACCATGACTTTAACCACACCACATTGCCCAATGGGCGACGCCATTCAAACCGGAGTTAAAAATGTTTTGGAAAAAGAACTGCCCGGACATGAAGTGGAAATCAATCTCGTCTTTGAACCCGCCTGGAATTACGATATGGTTTCTTCCGAAGGAATGCAGCAACTGAATAACCGATAAGTAGTATTTTTTTATAATTGTTTGGCGAAATACATTCGTGTATTTCAAATAAAAATCCGCCTCAATTGATGAGACGGATTTTGTTTTCTTATAGTTGTTATAAAAGGTACGGTTAGAAATTAACCTCATTTACCTCTTTCCCTCTTTGAAAATTCATGGTTTTCTGAGCACCTTTGTAAGCAATATTCACCAAGTTAAACTGTTTCGGGAAAGTACTTAATAAAATGGTATTTTTAATTTTAATTGAATTGATGTCGGTAACGCCGCCCGCTTCAAAATAAACCCATACTGATTCCCCATTTACCTGACTTCCTGTAAAAGTGAGTGTCTTGGCACTTCCATTTACATATAAGTCGAAATTATTGTTCACATACTTTTTAACTTCCGCTTCAAAACCCGCAGTATTTGGATTTATTTTAATCGCATCTGATATATGTGAAGTATTCATTTTGGTCGTAAACTTCAATGTTTTACTTCCTTCAAGATAGTCAACTTTTGTCATTGAGGAGTAAAATTCTGCAGCAGCAAAACTCATCATTATCAAAGCAAAAATAGATAAACTATATAAAAATTTTTTCATCTCCCTAATTTATATTGGGTTAGCTCAAATATAATGCCAACTAAAAGTTTACGTTAACCGAGTATTTATCGTAGAAAGCTTTAATGTGAGCGACCGCTTCGTCCGCAGTATCTACCACTCTGAAAAGCTCAAGATCAGTCTCCGCGATCATGCCGTTTTCTACCAGAGTTCCTTTAAACCAATCTAACAGGCCAGACCAGAATTTTGATCCCACCAAAACGATAGGGAATCTGCCGATTTTATTGGTTTGAATTAAAGTAAGCGCTTCCGTTAACTCATCCAGCGTTCCAAAGCCGCCCGGCATTACGATGAATCCTTGCGAATATTTCACGAACATGACTTTTCTTACAAAGAAATAATCGAAATCGATGCTGTATCCTTTGTCAATATATGGATTAAAATGTTGTTCGAAAGGCAAATCGATATTCAGTCCGATCGATTTTCCTCCTCCTTGATGAGCACCTCTGTTTCCGGCTTCCATAATTCCGGGGCCACCGCCGGTAATGATACCGAAGCCAATTTCTGTGATCTTTTCGGCGATTTCTACGGCAAGTTTATATCGGTCATCATCTTCCTGTAATCTTGCGGAGCCAAAAAGTGAAACGCAGGGACCAATTTTTGCCATTTTCTCATACCCATCTACGAATTCTGCCATGATTTTAAAAACCATCCAGCTGTCTTTGGTTACGGTTTCATCCCAGGTTTTTTCTTTAAAAGAATTTTGAACTTTCTGGTCGATTTCGAAGGTGTTTCCTGCGGCAAGTTTTGTAGTTCCTTTGCCTCTGCTTATTTTGCTCATTGTTTATTTAAAAATTTTTTCAGCTTCCAAAATCGATTCAGGTCTTCCGACATCCACGATGGTTGCTGAATGTTCATATCCGCGTATACTTTCGTAGCTCATTAAATCAAGATACTCTTCCATGATTGAAAATTTTCCGCTTCTTTTGATCTTTCGGAAAATTTCAGGATTGATACAGTGAATTCCGCTAAAAGCCAATGGTTTAAATCCTTTGTTAAATTCTGCAAGTCTTTGCTCGCCACTTTCAACATTCAGCCAACCTTTCAAAATCATTTCGGGATTGAAAAGCAGTTTTCTGGAGCTTTTACGATCGGAGACTGCTAAAGTAGCGAAATCTTTTTTTTCCCGATGATATTCCACAAAATAATTTAAATCCAGATCTGTTAAAATATCAGCGTTCATAATCAGAAAATCTTCGCCATGGTCAAGAAATTTTCTTGCAAAAACCAATCCACCACCCGTTTCTAAAAGTTGATTTTTCTCATCTGAAATTTCGATATTGGAATTGAAATTATCATTCTTTTTAAGGAATTCTACGATCTGCTCTCCAAAATGATGAATATTAATCACGAAATCATTGATTCCAAAACTTTGTAAATATTTAATATTTCTTTCCAGCAAAGGAACTTCATTCACGACCGCCAAGGCTTTCGGATGATGATCTGTAAATGGTTTCAGCCGCGTTCCTTTTCCGGCTGCGAAGATGAGTGCTTTCATAATATTATCGAAGATAATTGAGGGTTTCTAATTGATCTTAATCACGATCGATTAACGATCGTTTATCAATGAGGAGTTTAATTGTGGTTGCTCATCGTGCTGCAGGAAGACGGTTGCCTGAGGATATTTCTCGCGGATGAATTCTGCTGTTTTTTCCGCTGCGTAAACCGAACGGTGTTGTCCACCGGTGCATCCAAAATTAATTTGTAGATTCTCAAAACCTCTGTCCAGATAATTTTCAATGTTAATGGAGGTGATGCTTTTTACCAATTCTAAAAATTTGGGCATCTCTGTTTTAGTTTCCAGATAATCCTGAACACCAATATCACAACCGGTTTGGGTTTTGTATTCTTCAACTCGACCGGGATTTAATATGCCCCGACAGTCGAAGGCAAAGCCGCCGCCGTTACCGGAATTATCTTTTGGAATGCCTCCTTTTTTATAGGAGAAACTGTGTATTTCTATTTTTAAACTCATGATTTATTTTAAATTAAATTTTTAAAATTGGCCACTGGAACTTTTACCATTAACAACTATCAATTTTAATGTTTGAAGACTTAGCTTCTTAATTCAAACTTAATTGTAAAAGTTTATTCTACTTTTTCGCAATGATCATTTCAATTTTACTTCTAATTTCTTCCGATTTCAATTGCAAAATTAAATTCTTCAACTCCGGATATTCTTCCATCTCCTCCCATGACTCTGAAAATGCGTAAAGGTTTTCAATCCCTTTGTCCAGACTGGAAATAAAATGTTGCTTCCGCTGAATTAAGCCGCGGAAACCATACGCTCCCAAGACCTGTACAAATCTTATCAATTGAATGGGCTTCACCGACCTTTTTAGTTGTGTAACGATTGTTGGATCTTCCCAAAGAGAGAAATAATAATCCAACATTTCATTTTTAAAATCCTGCGGAAAGTTTGCCTTTGCCTGATAAAGAAAGGAGATGACATCATAGATCAAAGGGCCTTTCATCGCGGATTGGTAATCGATAAAGAAGATCTTGTCTTCATCATTCACCATGATGTTTCGTGACTGAAAATCACGCATCATCAACCCCGTAGGTTGTAGATCTTCTATTTTCGTAACCAGTTTTTTAAACTCTAAAAGGAGGCTAGATTTGTGATAGGGAATCTCTAAAACATCTGCAATAAAACTTTTGAAATAAAATAAATCGTTGGTGATCGGTAGTTCATCGTACTTTTTGTATTCAAATGTTTTTGAATAGTCGATGAGATCAATGGTTTTACTTTGGGCGTCCGCCAGTTGCTGAAGTGTTTTTTTTACTAAAACTTTAACCCGTTCCGAAAGACCTTCTTTTTCGATGATTTCAGATAAAGTGTGGTTTCCCAGAAATTCCTGAATGTAAAGTGTACGGTTTTCGCTGATTTTTAAAACCTTTGGCGCCTGTATTTCGTGGTCTGAAAAAATTTGAGAGAAATAATAAAAACTTTCATTCTCCGCAATATTTTCGTTGTAGGTAATGATATATTTCAGGCCGGCACTTTTGCCCACAAAATTAATGCGGGCAGATCCGCTTTGAGCCAATGTGAAAAATTCCTGTGCTTTTTCGCCCGTAAATTCTTCTAAGAAAAGTTGTGCCGTTTTGCTGGTCATAGGTTTACAAATATAGGGAATTTCATATTTTGGAAAGCAGTATATTTGCAGGAATGTTCAACGATTTCAAGCCCGTTCTCAAAATATTACTGCGTTTCATCATTATTTATGTGGTGATGGTTTTGGCGTACCAGCTTTATTTGAATGGATATAAGAACGCTGGACTGGATCCTTTCTCAACCTGGATTATGAGACAAGTCGATTTTTTACAAAATAAAATTGGATATCCCTCTGAAATGGTTCCCGGAAAACCGGAAGATGAAACCACCTGGTTTTTTGTAAGTGGCAAATATGTCTCCCGGATGGTGGAAGGTTGCAACGCGATCTCGGTGATGATCTTATTTTTGGCGTTTATATTTGCTTTCTACGAAGGTTCGAAAACTTTTTTGTTTGGTGCAGTAGGAGTAATTGCTCTTCACATTATGAATGTCTTGCGGATTGTTGGGTTGAATGTTTTATTGGTAGAATATCCTCAGTATTCCAGAATGGGACACGATTATCTTTTTCCGGCCATCATTTATGGCAGCGTGGTTTTGCTTTGGCTGGTGTGGATTAAATTTTATGCTTTAAAAGATACGGAGCATGAAAATACTTAAATGGTTATTGGTTGGCATTCTGATTTTTGGTCTTGTCGGCGTGAGGATTTTGGAGGCTCAAATTTTTTATGATCCATTTCAGGCGTTTTTTCATTTGGCAAATAAACATGCACCTTTCCCAGATTTCAACTGGACTCCTTTGATCCTGAATTACCTTTTCCGATTTGGAATGAACTTGCTGTTATCTGCGGGCGTCGTTTATTTAATTTTTAAGAATAAAAAATGGACGATACAAGCGGTTGTTTTAATGCTCATCGTTTTTGCCATCACTTTTCCCCTTTACCTTTATTGCATTCATACCAAGTTTGAGATCGGATATCTTTTCTCTTTTTATATGAGACGCTTTGTAATTCAGCCTTTAATCCTGTTACTGATTATTCCGTTGTTCTACTACCGTCAGCACGTGGAGAAGATTTAATCTTCCACGGAATGCTTATCAACTTGGGCAATCGTTTTTTTGTTCCATTCCACTTTTTTAACGAACGTATTTTGACGGACAGGACACTCATATAATTCACAAATTTCGCAGGAAAAAGATTTGCAGTCATCTAAATGAAAATTAAATTCTATGGTACGATCTGTATTATTTGCAATCAATTTATACACTTCTTCCATTTCTTTATGGGCTTTTCGAAGTTCATAATACCAAGGCAAAGTTAAATGGGCATCAATATGAAGTCCGCTTCCGTGCTGTTGTATCCGCATATTATGAATGTCGATCCATTGGCGCTCCCGATTTTCATTAAGGAATTTTGAGAGGTTTTCCAGCATTCCCAAATCGGCTTCATCCATAATTCCACTTAATGATTTCCGGATGATTTTATATCCTACAAACATAATATAGCTCCCGAAGAGAAGGGCGACTAACGCGTCGATCCAGTACAGTTTTGTAAGCTGTACCAAGACCAAACTTATCACCACTCCTAGAGTCGTTACTGTATCGCTTTTTAAATGCTTCCCGGAACTTTGTAATACGAGGGAGTTTTCTCTGATGCCTTTTTGATGAGAAATATGGCCCATTAAATAATTCACGACGGCTGTAGCAGCAACAATCCAAATTCCCCAATCTAACTGCTTTGGTATATTGCCATGCAACAGCGAATCTACCGACTGCACAATGATAATAACACCAGCGAAAATAATCAGAGCACCTTCTACACCAGAAGTAATAAATTCCACCTTCCCATGCCCGTAAGGATGATCAAAATCTTTTGGTTTTGCCGCGAGATAAAGAGAATACAAACCCATGAAAGCTGCAATGATGTTCACAATACTTTCCATAGCGTCTGAAAATACCGCATCGGAATTGGTGAAGTGCCACGCCAGCAATTTCGCCAAGAAAAGAATGATGCCGATAATGGCAACATTTCTTTGGAAAGTAAAATTATTGAGGGATGGATTTTTATTTTCTGCCATAGGGTTTTATTAAACTTATGATGAATGTTTGATGGGTCTAAGCGATAAAAAAAATGCTCACTTTTCGTGAGCATTTAATTTAGACTAATTTATTTTGGTAAAGATATTCTGCAATCTGAACTGCGTTGGTAGCAGCGCCTTTTCGGAGGTTATCTGCAACAATCCAAAGGTTTAAAGTTTTTGGATTAGAGCGGTCTCTTCTAATTCTTCCGACAAATACCTCATCTTTCCCTTCAGAGTACAAAGGCATAGGATAGATGTTGTTTTTCACATCATCTAAAACAATGACTCCCGGTGTTTGAGAAAGAATAGTTCTGATTTCGGCCAGATCGAAATCGTTTTCGAATTCAATGTTTACACTTTCTGAATGTCCGCCCTGAACTGGTACTCGAACTGCAGTTGCGGTAATAGTAAAACTGTCATCACCCATAATTTTTTTGGGTTCTGTCATCAGTTTTATTTCTTCTTTGGTGTAATCGTCTTCTGCGAAAACATCACATTGTGGCAGTGCATTTTTGAAGATGTCGTAAGGATAGACTTTTTCAACTTCGTTATTTCCCGCGATTTCTCCATTCAACTGATCTACGGCATTTTTACCGGTTCCTGTAACCGACTGATAAGTGGAAACGATAACTCTTTTAACATCGAATTTTTGATTTAAAGGATGTAGAATCATGACCAACTGAATTGTGGAACAATTTGGATTGGCAATAATTTTATCGTCTTTTGTCAAAACAGTTGCGTTGATTTCGGGAACGACTAATTTTTTGTCTGCTTCCATTCTCCACGCCGAAGAATTGTCAATCACCGTAGTTCCAACTGCCGCAAATTTCGGTGCGAATTCTAAAGAAGTTGCTCCGCCTGCAGAGAACATAGCAATTTCGGGCTTTCGGTCTATCGCGTCTTGCATCGAAACAATTTCGATTTCGTTGCCTTTAAATATAATTTTTTTACCGATTGACTTTTCCGAAGCGACAGGAATCAGTTCGGTAATGGGGAAATTTCTTTCTTCCAAAACCTTCAACATGATTTGTCCCACCATTCCGGTAGCGCCTACTACTGCTATTTTCATTAAGAATATCTGTTATTAAAAATGTTTATGCGAAAAGTGAAGGAAAGACTCTCATCCATGGGAAGGCATATGCAAATAATGCAACAGCGATTACGCCCATAATAACGATCTTCATGGCAAGCGTTTCATTGGTTTTCATGTACTTATTAATGATGGTCATTAATACCACTCCAATTAACATGGAGACTGGATGCTCCACATAAGAGAATCTTGAGGCTGCGTTGCTCATCAAAGTTCCGGTTTCCAATGCTCCTTTTAATCCGGGAGAAAACACCAACATAAAAATTCCCACGATTAATTGAACGTGGAAAAGAATCATGGTAAACAAAGTTGATTTTCTCAACAGTTTAGAAATTTTTCCTGAATACCCAAACATGGTAACCAATAATGCAACGATGAAAATGATGCCCGCAAGCAAAATCAGATAAGCAAAACCTTTGTGTGCTTCAGTAATAATTTTAAATGTATCCATAGTATTTTTTGTTAAAAGCAAAGATAAAAAAAATCCCGGTGATTCGTGTATAGTCCGTGAATTGTTAAAGTTCAGTTTAAAGCCAATAAAGAAGCCTTACAAAATTAATTGTAAGGCTTCTTTTTATATCACATTGAAAGTGTTAGAATGAATATTTAAATCCAAGCATTGCACTCCAAGTAGTAAATCTTGAACTTGCTGGTCTGTATGGTGATTTAACTAAATTAGCTCCATCACGTAACATTGTAAAAGTTGGGTCAGGAGATAGATTCCCTGATCTTCCTAATACTGCTGCTCCATAAGAACTTACCGTATTGTCCTGAATTCCCCATTCTGAATTAAGTAGGTTACCAAAGTTTAAGATATCTAAAGTAATTGCAACTTTGTCTCCTTTTTGAACCATATCAGTAAAGATATTCTGAGCAATTCTTACATCAACACGGTTTAACCATGGTAACAAGAATTCGTTACGTGGAAGAATTTGACCTCTGTATTTTTCTAAACCATTATCAGCGATGAACTGGTTGAAAGCAGCATCTTGTTGTCCTGCAGTAAACAAAGTAGTTGTACCACTTTTAATATCAGCAAACTTAGTTACTTCTCCAACATTAGGGATGTACATTAAGTCATTCGCGATACCATCACCATTCACATCATTAGAGTAGTAGTAAGAGAATCTTCCTTGGTTTGCACCTGAATAGTAAACTCCAATTGTCGTATTCTTGATGTTATAACTAATATTTGCAACAATTCTGTGTGGAACTGAGAAGTTTGAAATACTCAAATCTTGTTGATTTGGTGAATCAACTGTTGGTGATGCTTGCCATGCTGAACTTGCACTTGATCCTGCGTTTGCAGAGATTTCTTTTGCTTCAGAGAAGGTGTAGAATACAGACCCAGAAAGTCCTTTCCATGTTCTCATATTTGCCCCAAACGTTGCAGAGAAAGCAGTTCCTTTAGTATCAGAGTTCGTTAAAACTACCGCGCTGTTTGCTCCAATTGCAGTGTTGTATTGGTATGATGCAGCATTCGGGTAATAAGCACGATCTTGACGAGTCATTCTCGCTGTAGATTCTTTTCTGTTTGCTCCATATTGGAATACAGAATTTACGTCTTTAGTATAGAGAATGTCTGTTGTTAATGTGAATACAGAGTTTGGAATTTTGTAGTCAGCACCGAAACTTGATCTCCATACTGACGGCATTTTGAAATCTCTATCAACTAAAGCGAATGATGCTGGTGCACCTGCTTTTGGATTGTTGATGAACACACTTCCTGCACCTGCTGGTGGATTATTTACATAGTAATAAATGTCTTGTGGCTGGAATCTTACGTTTCCGATCCATCCTGCAACTTCAGCATAAGAACCTGGCTCTACAGTGTTTTGTAAAACTCCCGCATTGGTTGGCATATTTGTTAACCATACGAAAGGAACACGACCTGTAAAGATTCCTGTGCCTCCACGTAAAGTTAAACTTCTGTCTCCCATTACGTCATAGTTAAATCCTAAACGCGGAGAAAGAGAAACTTTAGATTTTGGCCATTCACCTGAAGCATAGTTTCTTGGGTTTCCGTTTTTGTCTAATAAATCTAAAGCATCAATTGAAGGATTTGCTGTAAGATCATTTAAATAATTAGGAAGTTCTGCTCTTAAACCTATTGTAACGTTGAATTTGTCATTTAATGTAATTCTGTCCTGTAAATAAGCAGATGCTAAACCGAAGTTAACTCTAGAGTAAGTATCTTGATTAGCATATGGATAAGTTAAACCAAACATAATTGGTGCAACCTCTGCGGATGTTCCTGTTTTCAAGAAATCTTCTACTGAAGCATAACGGTAATAACCTGTTCCCATTCTGGTATAAGAGTTACCAAATTTCTGAACTTCGTATGCGATACCTGCAGTGAAGTTATTTTTTCCTGTGGTATAGGTTAAGTTATTGGTAAATGAGAAGTTATCATTCACAACATCATTCAGGTAAGAGAATAATTCTGTACCGAAACTGATGTAGTTTCCACCAGTTGGCGAACCATCCCAGATATCAACAAAAGGGAAAAGAGATTCTGAAGGTGATGTTCTTTTATCTTGAATTTTCGAGTAGGTAAATAATAATTTATTTGAAAGACTCGAGTTGAAAGTTGAGTTTAATTCAGCTGTAACAGAACTTACCGTGTTTTCAAATCCATAATTACCACTTTCAAAAGTCATTGCTTTATCACTCACACGACTCCAAGAAGATCTTGGCGCTGGACCGGAAGAAGCATTTGCAAGTTGCTGTGATGTTCCTTTCAACATATTATAACGAACCGCAAACTTGTGTTTATCGCTGATGTTCCAGTCTAAACGAGCTAGGAATTTGTCACCTTGTTGTTCTGCTTCATTAGCATAACCTTGGTAACGTCCTGGATTATAACCCCATCTGTTGATCAAGTGATTTTGAACAGCGATTAGGTCAGATTCTTTAACTCTTGAGATGTTATTTGCAGGATCTGAAATTCCGTCTTGTGAAGCTTTCCAAAGATTCGCGCCAGAAGCATTTGCTCCAGTAGCAGTTTCTCTTTCACCACTAACAAAGAAGAATAATTTATTTTGAATAATTGGTCCACCTACAGTAAGACCATTGGTCATTTTAGCACCAGACACTTTTTGAATGTCTTCACCATTTATTTTCCAACCGTTCAATTCTTTACCATTATAATAACCGTATAATGAACCATGGAATTTATTAGTACCTGATTTGGTAATCGCATTAATACCAGCACCTGTAAAACCAGACTGTGTAACATCAAAAGGGGCAATGTTTACAGAGATTTCCTGAATTGCATCTAAAGAAATTGGCTGCGAGTTACCCCCTGGAAGTGGGCTGTTGCTTAAACCAAAACCGTTATTGAAATTCGCTCCATCAATTTGAAGGTTGTTATAACGAGCATCACGACCTGCAAATGAATTGCCGTTTGCTTGTGGAGTTAATCTCGTAAAATCTGTAATACTTCTAGAAGATTGCGGAAGTTCCTGAATTAGTTTTTGACCAACGTTTGTTGCAGCTCCCGTTTTGTTAGCGTTTCTGCTTACTCCGGTAACTACTACCTCAGCAATATTTGCTGTTTTCTCACCGAATACTGGATTCAGCGCAAATGGTTGACCGAGTTCCAAGTACACATCATCGTATATCATTGGTTGTTCATTACCATAGGTAACTTCTACTTTGTAAGGTCCACCAACACGCATGTTGGATAAGTTAAAAACTCCTGCAGAATTTGCAGTAGCCGAATAAACCGTTCCTGATGGCATGTGTGTTGCCTTAATGGTTGCCCCAGTGCTTTTTTTGCCGTCTGTAGTTGTTACAACGCCCGACATGTTACTGGTAGTAACCTGTGCGTGGATGTTACCATAACCTGCAAATGCAATAGCGGCAATGAGCGCGGTCTTTTTAAGTGGATTAAAATTCATATCAGTTAATTTAAGTTTACCTTTTTAGTAAGTTTGGTGCAAAACTATTATATTTAAACGGTATTTTCGTTAACAAATTGTTAAATTTTAAAGTTTTGTTAATTTGTGGAATAATTGATTGAAAATCAATGGTTTAAAATTATTATTTAATGCCTTTAATCTCAATTTGTGTTGTCTATTTGTTCTAAAGTACCTTTTTTAATTACCATTTCGATAAATTATTTTACCGCTTTTAAACTCAAATCAATATTCTTCGCTGAATGAGTAAGCGCTCCCGCAGAAATATAATCCACTCCCGTTGCGGCGATTTCTTTCAACATGTCTCGTGTAATTCCACCCGAAGCTTCGGTTTCGCACTGTCCACCAATAATTTTTACAGCTTCTTTCATGGTTGCGACATCCATATTGTCAAGCATAATACGGTCTGCTCCGGCCTTCAGCGCTTCTTCCACTTCTTCCAGAGTTCTCGTTTCAACTTCTATTTTCAAAGGTTTGTTAAGTTTTTCAATATATTTTTTCGCCATTTTTACCGCTTTGCTGATGCTTCCGTTGTAATCAATGTGGTTGTCTTTCAGCATAATCATATCGTACAATCCATAGCGGTGATTCGTTCCGCCTCCAATTGCAACAGCCCATTTTTCACAAATTCGGAAATTCGGTGTTGTTTTTCTTGTATCGAGAAGTTTGGTTTTTGTACCAAGTAATCTGGAGTCCCAATCATGTGTTAAGGTCGCTATTCCACTCATTCTCTGCATACAGTTCAGTACGAAACGTTCCGTAGAAAGAATTGATCGTGCACTTCCGGTTACGTAAAAAGCGATATCGCCTACTTTCGCAGCGTCGCCATCATTGAGCAAACGTTCTACTTGCAAGTTTTTATCAAACTGTTTAAATATAATTTCTGCAAGCTCGACTCCGGCTAAAATACAGTCTTGTTTTACAAGTAATTTGGCTTTTTGTTCCAAGTCCTTCGGGATGGTGGCTAAGGTAGAGTGGTCGCCATCCTGAATATCTTCTTCTAAAGCATTTTTAATGAAAGTTTTTAAAGCGTCTTTCGTTACGTATGCTGGTTTTTTCATTTTGTATATTTTAAGAAACCTTTAGGTTTATATTGAGTTAATTATGGGTGCTTGATGGTTTCGAAATTTTCACCTATTTTTTCTGGTACTATTTCCCTCAGACCAAATCTCTGTTAAAAAACGAACCTTTATTCTCTTTCATCTGTAAGGAATGTTTGATAATTAAATAAGAAATATTTGTAAGATTTCTTAATTCCGAAAGTTTTGGAGACAGGATAGAGTAGTTGTACAATTCATTTACAGCGTCAAAAATCTCGTGCTGTTTTTTCTTTGCAATAGCTAATCGGTCGTTACTTCGCACAATGCTTACCAAATCGCTCATCATTTCCTGAAGCTGTCTGCGCAGGTAAGAAACCATCACCATTTCATCCATCATTTTCATTCCGTCTTCATTCCATTCCGGAATTGCTTTCAGATCATCAAAGTTGAAATCGTTGATCCCGAGAAGTTCAACGGTTTTCATTGCGGCGTTGTGCCCGAAAACCATTCCTTCCAATAAAGAATTTGAAGCCAGTCGGTTCGCGCCGTGCAATCCGGAGTTTGTACATTCTCCCACGGCAAAAAGATTTTTAATGGAGCTTTGGCCATCTCGGTCAACATCGATTCCGCCCATTAAATAATGACACGCCGGAACCACCGGAATAAGCTGTTTAAAAGGATCGATTCCTTCATCCATACATTTCTGATAAATATTCGGAAAATGTTCCATAAATTTTTCATGGTCCATATCGCGACAATCTAGGCCTACATATTCATCTCCCGAAATTTTCAACTCATTGTCAATCGCTCTTGCGACAATATCTCTGGAGGCTAATTCTTCACGCTCGTCGTATTTGTGCATGAATCTTTCGCCATCTTTTGTCCGGAGTTTTGCACCATCACCACGCACGGCTTCGGATATTAAAAACAACATCCCATCTAATTTAGAATACAGCGCAGTAGGATGAAACTGGTAATACTGCATGTTCGAAATCTTGCCGCGCGCTCTGTGAACAAAGGCAATTCCGTCACCTGTTGCAATAAGTGGATTGGTTGTGTTTTTATAAACATGACCGGCTCCACCTGTGGCAACCAAAGTTATTTTAGCGGTGATCTTTTTTATTTTCTTGTTTTTCTCATCCAAAATGTAGGCGCCGTAACAGTCTATTTTTTCCAGGTCAAAAACTTTCCCCGGAACATGGTGTTGCGTAATTAAATCGATGACATAATGATGTGCCATGATTTCGATGTTCGGCGATTTGTTGGCAGTTTCCAATAACGCGCGCTCAATTTCTTTTCCGGTAATATCTTTATGATGCACTATTCTGTTTTCGGTATGACCACCTTCCCGCCCCAGCATCAGATGCCCATCTTTCTGGTCGAAATTTGTTCCCCATTCCACGAGTTCACGGAAACGTTCGGGTCCTTCTTCGATGACCATTTTTACGACGTCCAGATTATTTTCCCCGTCGCCGGCTCTCATGGTATCATCAATATGTTTTTGGAAACCATCATTGTCAAAGTCTGTCACCACTGCCAATCCGCCTTGAGCGTATTTGGTATTGCTTTCATCTTCATCTGCTTTGGTGACGATGATAATTTTGGCTTCAGGCATTTTTTCGGAAATCTTTATCGCATAAGAAAGTCCGGAGATTCCTGATCCGATGACGAGTACATCTGCTTTTATCATTAATTTATTTCAGGTATTATATTGTAAGTTCAAATTTTGGTTAAATAAATTTAAACATTTTCTCACTAGGTTTCCTCACTTTTTTCAATTTTTGGAATTCATCTTCTTCAGATCGATAACCAATCGCTAAAGTCACAGCTACTTTTTCTTTCGTGGTGTCAAGGTCTAAAATTTTATCAATTTCCTGTTGTTTAAAACCTTCCATCGGACAAGTGTCTACGTTTTCTAAGGCTGCGGCGAACATCAAATTTCCCAGCACGATATAGCACTGTTTGTCGGCCCAACTTATCATCTCATCTGCAGTTAATCTCTCAATATGGTTGCTGATGCTTTGTTTAAAGGGATTTAAGCTTTCTAAAGAAATTTCGCGGGTTTCTGAAATATAATTGAAGTAACTCCCAATATATTGAGGTTCAATATTGTTTTTAGAAACGATGGCGATTAAATGAGAACAGGTTGAAATTTGCGATGGATTGTAAAATGCCGGAATGAGTTTTTCTTTCATTTCCGGACTTTGAACTATAATCAACTTATAAGGTTGTAAACCTAGCGAACTTGCGGAAAGTCTTGCTGCTTCGAGAATGTGATAAAGTGCATCTGGTGACACCGTTTTTTCAGCATCAAATTTCTTCACCGAATATCTTTTGTTCAGGGCTTCAAGGTAATTCATCTAACAAAGATAAATAAATGAGCCGGAAGTTTTGTGCGCAATTAAGGAATGTTGACCGTTAACGTCAATGATTCATTTCTAAAGATGATTTTAAAACATCCTCAGTTTAAAAAATCCATTCACAGCAAATTTGGTTGAAGATTGTAAATTGACTGTTGAACGAAAAGAAATTTCAGCACAAAGAAATGTGCTGTTAGAATAGGCCTCCGTTTTGTTGGTTTTCAAAAAACTCGTCAACGAGCAAGGGTTCAGTTTGCGCTGCTTTGACAGCAAGTTGATCACAGATTTCATTTTCGATATGTCCGGCGTGGCCTTTTACCCAATGAAAAGTGGTTTGATGCATTTTAAGTAAAGGAACCATTCTTTTCCACAGATCCGGATTTTTCACATTTTTAAAACCTTTTTTGATCCAGCCGAAAATCCATTTTTGGTTAATTGCGTCTGAAACATATTTGCTGTCCGTGTAAATATGGATGTCGTTTTCGGTTGATTTAAGTTTCTCTAATGCGGTAATTACCGCCAATAATTCCATGCGGTTGTTGGTGGTGAGACGGAAACCTTGCGCATAGCGCTTTTCGTAATTTTTTTCGGGAACTTTCATGACGATTCCGTAACCGCCTCTTCCGGGGTTTCCACTACAGGCACCATCAGTATAAATTTCTATCTTAAGACTCATTCCTAAAATTGAAAATCATCATCATCATCCAGGTCATTCATAGAAGAGCCTGAGAGGTTTTGTTTGCTCGGCAGATCAAAAGCCGCTCCCGGATCAATGGTTGTTTTTATTTTATCAAAACCACTAGGATTATCAAGTTGTCCAAAATTAGAAGACTGATATCCGGCACCCGATCCATATTGATTTCCAAACAAGTCGAGGTCGGCAAATTTCGCAATATTTTTATAGAAAGACATTCTAACATCGGCAGTTGCACCATTTCGGTGTTTCGCAATAATTAATTCCGCTTGATTTTCGGTTGACGATTCACCACCATCTTCATCGTTGTCCCAAGTTGCAATTTTATAATATTCCGGGCGGAAAATAAAGGAAACGATATCGGCATCCTGCTCAATCGCTCCGGATTCCCGTAGATCAGAAAGCATCGGTCTTTTTCCAGGTCTGGTTTCCACACTTCTGGATAGCTGAGAAAGTGCAATTACAGGTACGTTTAATTCTTTTGCAATCGCTTTCAAAGAACGGGAAATCATTGCAATTTCCTGCTCACGGTTTCCTGCGCCACCTTTTCCATTGTTTGCCGTCATCAGCTGAAGATAATCGACCATGATGATTTTTACACCATGTTGCATCACCAAACGTCGGCATTTTGCGCGGAAGTCAAAGACCGAAAGGGAAGGTGTTTCATCGATATATAAAGGCGCATTTTCTAAAGCAGAAACATTGGAGAACAATCGTTGCCACTCTTCATCGGTCATTTGTCCTTTTCTCAGTTTCTCGGAAGAAATTCCTGTTTCTGAGGCAATCATTCTTGTAATTAACTGTACAGAGGCCATCTCCAGGGAGAATAATGCCATGGGAATATTATGTTCTACCGCAATATTTCTCGCCATAGAAAGTAGAAAGGCCGTTTTACCCATCGCCGGACGCGCCGCTATGATAATTAGATCTGAATTCTGCCAGCCTCCAGTTTCTTTGTCGATATCTCTAAATCCAGAAGGAATCCCGGAGATTCCTTCTTTATCTTTTAAAGCTTTAATGGTGTCGATGGCTTGTTTTACCAAAGTATTTGCCGTATCAAAACCTTTTTTAATGGTTCCGTTTGTGATTTCGAAAAATGCCTGTTCAGATTTATCCAGCAATTCGAATACATCTGTCGATTCTTTGTAAGAACTGTCGATTACGTTGGCAGAAACATTAATTAAACTTCTTAGAATAAATTTTTCCAAGATGACACGAACGTGATATTCTATGTGTGCACTGGACGAAACACCCATCGTTAAATCAATGATATAATGATCGCCACCTGCCAAAGCAAGTTTATCTGTTTTTTTTAATTCCTGAATTACGGTCATTAAATCAACCGGATGGTTTCCTTCAAACAAACGAACTATAGCTCGGAAAATCTCCTGATGTCTGGGATCGTAAAAAACGTCTGCTGTTAAAAGATCAATGGAATAATCGAGTCCTTTTTTATCGATAAGAAAAGTTCCGATGACGAGTTTTTCGAATTCTACTGCATTGGGTGGCATTTTGCCGTCGGAGATTGAAAGCTCCTTGGCGAAATTACCGTGTATAAGAGATGATAAAGTGTCCTTTTGTGTCATGTCACAAAGATAGTTTTTTTAAGTTTTTGTTCTAAATATTTAACCAACATTTAGCGTGGTTTTTGGGTTAAGTTTTTGGTTTTCAGGTGTTTTGTCTGTTGGTAAGTCGACTTAATGCCCGGTTTTCCTTATAGCCCGGATTGTAATGAAAATCCTTTTTTTTGCGTGGGACAAAGGTAGGGCAAAAAAGATTGTAATGGAAAGCCGGACGGTATTTGAAAGAAGCTGAAATTGTGATGCTCCTAAAAAATTAATAGTTCATTTTGCGAAGTTTTGGAACGGTACTTCCGACTAAGAGTGCAATCAAAACGGTCATAGTACCACCAAATACTACCGATCTCACGACGCCTAAAAGTTTGGCTGCAACACCACTTTCAAACTGTCCCATTTCGTTGCTGGACATAATGAAGATTGAATTCACACTCAAGACTCTGCCCCGAATATGATCGGGTGTTTTCAACTGAACGATGGTGCCGCGAATAACAACTGAAATTCCATCCAGCATTCCACTTGCGACCAAGAGGAAAAAGGAAAACCAATAAAGTTCTGAGAGGCCGAAACCGATGATGCACAACCCAAATCCAGCAACGGCAAGTAAAAGAATTTTTCCTTGATTTTTCTTTAAAGGGACAAAGGCGAGAAATGCTATAATACACATAGAACCAATATCTGACGCGGCATTTAGCAGACCGAATCCTTCTGAGCCAACTTTTAAAATGTCGGTTGCGAAAACGGGGATCATGGCAACGGCGCCACCAAAAAGTACGGCGAACATATCGAGACAGAGTGCACCTAATATTTCTTTCGTTTTGTAAATATAGGCGAGCCCTTCGCGCATGCTTTGTACCACTCCAATTGTCTTATCGGTGTTTTCCGACGGGTGTTTATTCAGAAACCAGAAAAAGATAGAGGAAAAAATCATTAATCCTACAATCACCAGAATGGTTCCGGAAATATCAATCCAGTGAATCAGAAATCCTCCCAACGCGTGACCGGAAACCGAAGCGGTAAGAAATGTCGCCTGATTTAAAGTGATGGCATTGGGAAGTTGATCCCGGGATACAATTTTTGGAATCATGGAAGGGATAATTGGACCTATAAAAGCCCGACAAAATCCGGTGAAGAAAATGACGGCGTAAATAAAATAGGAAATCTGAAGATTGCTGAAGTGCAGTAGCTGATGACCAAAAAATGCCGGTATTGCGAGCAGGCCGATCAGAAATACGTAAGCATAATTACAAATGAGCAAAAGTCTTTTCTTTTCAGAATTATCGATCACATGACCCGCATATAATGCCGTGGAGACGGCGGGAATGACTTCTGATAAACCAATTAAACCGATGGCAAAAGGATCTTTGGTTAACTGATAAATCCACCAACCCATTAAGGTAGCCAACATTCGAAAGGATAAAACCAGAAAAAACCGGCCGGTCATAAGGTTTCGAAATTCGGGTATTTTTAGGGTTTGAATGGGTTGCAGAGAAATCATTCTGCAAAAGTAAATTTTCGCAAGGAAAAATCATCCATGAATTTTGTTGGAATTCTTATTTTTTTTGCAAGAATTTATCAGTTTATTTTTGGAGTTTTCTTTGAGATTTTGGTAGAGGTTTTTGATGTTGAATTGTATTACTATTACATTAATGATCTTGATTCATCATTAATAAATTTTAAGCTCTTACTTTTTATCTCGATGAGGTTTTGAAGTCAGAAAAAAATTATCTTTGAAAAATGAATTGGATTTTACTTATTATTGGCGGTTTATTTGAAACCGGTTTCGCAACTTGTCTTGGAAAAGCACAGGAAACCACGGGCAGAGAAAGTTATTTCTGGTGGGCAGGATTCGTGATTTCCTTATTTCTAAGTATGTTTTTGTTGTACAAAGCAATATCTGTCGGGACAAGTCCAATTCCGATTGGGACCGCTTATGCAGTGTGGACGGGAATTGGTGCTGTTGGCGCTGTTTTTATGGGAATTTTTATATTTAATGAACCTGCAACATTCTGGCGGATGTTTTTTGTGTTTACTCTGATCGCTTCGGTGGTTGGATTGAAAGTGGTTTCGAATTAAAATTACTTTTTAAAATTAATTAAGAAATCACCTATCTTCCGATCGTTCGCTAATCTTGGGATTTTATTTTGTCCGCCCAATTTTCCTTGGGATTTTGCATAATCCTGAAATGCATTTTTATTTAAACTGGTGATAATCAAAGGCTGCAAAATTTTCCCGGAGATGAGGTCATCATAATAGGAATTTCTTTTCCGCATTTCTTCATCCAGATTATTTCTAAAATCTTCTAAACTTTCGGGCTCTTTTTCAAACTCGATAAACCATTCATGATACGGCAATCCTTCTGCAGGATTTACTTGTGGTGCCAAATGAAATTCTGTGATCTGCGCGGGATATTTTTCTACTGTTGCTTTTAGTGCTTCCTCCACTTCAAAAGCAATGACATGTTCCCCAAAAGCCGAAGTAAAATGTTTTGTTCTGCCTGAAACTAAAATTCTATAAGGGTTTTTGGAAATAAAACGCACCACGTCACCAATGGAATAAGCCCACAATCCAGAGTTTGTAGTCAATATTAAAGCGTAATCTCTATGAAGTTCAATATTTTTTAACGTTAATCTTCGGGGATTTGGTTTTCCATATTCTTCAAGCGGAATAAATTCATAAAAGATTCCGTGATTGGTCAAGAGCAATAAACCGTCTTTTTCAAAATCGTCTTGAAAGGCGAAAAAACCTTCACTCGCCGGAAAGGTTTGCAAGGTATCAACCGGTTTTCCCAGTAGTTCATTCATCTTTTCGCGATACGGTTCGAAGTTGACGCCTCCCGTAATAATCAGCTGAAGATTGGGAAAAAGTTCGGTGATTTTTTTACCATTTCTTTCAATTAACTTCTCAAAATACATAATCAACCACGGTGGGATTCCGGAGATCAGTGTCATGTTTTCTTTTTCAGTTTCCTTTACAATGGCATCTACTTTCGTTTCCCAGTCTTCGATGAGGTTGGTTTCTAAACTCGGCAGGCGGTTTTTCTGTAAATAAGACGGAATGTGATGCGCCACAATTCCAGAGAGTCGTCCTGTTTTGATACCATACAGATCTTCCAGTTCCGGACTTCCCTGTAAAAAAATCATTTTACCATTTACAAAATCAGCATTGTTTTTTTGCGTGATATAATGAAAGAGTGCGCTTTGAGCGGCGGCAATTTGGTAAGGCATTCCTTCCTTAGAAATGGGAATATATTTTGAGCCGGAAGTCGTACCGGAAGTCTTTGCAAAATATTCCGGAGTGTCGGTCCAGAGAATATCCCGCTGACCTTTTTTTATCTTTTCGATATAGGGCTTTAAATCTTCGTAATCTGAAACGGGTACTTTTGTTTGAAAATCCTCTATTGTTTTGAGTTCTTCAAACTGATAAGTGCGTCCAAATAAAGTTTTTTCTGCAGTTTTTAAAAGTGAAAGTAAAAGTTGCTCCTGGTCTTTTACTGCATTTTGTTTAAAGGATTGGGTTCCTTTAACATGCTTTTTTGCCCAAAGCAAGGCGATATTTTTCTTTATGAAATTTAGCATATGCAAATTTAAATCATTTTATAAATGAAGAAACAAGAGGTTAACGAAAAAGAACCTTTTTAGATTTTTTAAAAATTATAGCGGTAACCTAAATTTAAACTGAGAAAAGTAGAGCGGTTATAAAACTTTTTAATTTCTGGGTTTTCGTTGTACACATTATTAAAATAGAAATTCACTTTTCCAGAGACGAAAACCTGCTGGTAACCTTCGCGGTCTAAAGTGTACAGGGCTTTTCCTCCCAAATTGAAACCGGTTGCGTTGTCTTTTATCTTTTTATTTTTCGCATCGATCAATAAATTGGTTTGACGGTAATAACTGAAACCAGCCATTTCTTCAATCGAAAAATCTTCCGAAACCACATGCCGATGAGTGAAGTATAAATCGATGTTCGTAATGGTGGGCGAACCAATATTACCATACAAACTCTGTTCACCGTATTTCACATTAGAAAAGAGAACATTGTAATCTACTCCAACCCCAAAATTCAGCGGAGTCATTAAATTTCCACCAAATCCGAAACCGTAGAAAGGTGACACTAATTTTGCCAAATAATTATTTCCAAGAGGTTTCATCACGATAACTCTTGTTTCGATATTAGAAACCACGTCAAGTTTATTTTTCTTTTTTTGCGCGAAAAATACAGTTGAAAAAACAATAAATGGGAGGACTAAAATTCTCATCATTCCAAATTAATCTCGTTAAAAGTAATGTAGGTCGTGCCAATCGGAATCGTTATCTCCAATGAATCAGTGGAAAGTGAACATCCTTCTTTTGACGCAGAAAAAGTTTTTATTTTCTTCGAAAGCACAAGGGAAAAAGAATCCGATAAAAGAGGACCGGATAATTTGAATTGTCCATTTATATCCGGAATGGTTTCGGCCACGTTTTTCGAATCGCTTCTGATGACGACTTTAACTTCGCTAAAGTCAATTTCATTTCCGGTGATTGTACCTTCGACATAAGCGCGCGCATTATCTCGGTTTTCAGATGTACAACTCATAAAAAAGAGGAGGAACAGGCAAGTCGTAAGAACCAGTAATTTTTTCATCATAATTTTTAAAGATAATAAAAAAACCTTTCGAACGTACTGAAAGGTTATTGAATTGCGACAGAAATTTATTTGTTTTCTTTATATCGTTTGTCTGGGGTGCCGTCTTTTTTTAATTTTTGATTTGCTTTGTACCTTTTATCAGGCGTTCCGTCTTTTTTCAATTTCACTGCAGAATTTGAAGCCGGTGATTTTGCCACTGATAAAGTTTTTGCCTCACCTGTTTTCTTCGCCGGTTGCATCTGTACTGATTTGGCTGGAACCGCATTTGTGGATTTTTGTGGAGTAATCTGTTGTGCAGTTGCAAGTCCAAGGCCTAAAACCAAAGATAGTGCTGATAATAATTTTTTCATCTTATTACAATTTTAATAGTAGCGTGTTGTTATTCAACGCCGTAAAATTAAACAAATAGAGTTATTGTAAATTCTTGAGGGTTCATTTTAACCAAACTTTAACACCAGTTTTTACGATCCTTTTAGTAAAAAAAAGCTGCTTCAAATAATGAAGCAGCTTTTTTATTTAGACATGAAAAATTTATCTGGTACAGTTTGCAGTCCATGTTTTACCATCTGCAAAGTACAGAATTTTCAATTCGTTGTTATCAATTCTGATATAAGAAGTAGCCGTTCCGCCTACCATTACCAAAATATTGTCGCCTTCTTTTTTAAATTCAACACCATTTAGATCTGGAATTCCATCAGAAAATCGGAAGTTGTATTTTGTTCCGCTTGCAATTTTAGTTACAAACACACTTCCATTATCTTTGGAAATGGTTGATGAACCATCATTGTAGGAAATACTTCCATTGTAAGTTCCGGCAAAAAAGTCGTTGTCTACAGGATCATCATCACTTCTACAAGATGAAACTGCAAATAGAGAAAATACCAGAACAAAAAGTCCGAAAAATTTAAGGGCATTTCTTAGCGTAGTCTTTTTTAAAGTCGTTGATTTCATAAATTTTTATTTTTAAGTTTAGGTTTTAGTCTTTTTCAAACTTTATGCCGAGGAACGCACATCCTATTTAATTTGGCTTTTATTATTACTTTTTAAGAAATTTTAAAACAATAGATTAAAATAAGCGGAATATTGGGTGGAAAAGTAGAGTCGCAAATAATTCTTAAATTTGCACTTTCACACGATTTCGGAATCATCCCGAAATCGCTTTTTCCGTTTGTATACGACCTTATTAATAGACAGACCGTCAGAATTTATATGCAGTTAAAAAATATTAGCGATACTTTTCTTCCTCAACTTCTTCAGTTGGGATTTGGGAAAGAATTATTCACCCATTTAGACGAGAACAAACATCTTGCGGTAAAGTCTTCTGCAGGTTCTTCGCCTGCCGTGTTTGCGGCGGAACTGTTTCTTATTAAAAAGAAATCGCTCCTTTTCCTGACCGATGATAAAGAAGATGCGTTGTACGTTACCGATGAACTGGAAGATTTGTTAGGCAAAGAAAATGTGCTCTATTTTCCACCCACCCATTTGGAGCCTTATCAAATTGAAAAGACACAAAATGCAAACCTGGTCTTGAGAACTGAAGTTCTGAACCGCATTCACAACGATAAAAAACCACGGGTAATGGTTGCGCCTTTTTCGTCACTGGCAGAAAAGGTGATGAAGAAAGACGATTTTCAAGCCATTTCACATACCATAAAAACAGGAGATCAACTTGATTTTAATTTCACCGAGGAATTGCTGCATCAGTTTAATTTTAATCACACCGATTTTGTCTCAGAACCCGGAGAATTCTCGGTACGTGGAGGGATTGTTGATGTTTTCTCCTACTCAAATGAAGAGCCTTACCGAATTACTTTTTTCGGTAATGAAGTAGAAAGCATAAAAACATTTGATATTGAAACCCAGCTTTCTAAAGAAAAAATTAAAGAATTCCAGCTCGTTTCAAACATGAATTTTTCGGTAATCGGGAAGAAAGTTTCGTTATTTGATTTGGCACCTAAAGATTTAGTGGTGATCACGAAAAATGCTTTTTCGGGACTTTCTTATATTAAAAATTTCTATGAAAAAGCAGAAGAGAATTTCGCGAAATTAGGGACCGAAATCAGACATCAAACGCCGGAAGAGCTTTTTATTTCTGATGAGGATTTTATAAAGGAAATCAATAAATTTGGATGGATTGATTTTACGTTGCAGGAAGTAAAGGGCAGCGACGCAACCGTTATCGAATTGAAACAGTCGCCGCAACCAAGCTTTCACAAGAAGTTTGAAATGTTGCAGGAAGATCTGGAGGAAAAACAAAATCAGGGTTTTGAAACCTGGATTTCCTTCTCGACCGAAAAACAGAAAGAAAGACTGGAATCTATTTTTGAATCTTTAGAAAAAAATGTTCCTTTTAAATCTTTCAGATCCGAACTTCACGAAGGCTTTGTAGATTTTGAACATAAAATTTCGGTCTATACCGATCACCAGATTTTTGACCGTTACCAAAGATTTAAAGCCAAAAATTCTTTTGCTAAGTCGGAACAGATCACGCTGAAAGATTTAATGCAGATGAAAGTGGGCGATTATATTGCACACATTGATCACGGCATCGGAAAATTCATGGGGTTGGTGAAAGTGAATAACAACGGTAAAATTCAGGAATGTTTTAAACTCGTGTATAAAAATGGGGATTTGCTTTATGTCAGCATTCATTCCTTAAATAAAATCTCAAAATACAACGGACCCGACGGTAAAGAAATCGTGCTGTCGAAACTCGGTTCACCCGCCTGGAAATCATTAAAGCAAAAAACAAAAGCCAAAGTAAAACTCATTGCTTTTGATCTCATCCGTCTGTATGCAGAACGGAAAACAGCAAAAGGTTTTGCCTTTACGCCGGATTCTTATCTTCAAAATGAACTGGAAGCCAGCTTTATTTACGAAGATACACCTGATCAGGAAAGAGCAACGGTTGATGTAAAAACAGACATGGAAAACGATACCGTCATGGATCGTCTGATTTGTGGTGATGTAGGTTTCGGGAAAACGGAGATTGCAATTCGTGCTGCTTTTAAAGCCGCAACCGATGGAAAACAGGTGGCGATTTTAGTGCCGACCACGATTTTGGCTTTTCAGCATTACCGAAGTTTCACGGAAAGGTTGAAGGATTTTCCGGTGACAATTTCTTACATGAACAGATTTCGGTCTGCCAAACAGAAAGCAGAAACTTTAGAAGGGTTAAAATCTGGAAAAATTGATATTGTCATCGGAACGCACCAGTTGGTTGGCAGTTCGGTGAAATTTAAAGACTTAGGTTTATTAATTATTGATGAAGAGCATAAGTTCGGCGTATCAGTAAAAGATAAACTGAAAACAATGAAAAGTAACGTTGATACGTTAACCTTGACTGCTACACCGATTCCTAGAACTTTGCAGTTTTCCCTAATGGCAGCGCGGGATTTATCCGTCATCAAAACACCACCGCCAAACAGACAGCCGGTAGAAACGTCTATTGTTGGCTTTAATGAAGAAGTAATTCGGGATGCGATTTCATACGAAATTCAACGGGACGGTCAGGTTTATTTCATTAATAACAGAATTGAAAATCTGAAAGATATTGCCGGTTTAATTCAACGCTTAGTTCCTGATGCTAAAGTGATTACAGGTCACGGGCAAATGGAGGGTAAACAACTCGAACGAAACGTTCTTGATTTCATGGAGGGGAAATATGATGTTTTAGTCTCTACTACGATTATTGAAAGTGGAGTAGATGTTCCGAATGCAAATACCATTTTTATCAATGATGCCCAGCGTTTCGGCATGGCAGACATTCACCAGATGCGTGGTCGTGTGGGTCGCAGCAACCGTAAGGCTTTTTGTTATTTGATCACGCCGCCCTTTGATATGGTGACGCCGGATGCACGTAAGAGATTGGAAGCCATTGAGCAGTTTTCTGACTTGGGAAGTGGTTTCCAGATTGCCATGAAAGATCTGGAGATTCGTGGTGCAGGAGATCTGTTGGGTGGAGAGCAAAGTGGTTTCATTAATGAAATGGGCTTTGACACCTATCAGAAAATTATGCAGGAAGCTTTGGAAGAATTGCAGAATGATGCAGAATTCGAAGATTTATTTGACAATGAAGAAGACCGTAAGAAACTCTTTAAATCAACGAAGGAAGTCAATATCGATACCGATTTAGAATTGATGTTACCAGATTCTTACGTTCAAAGTATTGAAGAGCGTTTGTCTCTCTATCAGAAATTAGCAGAGATCGAAAATAAAGAAGATCTGCAGAAATTAGAAAGTGAATTGGTAGACCGTTTTGGAGCACTGCCTTCTGAAGCGATTAATCTTTTGAAATCTGTTGAATTAAAGTGGATTGCGGCTGACATTGGGTTTGATAAAATTGTGGTGAAGAACGGAATTTTCCTCGGTTATTTCCCACCAAATCCGCAGGACAAATTTTATCAAAGTGAAAAGTTCAGGAATATCATTTCTTACTTATCTAAAAATCCGAAAGATGCGACTTTAAAAGAGAAATCAAATAAAGAAGGAACACAGTTAATGATGCGTAAAGAGAATGTGCAAAATGTAGATGAGGTGAATGCTGTTTTGGAGCGGATTTTAGCGAAATAGCATGAACGCTTAATTTTCTAAAAAAAATGTACTTTTGCTAAAACGTTTTTAAATAATGAAAAAAATTATAAGTTTTCTAAGTTTTGTTTTCAGTTTGGTTATTCTGTTCTCTTGTGAACCAGGCCGTGACGAAAATGGCGATTTGCTTTTCGGTGTGAACCAAAACCCAGAAACAGGCGGCGGAACAACTGGTGTTTCCAAACTGTTAAAGAAAATGACGGCCACCGATAAGGAGGGGAATATGTCTACTTTTATTTACAATTACGAAAATGGGTTGTTGAAAAGCGTGAGCATTAATGAAAACGAAGATCAAAGAGACCTTGATTTAACGTACGATAAGGATAAGATCTCTACAATGTTGATGACGGAGACCGATGGTTCAAACATCATTACGACAACTACAGATTTAATCTATGATAACAATAATAAGTTGATTAATACTGCAGGAAAAATGGAATCTGGTGGTGAAGAAATCTCTAAAAACAAAACCACTTTTACCTATAACGGAACAGTACTTAAAAAAATTGAAACATCCATCCAGCAGAAAGATCCAGAGAATCCTGATACTTACGTAGACTTATTTAAACAGGTAAGTGATATTTTGTTTCAAGGAAATAATATCGCTTCCTGGAAAATGACAATGACAACCATTTCACCTCTGCCGGTTGGCATTCCACCCATTGTTTTAGACGTGAAATTCAGTAATTATGATGCCGCAAAAAACCCTTTGGCGACATTACCACGGGAGTTAAATATTGCGGCAGCACATTTGTTAAGTGGAACAAATTCAATTCAGGGACTTTCGGTGAACAACTATAGAACCGCTTCAACTACGGCGGGAGGAACATCGCAAGATGTTACTTATGTATACGAGTACGACAAGGATGGCTATCCGAAAAGTGCAACGTCTACCCAGGGAACTATAACATACGAATACCAATAAAATTTATTTATGAAATACCTAATCGTAGGGCTCGGAAATAAAGGCGAAGAATATACTGAAACCCGGCATAATGTCGGGTTTAAAGTTGCGGAGAAAATCGCGGAAACTATTGAAGCTTCCTTTAAATCATCTAACTTCGGATTGCTCGCCGAAGGTAAATATAAAGGCAGAAAAGTGTTTATTCTGAAACCAGATACCTATATGAATCTTTCCGGTAATGCCGTAAAGTTCTGGCTTCAGAAAGAAAATATCCCTTTAGAAAATTTAATGATCGTAACCGATGATCTGTCTCTACCCTTCGGAACTTTACGAATGAAAATGAAAGGTTCTGACGCCGGACACAACGGCCTCAAAAGTATTCAGGAGCAACTTCAAACCCAAAATTACCCAAGGTTGAGATTTGGCATTTCTGCAGAATTCAGCGAAGGGAAACAGATTGATTACGTTTTGGGAAAATGGACGGTGGAAGAACAAGAAAAACTTGCCGAAAGAATCGAGAAGTCTGCTAAGGCTTGTCTGTCATTTGTTTTTGCTGGAATTCAAAATGCAATGACGACGTTTAACGGGAAATAATAATAAAAAAAAGGCGAAGATAATTCGCCTTTTCTACTATATTCTAATTCCAGGTTACTTCGCCTGTATCGACGTCGTAATGAGCGCCGGCGATGATAATTTCTTCATCCTCTTCCATCTTTTTCAGCGTGGAGCTTTTTTTCCGGATGTTGCTAATCGTATTGTCGATATTTTTAAAGGTTAACCTGTTAAGCAAATCATCATTGGTAGAGCATTTTTTTTCGCCTTCTTTGATGATCTCCTGAATACTGGAATCAAAATTATTCACCAGTTTTGTGAGATAGTCTATACCCAAAGGTCCGATCTTTTCGGCATCTAAAGCACCTTTCAAGGCGCCACATTTAGAATGTCCGAGCACTAAAACCAATTTTGAACCTGCAATTTTACAGGCATATTCTATAGAACCTAAAATATCTTCGTTGCTGAAATTTCCGGCGATTCTAACGCTGAAAATATCACCCAAACCCTGATCAAATATTAATTCGGAAGAGGTTCTGCTGTCAATACAACTTAATATTACTGCGAAAGGAAACTGGCCTTCTCTGGTATCATTTACTTGCTCCAGCAGGTTTCTGTTCATTTTCAGGTTATTAACAAAACGCTGGTTTCCCTCTTTTAAAAATTGTAAGGCTTTATCTGGTGAAATGGTTGATTGTGTCTCTAAAGTATGTGCTTTCATATAATATGAATTTCTTTTATTTTTATTGATTAACTGCATGATTACATCGCTCTTCTATGGGCGATCAGAACGTGAGAGTCTTTAACGGCATGTTCAAGCGGCGTGTACGATGTTCGAAAACCCACCAGCCGAACGTCAATCTCTTCCTCTTTTGCTCTTATGTTTGCAAAATCCTGTATCATTTCTAAAATATCATCGGCGATATAAGAAGTGCCTTTGGCATCGATGGTTACCACCGAATTTGGTTTGATGTTTTTTAATGTTTTCTTAATGGCTGCCTTATTTAAAAACGAAACTTCTTCAGCTAATTTTATTTGAATGTCATCAGCATCGTTCAATTCTTCGCGACTTAAATAGTAAGCTCTCTTCATATTTCCCTGTAAAATGTAGAAAACAGAAATGAGTAAACCGATCCCCACTCCTTTTAATAAATCAAGGAATACTACGGCCAAAACCGTCGCAATAAACGGGATGAACTGATATTTTCCTTTTTTCCAAAAATGCATAATGGTGGCAGGTTTCGCGAGTTTATAACCGACTAGAATTAAAACTGCAGCCAAAGTTGCCAACGGAATTAAATTCAAAATAAAAGGAATTGAAAGAACGCAGATTAATAAAAGTGCACCATGAATCATGGCCGAAACTTTTGTTGTTGCACCGGCCGCGGCATTTGCAGAACTTCTTACTACGACAGAAGTCATGGGAAGCCCACCAATTGCAGCGCTGATAAGATTTCCGATTCCCTGCGCTTTAAGCTCAAGATTTGTGTCTGTTGTTCTTCTGTGCGTATCTAATCTATCTGATGCTTCAATGCATAAAAGTGTTTCGATCGACGCTACGATAGCGATTGTGGCTCCGACTATCCAAACTTTGGGATCAAGAAATCCCTGTACATTCGGAAAGACAATCATGTTTTTAAAATCATCCACGTTTTGTGGTACGGGTAGTGAAACCAAATGGTCCGCGCCGATGGCTAAAGAGCTCCCGGAGATCTTAAAAATAAAATTAAGTAAAATGCCGACCACCACAGCAACTAAAGCTCCGGGAATCATTTTCAGCTTTTTTAAGGCAGGAAAACGATCCCACGCCAAAAGAATTCCTATCGAAACAGTGGTGATGATGATCGCGCCGGGGTTAATGCCGGAAAGTAATTCTGTAAAATAGGTGGGATTAAAACCGTTTACGAAAAGACTTTCATTTCCCTCGAAATCTTTATCGAAACCTAAAGCGTGCGGTATCTGTGTTAAAATTATAATGATTCCGATCCCCGCCAACATTCCTTCAATAACATTGTTGGGAAAGTAATTTGAAATACTGCCGGCTCGAATAAATCCTAAGATCAGTTGTAGTGCTCCGGCAATAATTCCGGCACACAGAAAAAGTTCAAATGCTCCTAAATCGGTAATTGCTGTAAGAACAATAGCGCTTAAGCCCGCTGCAGGACCAGAAACTGAGATGTTAGAATTACTTAAGAATCCTATTACCAAACCACCAATGATACCGGCGATAATCCCGGAAAGTGGTGGTGCGCCCGAAGCCAGAGCGATTCCTAAACAAAGTGGAAGCGCAACTAAAAAGACCACGAGTCCTGAAGGGAAATTTTCTTTAATTCCTCCGAATGCTAATATTGCTTTTTTCATTTTTTTGAAAAAGTATTTGGGTGTTGTGATCAGAACACCGGAAAGTGTGATCAAAACACAAGATTGTTTTAATTTAAAATCAAAATAGAATCTGCTCAAAATCTTGATGAAATGAGTGTTTCTACTTTTTTACGATAAAAAATTAAGCATTCGGAGGTGGAGAAAAAATACTGAGAAAAGGCGACAGATGAATAGAATCATCTGCTGGAATGAAAGATTTAACGAGTAAATCGGTTTCAAAGAATTTGATAAAATCATGAACGTTCAACGTTTTGGGAACGGTTTTTTCGTTGATGACTAAAGGAGCGTGCTGGGTTTCTTCTTCAGAGAGTACTACATTAGTCGTCGAAAAATCCCAATCGAAAATAGTGGCCATACTGGGTAAAGCCATAAAATTCAAAAAGACCGTTAATGTAAGAATACTCCAAAATTTCATATAGAAACTGCTACAAGTTAGATGAGGTTTTTATTATTTAATCTGCTCATCACCCAATCAGAATTGGTAAGGTTATATATTTTTTGAATGTCTTTCAAGATTTTCTCAAAATCAATTTCTAAATCGATAATGTTACCCGTTCTTAAATCGAAAACCCACCCATGAACAATAGGATATTCATCGATTAAGTACTGTTCCTGCACCACTGCCATTTTAATAACGTTGATGCATTGTTCCTGCACATTAAGTTCTACAACTCGATCGTAACGTTTTTGTTCATCTTCAATAGCATCTAATTCTGTCTGATGCAAGCGGTAAACGTCCCGAATATTTCGCAGCCAAGGATTCAGTAATCCGAGATCCTGCGGGGTAAGTGCGGCTTTTACTCCGCCACAGCCGTAATGTCCACAAACGATAATATGTTTCACTTTCAAATGTTCCACAGCGTACTGAATTACTGCTGTTGAACTCATATCTAAACTGTTGACTACATTAGCAATATTACGATGAACAAAGAGCTCACCAGGTTTCATACCCATCATTTCCTCTGCAGAAACGCGACTATCTGAACAACCGATGTAAAGAAATTCCGGCGTCTGTGTAGAAGATAAAGTCTTAAAAAACTCTTTATCCTGAGCCAGTTTAGATTCTACCCATTTCTTGTTGTTTTCAAAAATAGCTTCGTACGATTTTTTCATGTGTATAATAGTCAAAAGTTAATATTAAACGGAATCGTTTAATTAGTTTTCAGATTTATAACGATGCAAAAGTATTGTTTAGAAAATAAAAAAAAGAGAAATTAACAAAATTTAATAGTAAGAATTTTAGATTTTATGATTGATGTAACCTTCTGTAGCTTGCGTGTTGGGGACAATATTGCCGGGATTTCCGACAACAACGGAATGTGAAGGCACATCAAAATTGACGTAGGCATTTGGCGCGATCAAAACATTGTTTCCAATGATTATTTTCCCAACGATAACAGCGTTGGGGCCAATCCAAACCTCATCGCCAATTTCCGGCACGCCTTCGTTTTTACCGCGATTGGCTTGTGCGATCGTCACACCCTGGGCGATATTACAGTTTTTTCCGATTTTTGCTTTTGGATTAATAACCAGCGCTCCCCAATGTCCGAGATATAAACCTTCCCCAATCTGAGTTTCCGGGTAGATCTGAAAACCATATTTTATTTGATAATGTCGTAAAATCAAACGCCAGATTTTTCCTGAGAAGGAGCTTTTAGGATGTTTTTGCGCTGTTCTTAAAAGATAGATGAAATGCAGATTGGGACTGAAGCATTTTTTCCACATTTGAAAAGTGGAAAGCCATTGCCCGCTTTCGCGATAGAAATCTTTTTGAAGGGGAGTTTTATTATGCATTAGGACAAAGCTAGCGGATTAAAGATAAGATTTATTCTTTTAATTCAGAATACGGAATGACGCTTAAATCTAATTTTAAATATTTTAATCTTTCGTCCTTGTATTTCTCCGGTTCTTTTAAACCCATAAATCTTGAGATTAAAGGGAAAATTTTAGTGGTCTGTGTTACTTGGTTCACAGTTCCTATTTCTCTGTATTTGTCTGCAATGTCATCTGAATACCATATGAAAAAAGGAACTTGCGTTGATTCTTTTGAGTCAGTGTGAAGAAATTTATTTCCCTTTATTTTAACTCCGTGATCCGAGAAATAAATAACAACGGTATTATTCTTTTTTGAAAATTTAAAAACTTGTCCGAGGAGTTTATCGGTATACTGAATCGATTGATCATAACAGTTTAGTTTATCTGATTTTTCCTCCGGCGGAATTCTGTCGCAAGGATTTGGATGACTTCCATTTAAATGAATGACGACCAAATTCTTAGTTTTGGGATTATAAATCTCTTTAAAATGTGAAATTGAAACCTCATCATAGCCATTTAACCATTTTTTATAGGCGGCCATATTGGCAATACTAGTTATTCCGCGGGCAGCTCCCTGCATACTGATCCAAGATGTTTTGTAACCTACATGATTTGAGAGGTTTATGATATTATCTGAAATTTTATTAAAATGAGCTTGAAATTCACTGGGCTCAACCGTTGACAAAACCAATGGTACACTTAGATTTGTTATTCCCGCAGGCGAAACGGCGTTTTCAAATAATAGCATATTCTTTTTCTCGGCATCCTCATAAGGAGTAGTTTTTTTATGATATCCGTAAAGGGAAAAATTTTGTTTTCTAGCGGACTCCCCAATAATCAAAATAATATTTTGAACGCCTTCGTCAATTTTCTGAACATCAAACGATGGTTGAACTGCTGAGATTTCCTCTGATTCCTTTCTAATCTGTAAAGACTGATCAATATAATTTGATAAATAAAAAACATTTTTTATCATTTTTCCCCCGCCTTTGTTACTGATATACTTATGTTTCATAAAGAAAATGAAAGGCATTAAAATCCACAAAGATGAAATTACTGCTGTTTTCCAGTTAAGACGAATGGTATTTTTAATGGTGATCGCACAATGTATGGAAAGCGCCAACATAATTAATCCTATAACGGATGGAAGAATAAACATGGTTGACATACTTACAGCCTCATTAATGTTCGTATCCATGATACTCAGAATCATACCGATATTTACATCTGACTTATAAATTAGGGCAGCGCCAATTGATAATCCAAAATTGAGCGTAGCTAAAAAAATTAAAATATAGGCGATGACCGAAGTAAACTTATTTTTTAGAAGAACACTGCAAAATATAATCAGTGACACAAACATGACGCTGTATTCGACAATATTTCGGCTTAAATCTAAAAGTTTACCTGGAGTAAGTGCTTCAAAAAGATACGAAAAGGCTAAAAAGAAACCTAGGAGGTAGAGTATTGTCACTAGCGCTAAAAGAAGAATTGTTTTTTTCATTAAATAGTATCAATTATCTCAGTGATTATTTTTACAGAGTTTTCCAGGTCAAATGGCATATTATAATTTATCAGGCTTTCAGTGTAGGTGTCAAAGATAGGGTCGTTTTGTAAAGCTTTTTTCATTCCTTCATAAATTCCGTTTTCCGAATTATCGACAATAAGTCCCAGTTTTCCCTCTTCCAGCATTTCGCGAACCCCGGAAACATCGGTTGCGATAATCTTCTTCTTCAAAGTGATGGCTTCAAATAAAACAGTGGGAAATCCTTCATATCTTGAACTCAAAATATAGAAATCAGCTTTTTTAAAGTAGGGATAAGGATTATCAGTAAAACCCAGCAACGTCACCGTTCCCGCAACTCCCAATTCTTTTTTTAAGTTTTTTAGATTTTCAAAATCGTAACCATCGCCAAGAATGAGAATTTTATGATTTAAACCTTCATAAAGAAGTCTTTTATGAGCTTTTAATAACCGGTCAAATCCTTTTTGAGGAAAAACGGTGCCGACTGAAACAAAAGTTTTTGCACGTTTATCAAAATTATAATTCTTGAGTTCTAATTTTGATTTTGATAAAATTTCTTTTGTATCTAATGGATTGTAAATTCTTACAATTTTATCTTTTTCTTCTTCAGTTATTGCTATTGTTTCGAAATCCTGTTTAATTTTTTCTGAGATCACCATGATTTTATCGAACCCAAAAAACTTTCTAAATTCTTTGTCAGTATAATTATGAAATTCTGTTTTCTTTAAATCATTATGAATCCAAATTAATTTTTTTGAAAACTTTAACGGTGAATTTAATATTTCATCGCGCATTCCATGGATCGCAGCAAATTCGATATCGTATTTTTTACCTTTTAAGATAAATTGGTAAAGAATTTGAGGAAACATTTTCAGAATTTTTTGATACAAAACACGGAAAGCTTTCACCGGTAAATCCTGAATCCGATTGGTAGTGATCATTTCCCCTTTATTCAAGTATAAAATATTGACCCAACTCGGAACTTCTTTCAGATATTTCCCCGAATGTAAATTCAATAAAAGGTCGATTTCATATTTGTCTTTGGGTAAGTTTTTTAGAAAAGTCACCAATACTTTTTCTGCGCCGCCATGACGCAGGGAACCGATTCTGATGAGGATTTTCTTTTTCAAACGATTGTGTTTCTGCAAAGATAATAAAGCGGGTCAGTTGAGAAAAGTTATCCGTATATTTAATTCTAAAATAAAATTGAATGGAAAAACGTCTTGAAAATATTACTAAAATGGAAAACATTCTGAACCGCACGGATGAACTGATTTCAGAAATGGAAAAATTACTCGAAAAGTGGGAGCAGAATCAGCAAGATTTTAATGATTTGATGAATTATTATACCAGTGAAGAAAGAGGAAAAGATCTTGAAGACGACCGTCTGCAAATCATTCCGCAAGATTTACCGCGTGGTGTTTTAAGTGAAGATGCAGTTTTCGATACCTATGGGAACAGAAAAGATCTTTCTATAAAAATGATCAAATTGGGAGTAGCAGGTTTGGAGTGATTTTTTAGAATGTAGAAGTCTTTATTGGATTTCCTTTTTATCTAAATTTATTTTACGGGTTTATAAATATGCGGAAGATATTCTTTAATATATTCGTCTAATTTTGGGCGGTCAGTTTCCAGTTCTCTTGGATACAGTACGTTGTTCTTCAATGCTTTGTCGCCGTATTGTTCAATTGTACAGATGAATTTTGCCGGAGTTCCCGCATAAACAGAATTGGAGGGCATCGAAGAATTAAGCACAGAGCCTGCGCCCAAAATGCAGTTATCACCCATTTCAACACCTGGAAGAATCGTACAGTTGTTTCCAATAAAACAGTTTTTGCCAATCTTTATTCGTCCGAAATTTCTTGTATCTCGGTATTTTTCCATGGAGCGAATCGTATACATTGCCCCATCATGATTGATGAAGGTGCAGTTTGCTGTGATTTTAGTGCGGTCGCCAATTTCTATTAAATACGGTTCGGAACCGAATTTTGGTGCTTCAATGAAGATCACGTCTTTGCCAACTTTCAAACCGCGGGATTTGCAGATTTCAATGTAGGCTTTGTCGCGCAGTCTTTTCAAAATATCTTCAACTTTTAAAATAATTCGGTAGAGTAGGTTCATATTATTGAAATAATTGATCTAATTGCTGAAATATACGATTGTTTTTTTCTTTCAATTCTACTAAAGAATCCTGTTTAGATAATATTTTCTCTAAAGAAGGATTGTCCAAAACCAATTTTATTACTTTATAAAGTTCCTCTTTTCCAGGATTAAATAATAATCCATTTCTATTATTTTGAACCATTTCCGATATTCCTCCTACGTTGGTTGATAAAACGGGTTTGTTAAGACAAAGTGCTTCGCCGATGACCATTGGGTAACTTTCACTATAAGATGGAAGCACGAAGTAGCGGGATTCTTTAATGTATTTTATTGGATTTTCAGAAAATCCATAAAGTAGGAAAGTGTCCTCAATATGATATTTTTCAATGAGCATTTCTAAATCTTTACGCTGAATACCCTCGCCAATAATAGCTGTTTTTATTTTGTACCCCTCACAAACCAGTTGGTTATGAGCTTTCACCAAATCTTTGAAACCTTTTGCTGAAAACAATCGTCCCACCGATATAAAGTCGATATTTTTAAACGGCTCTTCTGCAGGTTCTTTCGCTTGTGCAAGTATTTGATCTATCTCTAAGGGATTGTAAATCACCTGAGCATTTTTTAACTGAACATTCCAATGCTTCTCCACGATATTTTTGCCATGGTTAGAAACGAAAATTCCAGTGTCAAATTTTTGCATTAATTCAACAAATAAATTATTCTGTTTAACGCCGAAACCGGAATTTCGTAAGTCTCCGTGAATCCAGTATATTTTTTTACTTTTTTTATTCGGGCTGTTGTAGACATCTTTCAACATGTAATGACTGAAAGCTACTTCGAAATCATAATCTAAAAGCTGGTGTTTTTTATAGAAAAATTTAGGATAATTTTCAAAAATCGCATATTTCAACCTTCGTTTTGCTTTTTGAATGAAATTCAAATATTTATTTTCTGAAGAAAGTTCGCTGTCCTGACCAATGTATAGTACTTTGACTTCTGTAGGTACACGATGGAGAAATTCACCTTGTTTGTAATTGAGCAAAAGCACCACCTCATACTTATTATAATCCAGGTAGTTTAATATATTTAGCAGCACCATTTCTATGCCGCCCATTTCAAGGGAGCGGTGGCGGAAGAGTATTTTTATTTTGTCATTTGACATTTTGTGTGCTTATGTGGATTATAGTATTTCCCTTTTTAATCATCGACAGTTGCTCCCAAATTTCGGTATTGTTCTTTAAATCTATCAACCCATTTGGTAAATTCTTCAGTTTTAATAGTAGAATCTAAGAAAATAGTAAAATAATCGATTGAAAAATCTCGTGGAAAATTTTGCATCACATCAAACTTCCCTTCTAACCAGGCTTTATTGATGAGATGATTAAAGTAATTAACATCAAAATCAATGTTATACTGATGATAAGAATTGGTGGCTGACGATTGAAAGGTGGTTTTTAAAACTTCGGTTTTTGTTCTCGCAATGAAATTAGGATTTTTATTTTTATGATAATAAGTTGCAGCATTTCTGAGCTGCTGTTTTTCATCCACTTTTTCCCGCGAATCTTTCCATATATGAAGCCAATATTTTTTCTCATAAATTCCCATTGCAATGGAATTTAGCGCGTAATATTTTCTTCGCGTCTCATTATTCACGACACCTAATTTATATAAAATAGTAAAAAACTTAAATCGGTTGTACATAAAACAATCCATTATAAATTGATTTCCGGTAAAAAGATGGAGAGGAATTACCTTAGAAATTCTGTCATTAATCGGATTTATTTCAAGGTCTTTGTCGTCTATCTGATTTCCAAGCCAACCTAATTTTAGCAGTGAAATATCATGGGTCGAAATGTCGTTTTCCAGATCTGATAAGTTGAGGGGCTTTGTAAACCACACATCATCTTCAGTAACAAGAACATAGTCATCTGCATTTTTTACGCTGTCATACCATAGCGTAGTCGGGATTTTAAAACCATTGATTTCTGTTCCCGATTCGATATTTTTTTGAATTGAATTTATCTTTTCATCATATTGTAATGAGGTTCGAATTTCAATCGTCGGATGGAGTTCTTGAATTTTCTGCAGATATTTTTCTGGCGTTCCATCATCCAAAATAATAACCTTATAATTGCCGCTAACATTTTGCTTAATGCTTTTTAAGCAGCGGTCCAGATAATATGGTCGGTTAAAAGATTTTATTAAAATACTTGTCATGTTTAAGTTTTCAAAATCTAAACTAGTGATTTATATAATTATATAACGCTACAATCTAAACTTTTTCTGCAACTTTCGTCTGTATTTATCTTCGTTATTTAAAAACTGTTTTTTCACAGGTTCCCAGAGTGCTCCATATCTTAGTTTATTGCGTATGAAGTCCTTGTTTCCATGATACAGACCATAGCGTGGAATCGCCAATAAATTATTATTAGGACTTAAATTTTTAAATTCAAAGGAGTAGGCATATTTAACTCCGGATTTCTTTAAAAACTCAATTTCTCTGGGACCAAAATCCAAATTTACACTTCCATTGGGGTAGGCAAAAGTGGTGATATTTCTGTGGAGCAGTTCACCTAAACGGGTAATAGATTTGGTAATTTCAAATTCTGCGGTCGCATCCTTTTCATTTGATAAAATGGGGTGATTCAAGGTATGAGCTCCAATTTCAAAAATACCTGATTTCTCCATTTCAAGTAATTGATTTAAGTTGACATACTGACTAATCTTAGCGGGGCTATTAAATTTTTTTTGATATAATCTTATGATTTTCCAGATTTGATCCAGCCTCAGCAACTTCATCAAGGACCGTGGATAAATACCCATAAGATTTTCGGGTTTTATATTTAACATCTCACCTATACAAAATATTAATTTCTCTTTATCATAATCACAGCTTTCAGAAAACCAAAAGTTGGATTCTTCTTCAATAATTTTAGGGGAAACAAATATTGATGCCGTCAATCCTCTCTTCTTTAAAACAGGATAAATAATTGAATAAGTAGAAATGTGCCCATCGTCTACGGTGAGGTGGGCTATGTTTTTCGTCTTTACTTTTCCATTATAGAAATTTTGAATTTCATAGAAAGGTACCACTTCATAAAGGTCTTGAATCACATCAAGGGTATCTTCAAACCAGTCTTTATCATGAATTTCATGAAAATTAATAATCTTCGGCATAGTTGAATTTTCCTAAGTTAGAATGCATGTCCAAGTCGCTGTCTGCAAAACTCATAACCAGATGATCGTGGGTTTCTTGGGTATTTTTAAAATTAAAAGGGAATGTCGTGAGAACAACTTCATGCTTGAACTGTGTAAAAAAGTGCTCGGAGAGCCATTGATCAGTGATGTTTTGAGATGAAGATATTATAGTACCATAAAGTTTTAGTTTTTTTCTCAATAATTCCGCGCTCATCAATATAGCGGTAAACTCGTTTATTTTATGATTATTAAAGCGATAGTCCACTATCTTCAACCAATTTACTCCTTTATAAAAATAGGGTTTTGCCACAAAATAAGTGGGGTTTTCATCCAAAGATGACGAAGAGATGTAGAAAAAATAGCGGTCTGGTTTATAAAAAAATCGCCATTGGAAATACCTTTTATCTCTAAGTGTTTCAATTACATTCTTATTCCAGTTTAAAGTGGATAAATTTAATTGTGCTGCATCCTTTATTCTTTGAAATCTACCGATATTATCTGGGAATTGATAACTCTTAATATCTTTTGGTGGCATACGAAAAACTCTTTGGGTTAAGAATTTCAGCCTATGGAAGATAGATCCCCATTTAAGGTAAAAATTGAGATGACTTATTACTTTTGCACCCCTATCCTGATGAATTCTTGCAGACTTCTCTGAAAACCCTACGGCAATGTAGTAATCGTTTTTAAGATAATAATCGGCTAGCTTTTTTCCTATTCCTTTATTTCGGTATTCTTCCAAAACATAATAGTCCTGCCCCCAAAAGGCAGGAATGACTTCTTCATTTAAAGAAAGAGGTGCCGGCATAGTAAGCATTTGGGCAATGTATTTACCATCATTCTCTACACAATATATGAAATCTGATTTGATAGAGGAGAAGGGATTATCAATAAAACGGAAGTGGTCATATTCATTATGATTCTGACGGATTTTAAAACAAGAATTATTAAATTTTGTTACATCCGAGATAGAAAAACCGGAATCTGAGAAAAGTGGGAAATAGCGCATCAATTAGAATTTTTTACGGATGTACCTGTTTAATTTCTTTCTAAACGTATTCTCTCTTTCAAAAAGAACTTTTGCGAGATTAATATCCGTGGATGCTTTAATATTTCCAAATTGATGAATATTTCTTCTTACGCAGGTATCAAAAAGAACTTTATTCCAACTTTCAATAACTGTTTTTTTTCTGTGTTTATTCTGTGAGACTCCACTAGAATGTTGTCTGTAATAATATAGAGGACTGTTAATAAATTCAAATTTTCCTTTTTCGTAAAGCTTGAGATAAAGATCGAAATCTTCAGATGCGATAAGTTCTTCATTAATGCCATCTGTTTTAAAATAAAAATCTCGCCGAAATGTAAAAAAATGAGAAACTTCATTATTAATGTTAAAAAAATATTGATCACCATTTTTAATTCTTTTAGTTCTAGAATAAATTTTTTGAGGCGTAAGTAAATTATCGCACAACATGATTTGGGAATAGGTTGCAACAATATTTGGATGATCAACATATTTTTGGATACTAAGCTCCAAAGCGTCTGATACTACAGCATCATCTGGGTCAATGAATCCACAAATTTCTCCTTTTGCCAATTCTACACATTTTCGTTTTGTAAAACCTACTCCTTTATTTATCTCGTTTTTATAAATCTTTACGGCTTTGTTATTTTCAGTTAACGATTTAATTTTTTGCAAAGAATCATCGGTAGAACAATCATCAACAATGATGATTTCAAAATTCTGGTACGTTTGATTGAGAACGCTTTTATAAAAATCTTTGAAGTATTCAAAGTTATTGTAATGTGCAACAAGTATAGAGAATAGCATAGTTTTTTTTAATTAACAGAAATATGGTTCATTATATCTTCAATTATTCTCGTAAACTCTAAAAATCTACAAAATAAAAATAGAGTGTCGGTAATTTTTAGATACAATGCAGTAAAAACAAAAGTAGCGTTTACTGTTTTTCTATCTTGCAAAGATATGGATTTAGGAATTATTAAGTATTTTTGGGAAAATGAAAATGATAAATCCCCTAGTCACAATCTCCATCCCACTTTATAACTGCGCCGATTTCCTGGAAGCCTGTCTGGAATCCGTTCGGTTGCAGACTTATGCTCATATCGAAGTGACGTTGATTAATGATCAGACTCCTGATAACAGTGTGCAAATTGCAGAGGAATTCATTCAAAAACATCAACTTGAAAATTGGAGAATTATACACTTAGCAAAAAATTCAGGACTTTCAGTGGTAAGAAATAAAGGGATTGATACCGCTTTAGGTAAGTATATTTTTTTTGTTGATAGTGATGACGTTATAACACGGGACTGTGTTTCAAAACTAGTCGTGATCTCTGAGAATAGTGGTGCCGAAGTTACGATGTCTCAATTAGAATGTGTAGAATTAAAAACTGGTAAACGTTCAATCTGCATTAAATTAAATTCTGAGGAGAAATTAATCAGTGGTAATATAAATATTTTGACAGCTTTTTCAAATAATGAGCTTGTTTCTTATAGTGTAAACAAATTATTTCTGGTAGATTTCATTAGAAAAAATAGCATTTATTTTACTCCAGGCTTGTTTGCAGAAGATGAGCTGTGGAATTTTCAGATGATTTTAAAACTAAATAAAGTTGCGATTCATAAAGATGTGACGTATACTTATTTTTTGCATCAAAAATCAATTATTCATAATAGAGACAGAAAGTATTTCAATAACTGGTTTACAATCGCCAAATATGTAGATGAGGCCTTAAAAACAGAAGACAACAATATTCGAAAAGCTTTAATTTTAAGATACCTTATTAGCTACAAATCTATGACATTAATGATGAATTGGCGAGCAAAGAAAGATGAGCAACTGTGGAAGGAAAGTTATTGCAATTATAAAACGTTATCAGGTTTACATTGGAGCGATTACTTCTCAACAAAAATTCCGTTATCGATTAAAAAAGCTGATCTATTAAATAGTTTACCTACTGATTTAGGATTTAGGTTTTTCAAGTGGAGATGGGAACGGTAAACCAATATTTTAATATCTTAACAATATGCTATTTACCATTTTTACTCCTACTTACAATAGAGCCTATACGCTGCCTAAATTATACGAAAGTTTAAAAGCCCAAAATCATAAGAATTTTGTGTGGCTAATTGTTGATGATGGATCTACAGATGGTACACAAGATCTTATTGAAGGTTATAAAGCTGAGGATAAAATACCTATCCGGTATTTTAAGCAAGAAAATAAAGGTAAACATATTGCGGTCAACGAAGGGTTAAAGTATGCTGATACTCAATGGTTTTGTATTATTGATAGTGATGACTATCTTGAAAGTACGGCGACGGAAGTTTGGGAGCAGCTTTCACGGGAGATTGCGAACCATAAAAATTACGCTGGTTTTTCATTTATTCATTTTTCAGATAAAATTATTTATGACGAGAAAGAATATGGAAATAAACGTTTATCTAAGGTCAGTGATTATAAATGGGAGCATTATGGGGAAATGTTATTTTGTTTTAAAACGGATGTAATCTCCGATTTCTCTTTTCCTATTTTTCCTGATGAAAAATTTTGCCAGGAGTCAGTTTTGTTTTTTCCGATATTAAGAAAATATAGGATATTGGTAACAGATCACGTTCTTGTTCATGGTGAGTATCTTACAGATGGACTGAGCCAAAACCATTATGCATCAATGTTGAAGAGTCCTAATTATGGATTGTTATCAATTCAAGAATATTTTTTAGACGCTACAACTGCTAAAGAGAAAATGTATTTAGCAGAAGCGTATTGGGATATTGTTTTGAAATCTAGGAGAATACCTGTGATGAAAGCACTTACGGGATTACCATTTATATGGACTATAAAAGTATTTAAAGATAAAATTTTAAAGAAAATAGGGAATAAGTGATTATATTTCTTATTAAATATATCTTGTTTTGCTTTTGTTTCTTTTGGTGATGATCAAAAAATAGATACTTAGGAAGGACACTAGATTCGATCGGGTAAAACCGCCTGTGAAAATTGCTTTATTTAAGAGTTTATATTTTTTACCCATAATCAGAATTGGAATATATTTTTTTCCAAAATCTTGGAAAATAATATCAATATTAGAACTGTATTTTCCTTTTCTCTCTAAAAAAGATTTTACGATTTTTCTGGCGCAGATATAATTGTACGTTCGATCATACAGTATTTTTGAATTGTAAGACATTCCATCAGGATGTTGTCGCAGAGAAACTAATTGTTTATCAATAGTCTCGTACTGATCAAAGTCAGCAAATACTCTAATGTAAAATTCCCATTCTTGAGCTGCTTTCAGCTTTTCATTAAACCGGTATGCGTTAGATTTTATAAATTCAGTCTTAAAAACTGATGATGGCGTCATCACTTTAATTTTATCTGAAATATAATCTAAAAGTGGGTTATCGCTTTTAATCTCGTTAATTACAAAATCTTTTGCTTCACTTTGCTTCGTGCTAAACTGGTTACATTTACACACGCTGAAAGAAAAAGCTGAGTTAATTAAAAGAGATAAGTGTTCGTTTAAAAAGTTTGGGAGCATTATATCATCGCTGTCAAACCAATTTATATATTCTCCTTTTGCTAGATCTAAACCGTAATTACGTGCACCATTTCCCCCGCTCGCATAAATAGGTGGTCTTTTGTAATATATAATTCTCGGATCAATTGTTGAATAATGCGAAATTATATCTTCAGTATGATCGGTGCTTCCATCATCTATAACCAAACATTCCCAGTTTTTGTAAGTTTGCTCAATAATTGAATCCAATGTTTCAACCAAAAGATCAGCACGGTTGAAGGTGGGAATGATGATCGAAACTAAACCTTTATTAATCATAGAGATAAATTAATCATTTTTTTTTCAAATCTGAAAACACTTCTTCAACAGATTTTTTAAGTTCTTTTTTTAAAGTTTCACTACTAAAAATCTTAGTGAGAATTGTTCTGTTATATTCTATCTCTTTTTGAGAAAAAGCGGTGTCGAAATGGTGTGAAAGTAAATCTTTTTCGTAGGAGAAAACTTTTATTTTATTTCTCTTTAGGTAATGAAAGAACGTACTTCTTTCACTTATAAAAACTTTAGCGCCTGCATAGATTAATGCTATTATATTCCCAACGGCTTGTTGCCGACGGGTGTTTAAAATTGCTACTTGAACATCATCTAATACGTTTTGGTAATCTTGTAAACTCATAAAATCCTCCATGAACGCAAACGTATTCCCGGGAATAAGAGCTTTCTCCCTAATCGCAGAAATATACTTTTGATCACCATATGAAACGGGGCTAAAGATTTCTTTATTTTTTATTTTAAGTTCACTCAGACGCTTAAAAACATCAAGATGGTTGTTTGTTTTAAAGCCTGAATTTCCAATCATTACTTTTGATTTATTCAAATTAATAGGGGCATCGGTTTCAAGAATCTTTTCCAGTGGATAATACCAAAAATTAAACACTGGTCTTTTTAAACCCAATAATTTTTGAATCATCACGTGCTCTTCTTTGAATGATGTTCCAAAGTAGTCTAGTCTTCTTAAGGCATTTATCTTTCTTTCTCTTTGCGTAAGATAAAGATCTTTTTTTACGATTCTGTAAATTGGCCAAATTTTCTCTTTTAGTTTTTTCTTAAAGGTTAAACTTTTATCTGCAAAATATAATTTGGTAAGGGGTGAAAGTGCTTTGTTTTCGGAATATAGAAAGGGGTCATTGTACACTTCAAAGCCAAAAAATAATCCGACTGTTATTGCTTTTTTTGGTAGAAATTTTAAATGCTCGATGATATTTTGGGGTAAGCTATGGAATATTATGATGCTTTTCTCAGGGAGTTCTTCTATGGTTTTTTTTAAATTATCAATGATGGTAAATCGAGAATTTAAATGAATGTGTTTTGGGATAGATTCATTTAAATTATAAATATAGAAATGGTTTTGCTCGGGATATAATTCTTCAAACTGCGCATAGCCCGAATTTATAAATTTTTCATCTTCGCAAAAATGATAGATTTCAGGCATTATAAAACTCTTTAAGTTGTGCTATTACTAAATCCTGTTCGGCAACGCTAAGCTCAAAATAAAAAGGCAGACGTAAAAGGCAGTCGGTAAAATGATCAGCATTAGGGATGTCTATTTCTTTTTCTTCGTTCAAGAAAAACTCACTTTTATTTAAACTTAAATAATGAAAAACAGGATGTATGTCTTTCTCTTTCATACATTTGATTAATGCTGTTCTTTCTTCATACGATTTGCAAATGATATAAAACATATGACCATTATTCGTGGCATACTCCGGAATTACAGGAAGCGAAATTTTGCCTTTTTCTTCAAGTGTTTTTAGTTCAGTAATGTACTTCTTCCAAATGGATATTCTTTTGGTTTGAATTTCTTCCAAATGTTCTAACTGACCATAAAGAAAAGCAGAAATGATTTCTGAGGGTAGGAAAGATGAACCTAAATCTACCCAACCATATTTATTAACTTCACCACGGAAAAATGCACTTCTATTCGTTCCTTTTTCACGGATGATTTCAGCGCGTTCATTATATTTTGGATTATTAATGGAAAGCATACCACCTTCTCCAGCAATAATATTTTTGGTTTCATGAAATGAAAATGTGCCAAAATCACCAATAGAACCCAGAGCCTTTTCTGTACCGTCGCTAAAAGTATAATAACTGTCAATTGCTTGTGCAGCATCTTCCACTACGAAAATGTTGTGTTTTCTCGCAATCGATATTATGGCTTCCATATCACAGGCAACTCCGGCATAATGAACCGGAACAATGACTTTTGTTTTTTCGGTGATTAATTTTTCAATACTTTTCGGATCAATATTGGGATTGTCTGGATAAGAGTCAGCGAATACAATTTTTGCTCCTCGTAGGGCAAAAGCATTTGCAGAAGAAACAAAAGTATAACTTGGAACAATCACTTCATCTCCTTCTTTGATATTACAAAGAAGTGCAGCCATTTCTAAAGCATCAGTACAAGAAGTGGTTAATAATACTTTTTGAAAGCCAAATTTCTCTTCAAAAAACTGATTGCATTTTTTTGTGAAAATTCCGTCGCCAGAAATTTTCCCACTTTTTACGGCTTCTTCAATATATTTTAATTCATTACCGATGATAAAAGGTTTGTTGAATGGAATCATTTTTCAAGATATTATAATTTCTTAAAATTCTATAGGTGTAAATTTAGCTTTATCAGGAAGAAGAAATCTCATAAACTCAATTTCTTCAATAGATTTCCTCTTGGTATACTCACGAGTTTCAACATTGAAAAAGGAAATACTTGTATTGTCAACGTCAACGTCATTGAAATTCTTAACTATTTCTATTGTTTTGCAGTTAGGATCAAATTTATTTAAATATTCTTTCATCTTTTGAAACTTATCTACTATGGAATTTTCAATAAACTGAAATCCCACTTTAGATGATATTGATGATGCAGGAGAACCTGCATATATTTCATTAAATTTCATGTCCTTAGTTATTACAGAGCCAGCCATTGCCATTGATTTATCTTCTGCCGTAATCGGAGAAACTATACAATGCCCAACAAACCAAACATCATTTCCTATATTCATGCTCTTTTCAGATAAAAATCTACACCCTTCCAGAGTGTCTCCAAATTTAATATGACTCCATATTTGGGAATGTGCTCCTATCCCACAATTGTTGCCTATCGAAGTTCCTCCTATCGAATCGATAATAGTATACTGTCCAATCCAAGCATTATGTCCAATTTTGCACGGCAGATAACCATGAATATTGGTGTCATGTTGAATCTTGCTATAATCTCCCAATTCGAAATTGTTACATATTATTTGAACGTTATGTCCAATGTAACAATTGTCTCCGATAATTATATTATCAGCGTCACCGTTTACTCCTCTTATTGTCGCCGTGGGTTCTATAATAGTGTTTTTACCAATAGTTATTTTTTTGGATTTAATATTTTTCATTACATTTTTATTTAAAAGAAGCGTCTAATAGAAGAGAACTGCCAGGTCTGATTTTTCGCCCGACATTAAAAAAATCAGATTCTATTACCGTAATACTTGCTGCATTATGGAGTACATCACAAAAATCTTTTGGACTTGTGGTCTTATGTGATATCTGATACGTGAAATAATAATTTTCTGCCCTCAAATTAAATTGGGGGACTTCTAGTATTATCTTATTATTAGCTGAAACATTGAAAGGCATTTCGTCTGATACCCAAGACACTATTTTGTTTTCGTACTTGTCAGTAAATCCACAGGCAATTATTAATTCGTTTAAACCTGTTGTGCATTTAGCACAAATTAACTTTTAGTTTATTCAAACTTCTTTTGAAGACGAAAAAATTGAGGTATTGAATCATCGTAAAAGAAGTTATTTTCGACACTATCCTTGTCGCCAAACCTTGAAAGGTTTTTGCAAAGTTCACGTTTATTGTAAACTGGCCGCATAGTTGCGATATATTGGTTTCAATCCGTTTCCTTATGTTTGATTTTGTCCTTGAAAACTCTACAAAACCATGCTGGTTTTTCCTCATCGGGACCGAAAGATTTATCTTGGAATAGTTGAATAAATCTACTTGAAATTTTTTACTGATATATCCTCTGTCCCCGATCAATAAACAGTTTTTAAAGTTTTCCTTAATATCCTTGAGGTAATTTACATCATGAACATTTGCAGGGGTGAAATCAAAAGAGTGAAAGATTCCATTCTTGTCACAAACCGCATGAAGTTTATAGCCAAAATACCTTGACTTCTGCGCGGCACAATATCCAAACGAAGGTTTGATATCATCTGTGGAACAAATTGCCGAACGGTTTGCACGACTGAATTTACATATTTCAATCGGTGTTGAATCAACAATGAAGACATCGCTGAAATCAGAAAATTTACCGCTTAAGGTCTCCCTTATTTTTTCAATATATGGAAAAAGCCTCCTCCTTCTTTTATTGTAGACGCTCCTCTCGATCTTCCCATCCAAATCGGTTCCCGAAATACATCTAAACAACTGTAATTCAGAGTTAATGGACATGTATTCAGCGGTAATATTAAGTGCCACAAGTTCCAAGTCAGACATTTTCGGGAGTCTGATCTGCTTATTTGACTTAATATGTTTACAGGTTGCTGTCAATTCTTTTAAAATAATTTCGTAGTTTTGAATGAGATTGTTCATGTATTTAAATGACTTGGTAATCAATTAAATATACGATTTTTTAATCAAATGGACAATCTTTTTTCCTTTCAATTTCTAAATGCACAACAGGTTCGTTTAAATTAATTTCAGCATTATTCTGCAAAGAAAACTCAACAATAAGTGAATCTCCGGACAGTATTTCTGAAGTTCTTTGATTATATTTATTCTTAAAAATAACATCTAGAACTTCTACTTTTTTATTTCCAATTTTATCATCGCGCAATTGGATTGATTCGTCCATATTTCCGCTGGTAGAAATGAGGTATTTTGAAATAGTATCATCAATTTTTCCTTGATATTGTAATAAGCCGTCTTTCAAATAAATACCAGTTTGACATAATGTTTTTACTGCCCCAATATTATGACTCACAAACAAAACCGTCCTCCCTTCACCCTTACTCACATCGCCCATTTTTCCCAAACATTTTTTCTGAAATTCCGCGTCACCTACTGCTAAAACTTCGTCGACAATCAGAATTTCTGACTCTAAATGCGCAGCGACGGCGAATGCCAAACGCACATACATTCCAGAGGAATATCTTTTTACCGGCGTGTCAATATATCTTTCTACACCTGAGAAATCGACTATTTCATCAAATTTGCGCTTGATTTCCTTTCGGGTCATTCCGAGAATGGCTCCGTTTAGATAAATATTCTCACGGCCTGTCATTTCTGGATGAAATCCGGTTCCTACTTCTAATAAGGAGGCAATTCGTCCATTGGTGTAGATTGTTCCCGTAGTTGGTTTTGTTACCTTACTTAATAATTTTAGCAAAGTCGATTTTCCCGCGCCGTTTCGGCCAATAATTCCTACGGCATCTCCCTGTTCAATTTCAAAATTTATATCGCGTAAAGACCAAACATAGTCACTGTTTCCTTTGGAACTGCGGTCGTTCGTTTCCCCAATCTTTAAATAAGGATCTTCTTTTCCGCGCACCTGATGCCAAAAGCGGTTCAAGTCATGCGACAGCGTGCCTGTTCCAACCTGTCCGAGCCGGTATTGTTTTGATATGTTCTCTGCCTTTAATGCCAGCATTTTATTTTCTTTAATAAATTTTTAAAATTATTGAGACTGCTTTTAATCACAATTTTAATTGGTTCTTTTTACTTTTTACTTGGATCTTCTAAACCGTATCCATAAAGCTTTTCTCAACTTTATTAAATACCACAGTTCCGATCGCTAATAAAATGAAGATAATGACACTGCTGGTTAATAACATAGCAGCGGAGAAATCTCCTACGCCAAGCCAGGCATATTTGAAACATTCAAAAATTCCGGAAAGGGGATTATAGTATGCAATTGCTTTAAACCGTTCGGGAAGTGCAGAAAGTGGATAAATAACTGGAGTTACATACATGAATAAACTCACACCAAATCCCAAAAGCATCTGGATGTCGCGGTATTTCGTCGTTAAAGAAGAAAATATCATTCCCATACCCAATGCAAAGGCTGCCATTAAAATAATTAAAAAAGGCGTGGCCAAAATCCAGATATTCGGTTGTACTTCTCCTTTAAAATAGTAGTAAAAGAAAGCCACGAGAAAAAGCCCCATCTGTACGCCAAAGCGCATGAGGTTTGAAATCACAACGGTTAGTGGCATCACCAATCGGGGGAAATACACTTTTCCAAAAATGGAGGCATTGCCTGTAAAAACATTTGAGGTTCCTGTTAAGCAGGAAGAAAAATAGTTCCACAATGTAACACCGGCAAGATAAAAGAGAACTTTCGGAGCGCCATCAGTAGATAAATTGGCGATGTTTCCAAAAACAATTAAATAAACCAGAGTCGTGAAAATAGGGTTAATGAAAAACCATATCGGACCCAAAATCGTTTGCTTAAATCCCGACACAAAATCCCGTTTCACAAACATATAAACCAAATCTTTGTACCGCCAGACTTCTTTTAATTTGAGGTCAAAAAGAGAGTGGCTGGATTCGATGGTTTCCGTCCATTGTTGTTGAGGTTCGGTCATTTGTGTAAATAAATTTTTAGCAAAATTAAGGTAAATTAATCAATTCTAGAAAGTTCCGTTCTGCTAAGCAAAAGCGAGGTGAGAAATAGTGGAATATATAGACGGACTTCATAAAGGATTCCCGTGTAAAAACATAAAATGATGTAGGGGAAAGAAAGAAAATGAAACAAACAAATCGCTCTGATTGCATTTTTGTCTTTTGCTAACATTAATGTGAAAATAAAGAACACCAGCCAAAACATAATCCCTAAGATGTTTTTAGGTTGTGTGAAATTCTGGAGTAAAAGATTTCCATCATTGGTGGAAAAATTTTCATTGATGAATCTCAATCCCAAATACACCCCGATAAAGATCAGGCCTAAAAATAAAATCGGTTTCAAAGTTTCTTTTTTTAAACCGAATTTCCCATATAACAATGTTGCAGCTAAGGACAATGAAAGTGCTGACGATTCGCGATTTAATGTTGAAAACAATATAATGACGCCTAACACCATTAAGATGGAAGAAGATTGATCCTTTAAATATTTTAAAAGGAAGAAAAAGAAAAGCGCCAGGAAAAAGTAGCTGGAAATATCATAAGGAACGATCACGAATTGAGAGAGACCAATTGCTAAAATTGATAAACCTGTTATTAATAGTTTTTCGGACGAAGTCGCAACGAAAGTTTTAGTTTCAGTAATTAAAACCATTAGTCCGGCGAAAAGTATCAGAAAGAATGTATTTAAAATATAGATTGATAAATACATTTGCGGTTCCGAATCGGGTTGTAGAAACTTTAATTTGAAAATTCCGTAATCTAAATTTAAAGTAGAAAAAAAATCATAAACTGCTATGAGCAAATATCCACTCAAAATACGGTACTGATAAATGCCTGACTGAAACTGCTCCTGAAAACTTTGAATATTTAAAATTTTTGAGGAATAAATATTTGCAAAACCGAAATAAACAAAACTATTGACTGTGAAAGCCAATAGTATCGAAAAAATGAGTTTTGAAAATAAATTTAATTTCAAGTGTAAACGTTCTAATTACTGATTCCGAAATTTTATTTTAATGTTTTTCTTCCGATCGACTTGTAGAAAAATCCAGTATCTTCTAATTGTTCCAAAGCAAACATATTCCTTCCGTCAAAGATGACTTTGCTTTTCATTTTCTGCGCCATCAGTTCAAAGTTAGGATTTTTGAATTCACTCCACTCCGTTGCGATCAAAAGACAGTCTGCATTTTCTAAAGTAGAATACATGTCCTGAGCATACGATATTTGATCACCAAGTACATTACGCACATTTTCTTCTGCAATTGAATCGTACGCCGTGATTTCTGCGCCTTTCTCTAAAAGCAATTTAATGTTATCCAAAGATGAGGCTTCTCTGATATCGTCAGTATTCGCTTTAAAGGCCAAGCCCCACATTGCAATCTTTTTACCTTTTAAATTGCCCTCGAAATACTTTTCAATTTCAGAAACCAAAATAATTTTCTGCGCATGATTCACTTCTTCGGTCGCTTCAAGAATTTGAAAATCAAAACCTTCCTGTTTGCCGGATTTTATTAAAGCTTTTACATCTTTCGGGAAACAGCTTCCGCCATATCCAATTCCGGGGAAGAGAAAACGGTGGCCAATTCGGTCATCAGAACCCATTCCCAAACGAACTTTATCAACATCAGCTCCTACTTTTTCACAGTAATTCGCGATTTCATTCATAAAAGTAATCTTAACGGCTAAGAACGAATTTGCGGCATATTTTGTCAATTCAGACGATTTCTCATCCATAAAAATAATAGGAATTCCCGTGTTGGTAAAAGGCTGATAAATTTTAGCCATGATTTCCTGCGCCTTTTCAGATTCGCTGCCAACAATCACCCGGGCCGGATTCATAGAATCTTCTACCGCAAAACCCTCTCTTAAAAATTCTGGATTAGAAACAACGTCAAATTCGACGGAAGTTTTAGAAGCAATAGTTTCGCGAACTTTATCAGCCGTGCCCACAGGAACCGTTGATTTATTCACAATCACTTTGTATTCCATCAGCAATTCTCCAATTTGGTTGGCGACGGAAAGTACGTAAGAAAGATCGGCAGATCCATCTTCGCCCGGCGGCGTTGGTAAAGCAAGATAAATGACTTCACTTTTCCCCAGAACTTCTTTGATATCGGTGGTGAAAAATAAGCGCTGTGCCTGAATATTTCGAAGGAACATTTCTTCCAAACCCGGTTCGTAAATAGGAACGACGCCTTCTTTCATGCGTTCCACCTTTTTCGCATCAATGTCAACACAGTATACGGTGTTTCCCAATTCTGCCAAAGTAGTTCCTGTAACCAATCCTACATATCCAGTTCCAACGATCGTAATATTCACAGTTTAAGTGTTTTTAAATTTTTGCAAATATAGGAATTAATCGTTTGTACCTTGATTTCGGGCATTGAAGAAAGTATAATATTTTGGTATTTTATTTAAAAGATGTATATTTGCATCGGATTAACGGAAAAACAATGAAAAGGCCTTCGGAAGAAAGCCTTTTTTCGTAAGAGTATTTTAAATAAAACATGGAGTTTAGAGCACAAATAGAACAACTTTTAAACGACTTTCTGGCAGAGAGAGAAGATCTTTTTTTAATTGATATAAAGTTTTCTGCAACAGATCATATTAGAGTCATTTTAGATGGTGATGAAGGAGTAACGCTTCAGGACTGTTTGGATGCAAGTCGTGCAATTGAGTTTAATATGGATCGCGACGAACACGATTTCTCGCTGGAAGTAATGAGTGCTGGCTTAAGTGAGCCACTTAATTCCCTCAGACAATACCGTAAAAATATTGGCAGATCGCTGGAATTGATCTTAAATGATGGTTCGGAAGTGGAGGGCGAATTGGAAAAAGTGGAAGATGATCATATTACCCTTGTTTTGAAATACAGAAAGCCGAAAGACATCGGTAAAGGAAAAGTAGATGTTGTAGAAGAAAAAGATTTTCTTTATTCCGACATTAAGAAAGCTTTAGTTGCAGTAAAGTTTTAAAGCACTGAGGAGCGGTGACCACATCGTGTTCTCATAAAATTGAATTAAATATAAAGTGTAAAAACTTTTTATCTCAAACCTAAAACAAAACATATATAAATGGACGGTTTAGCATTGATTGAAGCATTTGGCGATTTCAAAGAAGAAAAAAGCATCAGCAAAATTGACTTGATGGCAATTATTGAGGATTCTTTGAAAACATTATTAAGAAAAAGATTTGATTCCGACGATCATTTTGATGTGATCGTGAATCCTGATAAAGGTGACTTTCAGATATTTTTAAATAAAACCATTGTTGAAGACGATATGTCGGAAGATGATGATTTGGAAATTGAATTGGCAGAAGCGAAGAAAATAGATCCTACTTTCGAAGTGGGCGAAGATTTTACCGTTGAAATTCCAATTGAAAAATTAGGAAGAAGAAGTATCTTAACATTGAAGCAGATTTTAGCAACGAAACTTCAGGAGCATAATAATGCGCTTTTGTATGATCAGTTCCGTGATAAGATTGGTGAAATCGTTATGGGTGAAGTACATCATATCCGTCACAAACATGTTATTTTGTTGGATGATGAAGATAATGAGTTCATCTTGCCGAAAGAAAATCAAATTCCGTCGGACTTCTTCAAAAAAGGAGAAAGCATTCGTGCCATTGTAGAAAGTGTAGATTTTAAAGGGGCAAAACCTCAAATCATCGTTTCAAGAACAGCTCCACGATTTTTGGAGAAATTATTAGAACTTGAAATTCCTGAAATCCAGGACGGTACCATTATTTTGAAAAAAGTAGTTCGTATTCCGGGAGAGAAAGCGAAGATTGCTGTAGATGCTTATGATGACCGAATTGATCCGGTTGGTGCCTGTGTTGGAGTGAAAGGTTCCCGAATCCACGGTGTGGTAAGAGAATTGAAAAACGAAAATATCGACGTGATTCAGTGGTCTAAAAACCCTGAGATCATGGTGAAAAGAGCCTTAGGAAATATTACCATCAATAAAATTGAAATTAACGAAGAAACCAATTACGCTTTGGTTTATACTCCGGTTGAAGAAATTTCGAGAGTGATTGGTAAGCAGGGACAAAATATCAGACTGGCTTCTTGGTTAAGCGGTTATGATATTGACGTGTACAGAGAAGCAAGTGAAGATGATGATGTAGAATTAAGAGAGTTTGCAGGATCTGATGAAGGTGACATCGAACAGTGGATTATCGATGAATTCCGAAAAGTTGGGTTGAATACCGCGAAGAGCGTTCTGGATAAAGAGACAGATGCGTTGGTCAACATGACAGATTTGGAAGAAGAAACGATTGCGGAGGTAAAACGCATCCTAAAAGAGGAGTTAGAGGACTAAAAATCTCTAAATACCATATCTAAAGTTAAAATAGGTTAACTTTGCCAAAAATTAAAATAAAAGTATAAAGTATACATGCCAAAAATTAGATTAAATAAAGCGGTTAAGGAATTTAATATTTCGATGACAAGACTTGTAGAATTTCTGCAGTCAAAGGGAATCGAGGTAGAAAGTAACCCGAACGCTCAATTGGAAGAATCGGCATATTCTGCATTAGAAGCTGAGTTTCGCAAAGATGGGGAACAAAGAAAAGCTTCTCATGAGGTGATAATCGCTAAAGTTCCGGAAGAAAAACTGGAAATTGAGCCATCGCAACCTGAGGTAATAAGAGCCAAAGCGAGTCTGAGACCTGAAACAAAAATCTTAGGTAAAATTGACTTGGACCAAAAGAAAACCGAAGCCAAGGTAGAGCAGCCCGCTCCACCCGCAGAGGAACCAAAACCGGTTGTGGAAAAATTAACCACTCCTGAAAAACAGGAATTTAAAGTTTTGGATAAAATCGATTTGTCGCAGATTGAAGGCAACAAGCCACGATCATCCAAAAAAGATCAACCTAAACCACAGGAAGTTCCTGTGCGAAAACCAGTTGCTGCTGAGCCAGTTGCTGAAAAACCTGCAGTGGAAGCACCACCTGCGGAAAAGGCAGCAGAAACACCTGCAGCAAAGAAAGAAGAACCTGCTGCTTCTGCAGAGCCTAAGACAGCGGACTCACCAGACCCTGACAGAATTGAAACCGTTTATAAAAAATTAGATGGTCCTAAAATTCTGAAGCAAACGGTCGACTTATCTCAATTTAATAAACCGAAACCTTCAGCAAATTCATCCGCTGCCAAAAAGAAAAGAAAACGTATTGAAAAACCAAATCCTACGGGAGGAGCTACTCAACAGGGTGCTCAGGGGAATCGTCCGCCGGGACAAGGTGGCAACCGTCCTCCAGGTCAAGGTGGGAATCGTCCTCCTGTTCAAGGTGGTGGTGGAAATCGCCCTGGATATCAAGGTGGTGGTAACAGAGGTCCTGTAAGAAGAGGTCCGAATGTAATGCCGGTTGAATTAACAGACGAGCAGGTTAAAAATCAAATTAAGGAAACTTTAGAAAAACTGACCAGCAAGGCCGGTAAAAATAAAGGTGCCAAATATAGAAAAGAAAAAAGAGTATACCGTCGTGAGCAAGATGAGCGTCAGGAGGAAATTGATGCAGCAGACAGATCATTAAAAGTGACGGAGTTTATTACCGTAGGCGAATTGGCCTCGTTAATGAACGTAAGTCCAATGGAAGTTATTTCTGCATGTTTCTCTCTTGGAGTAATGGTGACAATGAATCAGCGATTAGAAGCAGATACTTTGTTACTTGTAGCTGACGAATTTGGATATAAAATTGAATTCTCTGATGCTGATGTTGAAGAATCAGCGTTAGAAGAAGATACAGATACTGAAGAGGATTTATTATTCAGAGCGCCAATCGTAACCGTAATGGGTCACGTGGATCATGGTAAAACTTCCTTACTGGATTATATTAGAAAGACCAATGTAATCGCCGGGGAATCCGGAGGAATTACACAGCATATTGGAGCATATAACGTGCAGCTGGAAAATGATCAAAGAATTACGTTCTTAGATACACCAGGTCACGAGGCATTTACCGCGATGAGAGCCAGAGGGGCGCAGATCACTGACATTGCAATTATCGTAATTGCAGCTGATGATGATGTGATGCCACAAACCAAAGAGGCGATTTCTCACGCACAGGCGGCGGGAGTTCCTATGATCATTGCCATCAATAAAGTAGATAAGCCAAACTCTAACCCGGATAATATTCGCCAGCAACTTTCTGCAATGAATGTATTGGTAGAAGAATGGGGTGGTAATGTACAGTCACAAGAAGTATCTGCCAAATTTGGTAACAATATGGATGCTTTACTTGAAAAAGTATTGCTTCAGGCGGAACTTTTAGAATTAAAAGCAAATCCTAATAAAAGCGCAAGTGGTGTAGTAATCGAAGCTTCTTTAGATAAAGGTAGAGGTTATATTTCAACCATTCTTGTACAGGCAGGAACACTTAAAGTGGGTGATTATATTCTAGCAGGTAAAAATCACGGTAAAGTTAAAGCATTGCTTGATGAAAGAGGAAAACCGATGGAAGAAGCAGGACCTTCAATTCCGGTAACCGTATTGGGATTAGATGGAGCACCAACTGCTGGTGATCGTTTCAGAGTTTTTGCGGATGAAAGAGAAGCAAAAACCATTGCAACCAAACGGGAACAGTTACAGCGTGAGCAATCTGTTAGAACGAAAAAACACGTAACGTTAGACGAATTAGGAAGACGTATCGCACTTGGAGATTTCAAAGAATTGAATATTATCTTGAAAGGAGATGTGGATGGTTCTGTAGAAGCACTATCAGATCAGCTTCAAAGTTTATCTACTGAGGAAATCAGCGTTAAAATTATTCACCAAGGCGTAGGACAAATTACTGAGTCAGATGTTTTATTAGCAGCAGCATCAGATGCGATCATGATTGGTTTCAACGTGAGAGCTGGTGTTAATGCGAAAGAATTAGCAGATAGAGAAGAAATTGAAATCAGAACTTATTCTATTATCTATAAAGCGATTGATGAAGTGAAAGAAGCCATGGAAGGCATGCTTTCTCCGGAAATCAAAGAACAGGTAATTGGTAATGTTGAGATTCGCGAGGTGTTCAAAATTTCTAAAGTAGGATCTATCGCAGGATGTATGGTTCTTACAGGAAAAGTAACCCGTAATTCTAAAATCAGATTACTAAGAGACGGAATCGTGAAATTTGATGGAGAACTTGAAAGTTTGAAACGTTTCAAAGATGATGTGAAAGAAGTAACAAAAGGTTACGAATGTGGATTGAACATCAAAGGCTACAATGATATTGAAGTCGGCGACATCTTAGAGGTTTACGAAGAGATTTCAGTGAAGAAAAAGTTGAAGTAATTGTTTAAATATGATACAAAATCTGCTATTCTAGCAGGTTTTTTTGTGCGTTGTAATTCATACTTGTTCTAAATAGCTTTTTACGCACCACCTTTTCTGTAAAAAGAATATACTGAAACTACTAAAAATTCAATAGATGACCGAAAATGGGAAACATTTTTACATTATATGTTTTTAATTGTTATATAATTACCATTAATGCTCTCAATATTGAAAATATAACACATCACTGTATTGCCTATGTTAAATTTTATTAACATATTTGCCACTTAAATATTAAAATGTGTTAATATGAATGTTAAACTAAAAATCTTAAGTGTTGGTGTTGCATTTTTCGTAACCCAAAACTTATCAGCTCAGCAAGACAGTGCTAAGGTTCAGGATATCGACGAGGTGATCGTTGTTGGATATGGTGTACAAAAAAAGAGCGAAGTTACGGCCGCAATCTCGCAGGTGAAAGGATCTGAAATTGCAAACTTAAATACGCCGACTTTTGAAGCCCAGCTAGCAGGTCGCGCAAGTGGAGTTCAGGTTACAACCAATTCAGGGATTTTAGGGGATGCTCCCAGAATCAGAATTAGAGGAGTAAATACCATTTCTTCCGGTGCTTCTCCATTGTATGTGGTAGATGGTATTCCGATTTTTTCAGGTGATACCGGCGGTGGATATACCGGTTCAAACGCTCTTTCCGATATCAATCCAAATGATATCGAATCCATGGAGATCTTAAAAGATGGTGCAGCAACCGCGATCTATGGATCAAGAGCGGCAAACGGCGTTGTCTTAATTACCACTAAGAAAGGTAAAAATGGAAAGTTTGTTTTCAATTACAACAACATGATGAGTTTCGCTACGCCGGTGAAATATTTCGATTTACTGCATACCCCGGATTTTCTTGCAATTAGCGCAGAAAAAACAGTTGCTGCAGGTCTCGCCCCGGATTATTGGGCAAATGGAAGTGAGTTTGATACCGATTGGCAAAAGGCTATTACAAGAAGTACTCTACAACAGGATCATTATATTTCTTTCGGTGGAGGAACTGCAAAAGGAAAATACTTTTTCTCCTTGGGGTATGCCAACCAGGAAGGAATTATTGTAGGAAACAGTATGGATCGTTTCACCGTTCGTGCAAATGCCGATCAGAAATTAACCGACTGGTTAGAAATTGGTGGAAGTATGTCTGCAGCCAGAACCCGTTATGACGGATTAAACAATGGACAGTCTTCTCTGTCTGGAGCAATGTATAATGCGTTAAGACAATTACCAAATACGCCAATTTACGATCCAAGTACGCCAACGGGATATAATATTTATACGCAGGGTACGGTAAGTGTTGTTGGTCCGTGGGATAACAATTCATTTATCGCGAACAACATTACAAATATCGCTTATGTATTGAACAACAATATTAACAATTCAAAGCTTACCAGATTTATTGGAGATGTGTACACCAATGTAAAAGTAACCGATTGGTTGACCTATAGATTTCAGGGAAGTGCAGATAATTCAATTACTGATGGAAGATTGTACTGGAATAAAATTCATGGAGATGGCTTTTCCAGTAACGGTGTAGTTGAAGGGAATAACCTAAATATGTTGAGATGGAATATTCAAAATATGTTAACCGCTAATAAAGCTTTTGGACAACACAGCTTAAACTTAACATTAGTACAGGAATATTTAGAGCAAAAATCTGATTACATCGTGGCTGGAGGAAGTGGTTTGCCGGATGACTATTTCGGTCAGGGTGGCCCAATTTCAAACTCCATGACCGTACAAACCTCCGGAGGTAGTGTGAATGGAAACAGCTTATCTTCCTACCTGGGTCGTTTCAATTATAATTTTGCTAAAAAATATTTTGTTCAGGCTTCCTTGAGAACTGATGGTCTTTCAAAACTCCCTTATGCAAACCGATGGGGAACATTTCCCGGAGTTTCTGTAGGTTGGACGGTTTCTAATGAAAACTTTATGCAGTCTATCAATTCTACGGTGTCAGACTTTAAATTGAGAGCTTCCTATGCAAAAGTTGGAAACACTGATATTGGAAACTATCCATTTATGTCACTGTACGGAAATGCCAGATACGGAAATAACACAGGTCTTGCACTGGTACAGGGTGGTAACCCTGATTTGAGATGGGAAACAAGCATCAAGTATGATTATGGAGTAGATATAGGATTGTTTAATAACAGAATAACTATTAATGCAGATTATTTTATTAATGATCAAAATGATATTATTTTGGATCGACCGACTGATCCTTTGGTGGGAATTCCAAATAACTTTATTCGTCAAAACATCGGTGCAGCAACCAATAAAGGTTTTGAATTAGGTTTAAATGCAGATGTTATTAAAAGACAGGATTTTAACTGGAGTATTGGCGGGAATGTCTCTTTTGTACAAAATGAAGTGAAGGCATTGATCGATGATAAAGATATTTTATTTAATATCGATTCGAAAAGACAGCAAGTTGGAATCATTAGAGTTGGAGAGTCAATTCGTTCACTTTATGGGTTTGAATATTGGGGAGTAAATACTGCAAATGGAAACCCGGTTTACTATAAAGCAGATGGAAGTTTGGTTGAGCAGAACGCAAACACGGGTGCTTACACTGTATTTAATGCAGCAACGCCGGGCGTAGTAGGAGCAGCATCCAATTTAATTTCTGATGATAAAAAGATCCTGGGAAATACATTGCCAAAATATTTCGGCGCATTCAATACCACTGTTAGATATAAAAACTTTGATTTAGGAGCATTGGTAAGATTTAGCGGCGGGAATAAAATTCTCAATTTAACAAGAAGAGATTTATTAGGAATGGACTTTACCAATAACTCTACCGAAATTCTGGGAAGATGGCAAAGTGCTGCAAATCCTGGAGATGGATGGACGCCGAGAGTGATCGCCGGAAAAAGTAATTACATAAACTTTGATGGAGTTGCAACCTCTCGTTTTGTTGAAGACGGCAGTTTTGTGAAAATTGATAATATTAGTTTAGGATATACCTTGCCGAAAGATTTAATCAGCGAGTTGGGTTTAAGCGGATTTAGAATATTTACAACTTTACAAAATGCCTTTACATTTACAAAATATAAGGGAATCGATCCGGAAATGGAAGTGAATGGAGTAGATTTTAACGCCGCGCCAAGACAAAGAACTGTATCTGTAGGTTTAAACGCATCATTTTAATTAAAGAGCTATGAAAAAATATAATTTAAAACTTAATAAAAACTTGAAAGGTATTTTTGCCGTCGCAAGTTTTGCATTTCTGCTTGCTACTGCTACAGGGTGTAGCGAAGATCGATTAGATCAACAGCCTTTCAATGAAGTCCCGGAAGAAACGATCTTCACAAGTCAGGCGCTCGTAGAACAGGCCGTGAATGGAATGTACAATGCCGCTCAAATAGGAGATTATGCGGGTGCCGGTAGAGGCTATCCTTTTGGCGCAGCATATCAAATACAAAATGATATGCGTGGCGAAGATATGGTGAGTACCGCAACCTTCTTCCAAAATACCTATATCTCTGCAATTAATGGAGCAGCAGCTCTTAATAATATTTATTACTGGCTGGATACTTACCGATTGATCAATCGTGCGAACTTATTGATTGAAGGTATTGATAAGGCGGTGGCAGCAGGAACCGTTTCCGCTGCAGATACCGATAAGTTTAAGGGAGAAGCTCTGTTTTTTAGAGCAATTTCTCATTTCGAAATGCTTAAACATTTTTCAAGACCCATTCAGCTGACGGGTTCAGATTTATTTGATTACGGAGTTCCGTATATGTTGAAAGGTTCTACAAATTTGCAGGATGCACTGGAAAATGCAAATGTTGATAGAGAAAATGTAGGCGTTACTTATGGTAAAGTTTTAGCAGACTTAGACGCTGCGGAAATACTTTTAGCGAACCAATATACCGTTTACAGAATTTCTAAGGAAGCTGCGATTGCCTATAAAACGGTAGTAAAATTACACCAGAGAGATTGGGCGGGAGTAATAACTGAAGCCAATAAATTGGATGGTAAATTTACCATGGAACCAGATCCAAATACCCCTTGGGCTAATAATAGCGGAAACAAAGAAAGTATCTTCTCTATTGAAAATACTGACACGAATAACCCAACCGTGAATGGAGCATTGCCGTCTATGCACGCTGGTCGTAACTTGATCGCGATTAGTCCTGTGCTTTGGAATAAAGCAATGTGGCTTGCTACAGATAAAAGACGGTCTGCAAATATGGTACTCACGCCTGCTTCCGGCGCAACGGCCGGTCGTAAATATTCTCTTAAATATAAAGATACGACTACACGCAAAGATGCAGCTCCGATCATTAGATATGCTGAAGTATTACTGAATCGTGCAGAAGCAAAAGCCAGATTGGGTGATGCTACATATTTAGCTGATTTAAACGCGGTACGAAACAGATCATTAGCAAACCCCGCTACAGAAGCATATACTGCTGCGAGTTTCGGAACAATGGTTTCCCAGGTCGATGCAATTTTAACAGAAAGAAGAATCGAATTTGTAGCAGAAGGGAAAAGATGGGGAGATATTCACCGTCTGATCAATGATGATTTAGCCCCAACTGCAGGTGTTCCACAAAAATATAAAAATGGCGTACCTAAAGCAACTGATTATACCATCGGAACTCCATATGTATTTGGATCAGGTGATGTGGGAGCAATTCCTTACACCGACAGAAGATTCTTATGGCCAATACCGGATGCTCAGGTCAATGTAAATCCTACCCTAAAAGCGCAGCAAAATAAAGGTTGGTAGAAACAGTATTCTTCAATTAAATTTTAATAAAAAACCACCAGCAATGGTGGTTTTTTTATGATCCAATTCGTGATTAGACTGTTTAGATCGCAGCAAAAATGACAGCCCTTTTTTATTTCATCATATTTCTTACATTTGTACCCCAAACACAAACAATGCGGCATCTTCTTTTTTGTCTCTTCTTTATCACCTGCGGATTACAGGCGCAAACGCTTAATAAAACCGATTCCAACCGAGTGAAACCGAGCGATACCCTGGTGATTGACTCCGGTTTTAAAGATTCGCTTAAAGTCTTTAAACCAACCATTTACGACTATACCTATCAAACCCAATTTTCCGAAAAGAAGATTTTTGATACCGCTTTTACCCAAGATAAAACTTTCATTTTTTCTCAGTATAATAACAAAGACAACTTTGGAAAAATTCAGTTTGCGAATATTGGATCGGGTTTTCAACCGCTTGTTTTTGAAGTGAATACCGACCAGAATTTATCATTGTTGCCGACGAACAAAAGCGCGTTTCTTCGCGGCATTAATGATATTAAGTATTATGATGTAAAAACGCCAACGACTACCTTTATCTACCATAATGCGGTGCGAAACGGTGCTGTTTTGTATTCTACGTACACCCAAAATATCGGTAAGAACTTTAACTTTGCCGTGGAATATACCGGACTTCGTTCCCAGGGAAATTATCTGAAATCACTTGCTGCTAACAATACGACCCAATTTTCTGCCCACTATCTATCGGAAAATAAAAAGTATGAAGCATTTGGTCACTTTATTCATCAAAATATAAATAATGAGGAGTATGGCGGAATTGCAGATGTAAATTTATTTTTGAACGGCGATTCAGACTTTAATAATCGGGAGAACTTAGAGGTGAATTTAAACAATTCAAATTCAAGGTTCGCCTACCGAAGATTTTATTTCAGTCATGAATTCCGACCGTTCGCCTCAGAGAAGTTCCCCTTTAAAATACGACATACTATTTTTAATCAAAGTAATAAATACTACTACAATCAGTCGCAACCGGAAAGTTTTTACTTTACCGATGCTTCAGATTTAATTAATTATAGTGCAGACTCTAAAAAATATTCAAAAAATCTAAGCAATACCGTAAGTATTCTTTTCGATAAAGAAAGTTTTAAGCTTGATGCAGGAATTCGTCATCAACTGATCAAACTGGGAATAGGATCACCTTTGCCGGTGTCGCAAAATATTCCACAAGAACTTTCGGAGAGCAGAATTGGTGCAGTCGGAAATCTTAAAATAAATCTTTTGGGTAAAATCGCCCTAAATTCAAATTTTGAATTTTCTACCGGAACAGAATTTGGAAGCTTTCTACGCTCCCAGAATCTAATTAGATTTGAACCGATTCCAGAGTATTTTGTGAATGCAAAAGTGAATTTTCAAACCGGATCTCCAAGTTTTAACCTGTTACTGAACCCTTCAGTCTATAGAAAATTCAATTATTATTTAGAAGATCCGAAAAATGAAAGCATTACTGAAATTGGTGGTGATGTAAATCTGAAATGGTTCAAGAGTAATGTTTTTGCTAATTTTTTCCGCGTTGATAACTATACCTATCTTGATGATTTAGCACAACCACAACAAAGTGCAACTTCATTAAATATCTCCCAAATTGGCGGCGAAGCTACTTTTTCTTCTGGTAAATTTCATTTGAATCCAAAGGTTCTTTTTCAAAGTGCTATTGGCAACAAGGATCTTTTACCGATGCCAAATTTCGTAGGTCGCGCCAATCTTTACTGGCAATCAAAAGCCTTCAAAGATGCCGCGGAAATTCAAGCCGGAGTTAAAGTCTATTATTTTTCTAAATTTGCCTCACGGGAGTTTTTTCCAGTCTTAAATGAATTTATTTTACCGAGTGCAAACTCATATTCGATTGGTGGCCAACCAATTGCCGATGTTTACTTTAATTTAAAGGTTAAAAGAATGTTTTTCTTTATAGAAGCGCAGCATTTAAATACGACCTTTATGAAGAATAAATCATTTACCGTACCTTATTACCCAATCTATGATTTCCGTTTAAATCTGGGAATCGTTTGGTATCTTTTTAGTTAAAAATTCGTTTTGAAAAAAATTAACCACATACCGTTTCTAGAAATTGAGAGCATTCCACAGCTCATCAAAGATTTTCTGAAACAAAATATTCCCGGCTTCGAATCGCAGTTTTTTAATCTGGAAAATATTGAAAAACAGTTTCAATTAAAAGGTTCCTCATTTTCTGAGGCTCAAAGAAAAGTATTGGTCGATGTTTTAGAGGATCAGTATTCGGATTTTCGAAAATCAGAAAAACAAGAGTCCAATTTAAACGATATTTTATCAAATCAAACCTTTACGGTAACCACAGGACATCAGTTAAATTTATTTACGGGACCTGCATTCTTTATTTATAAAATTTTGCAAACCATAAAATTGGCGGAGTTTCTTAAACAGAAATTTCCGGAGCAGAATTTTGTCCCTCTTTTTTGGATGGCTTCAGAAGATCATGATTTTGAGGAGATCGATCATTTTAAAACAAAGAATCACTATTACGAAACCAAAGCAAAAGCGGGTGGCGCGGTTGGCCGTATTAAAATAGAAGATGATTTTTTTATCTCTCAGTTTGAAGAGGAATTTAAGGATTCTGTATATGGAACTGAGTTGATTTTATTGCTCAAAAAGGCGTATAAGAAAGGAAATAATTTATCCCAAGCTACCAGGATCATTGTACAGGAACTGTTTGCTGATTACGGACTTATCGTACTTGATGGAGATGATGTACGGTTGAAAACAGAAATGAAACCTGTTTTTAAAGAAGAACTTCTACACCAGACCTTATCCGATTCTACCCAGGAAACCGTGCGTTTTTTAACAGAAAAATATGGTAAAGTTCAGGTAAATCCGCGTGAAATTAATTTATTTTACCTCTCAGAAACTCGTGACCGTATTGTTTTTGAAAATAATGTATTTAATATTGTTTACCGAAGTAAAACATTTACAACGGAAGAAATTTTAGATGAACTGGAGAATCATCCCGAACGTTTCAGTCCAAACGCTCTTTTAAGACCTGTATTTCAGGAAACCGTTCTGCCCAATATTGCATATATTGGTGGAAACGCGGAAATTATGTACTGGTTAGAATTAAAGAATTTCTTCAGCCAGATCAAACTTCCTTTTCCTGTTCTTATTCCGAGAAACTCCATGTTGATGTTAATGGAGAAAACGGTGGAAAAAATGGATCATTTAAATTTAAAGATCAATGATTTTTTCAAAAACTTCGCCACCGTTACGAAAGACATGATTCTTGAAAATAATGAGATTCTACCTCTTTTGGAAAATCAGGAAATGACCTTAAAAAACCAGTTCCAAATATTAAAAACCGAAGCGGAAAAGACGGATCAAACCTTTGGAAACCTTGTAGAAGCTGAACAAACGCGCCAGCTCAAATCTTTTAACCGTATGCGAAAAAGACTGCTTCGTGCAGAAAAAATAAAACAGAATGAGAAGTTAGAACGTTTAGAAAACCTCTTCCTCACCATTCATCCGGGTAAAAACTGGCAGGAAAGAACCTATAATTTTTCCGTATTCTATGCAGATTTAGGCAGAGACTGGCTTCATAATTGTTACGACGGAATGGAGATTGAAAGTTCTGAATTAATAATTTTTACTATTTAATTTTAAAGCAGTATTTTTGTAAATATTTATCTGAAGATGATCAAAAAGTTTTTTATTATAGCTGGTTTAACGGCATTTGCAGGCTTATCTGCCCAGAAAACCCATACCGTGGTGAAAGGAGACAATCCCTACAACATCGCGAAAAGATACGGCATGACCGTAGATGATCTGGTGAAGCTGAATCCCAACGCAAAAGATGGTAAAATTGCCATCGGGGATGTGCTAAAAGTAGATAAATCAACAACGAAGGTGGCCGCATTTCAACCAAAAGCAGCGACTCAAAACGCCGCATCTTCGGGGAAAGTCGGTACGATCATTCTGAAGCCTAAGCAAACTATTTACGGAATTACGAAACAATATCAAATCTCCGAAAGTGATTTAAGAAAACTGAATCCGGACCTGGATTCTCATATGAAGATCGGTGATCAGGTGACCTTGCCTTTAGCTAGTATTCAGAAATTTGGTGATGCTGATAAAAATGTAGTTGAAGTGGCTGAAAATGCTGCCAAAGATGCAAAGGAAGCAGCGGCAGTAGCGGTTTCAACAGAAGTGGCTAACGTGGTAAATGAAAATTCATATACCGTGCAGCCAAAAGATAATTATTATAAACTCAGTCGTAAATTTAATCTTTCGCAAAAAGAACTTTTTGCTTTGAATCCCGGTTTAGAATCCAGAGGTTTGCAGGCAGGTGACATCATCACCATTAAATCAAATGCTTCTTCCGAACAGTCCGTTTCTCAAACCGTTGCAACGACAAGCAAAGTTGATGAAGAAACTTCAGTACAAACTTATTCTACTACATCAACAGCCGACGATTATGTAACGTACACCGTTCAGGCTGGTGATACCGTTTTTGGTATTTTAAATAAATTTGGAATTACCCTGGATGATTTGTTGAGCCTTAACCCTAATTTGAGCCAAGGTTTAAAATCAGGAATGGTTTTAAAAATTAAAAAATTAGATGCGGCCTACGTTAAAAAGAATGGCGATGCTCTGAATGTGGTTTTAATGTTGCCTTTCGGTTTTGATACCAATGATTCAAAATATAGAAATTTATCTCTTGATTTTCTCGCTGGTGCAAAATTAGCCATTGAGCGTCAGGCGAAGACCGGTCAAATCTTAGATGTTAAAGTCATTGATGCCGGCAACGAAAAAAGTTTCAAAAACTCTTTAACTCAGATCAATCAGAATAATACCGATCTTATTATCGGCCCGTTCTTTAAATCCAGTGTTTTAGAAGTTTTAGACTATGTGAAAACAAGCAAAATACCGGTGGTTGCGCCATTTGCAAATTCCGATGATTTGTTGGGTTACAGCAATTTGATCATGGTGGAAACCAATGAGATGATTTATGCAGACCGCATTGTAAAAGAAGTGAAAGATGTGTTTTCAGATCAGAAAATATATGTTCTTTCAGATAATGACCAGACTTTTGCAAAATATCTGAAAACCAATTTAGAGAAGGAATTGAAAAATCCGAATATTGTGATAGTAAAATCAGCTACAGATATTCAGGTTGATCAGAACATGATGACAGGTCAAGCTGCACCTGTAATTGCAATTTTGGCTAATAATAATGACCAAGTGGGCGATGCTTTTGGTAACCGATTAATCGAATTATCAAAAGAGGCGCTGGGGACAAAAGGTTTCAGCATGTATTATTCTCCAATCTTCGAGAAAAAAGAAGATGAGCTTCTGCCAAGTAAATTAGTTTACATCATGGATCGCAAAATTAATACCGAGGGAAGTTTTGAAAATGAGATTTTAGCAGAATACAAAAAGAAATATTGCAAATCTCCGTCAAAATATGCGGTAATAGGATTTGATGTGGTTAATGATATGTTAACCCGAGAGAATAAAAAAGGAGAAATCTTCAAACAAATGAATAAAGTGCAAACTCAGTTGGCAACAAAATTCGAATTTGAAAAAACGAAAACAGGTGCTTATGTAAACAGAGGATACAGAGTCGTTCGTTTAAATCCTAACTAACAAGACACATTCAGAATAAAATAAAATAATTAGCCTTAAAACTTTATGAAAGCACTTGTATTTCCTGGGCAAGGTTCACAATATGTCGGCATGGGAATCGATTTATATGAGTCCCGCAAGGATATCAAAGATTTGATGGACTCTGCCAATCACATTTTAGGTTTCGATATTCTCTCCGTGATGTTCAGTGGAACTGATGAGGATCTGAAGAAGACTGAAGTAACACAGCCTGCAATTTTTATATATTCCGTTGCTGCTTTGAAAGCTCTGAATAATGGTTCTACGCCTTCTATGGTGGCAGGGCATTCTCTGGGAGAGTTTTCCGCCTTGGTTGCCAATGGCGTTTTAAGTTTCGAAGACGGACTGAAGCTTGTTTCTACGCGTGCAAAAGCAATGCAGGAAGCCTGTGATGCAAACCCAAGTTCCATGGCGGCCATTTTAGGTCTGGCTGATGAGCTGGTAGAAAAAATTTGCGAAGACACACCCGGAATTGTTGTTCCGGCAAACTATAACTGTCCCGGTCAGCTCGTAATTTCCGGTGAAACTGCTGCAGTAGAAATGGCCTGTGAGAAAATGAAAGAAGCAGGTGCAAAACGTGCTTTGTTGCTACCCGTAAATGGAGCATTCCATTCGCCGTTAATGCAACCAGCACAGGAAAAATTAGCCGAAGCCATTAATAATACCAAATTCTACAAGCCAACCATGGATATTTATCAAAATATCACCACCACGGCAGTAGAAAATCCCGAAGAGATTAAACTTAATCTAATTGCACAGTTAACAGGTCCTGTAAAATGGACGCAATCTGTACAAAATATGATTAAAAAAGGGGCAACTTCTTTCGTAGAAGTTGGTCCGGGAAAAACTTTGCAGGGTTTAATTAAAAAAATTAACAGCGAAGTTTTGGTTTCTTCCGCAATATAAAATACAACATGAGTACGATTTTTTCGCACGGAAAATTATTGCTCACCTCCGAATATGTCGTCTTAGATGGCGCTTTAGCTCTTGCCGTACCGACTAAATGGGGGCAAGAGTTTTTTGTTGATGAAAATCCCGATGGGAAATCCTTCGTTACCTGGACTGCGCTTCATCAGGGAAAACCTTGGCTGAAAATTCTGATTGATTATAATCAAGAAGAGGTTTTATCCACGAATATTCCAGAATCTGCAACATTTATTTTAAAGGTTTTAAAAGAGATCAAGTTGGTTTCGAAAATTTGTCTGCAATCCGATACTTCTTACTACATCACCACAGATTTACAGTTTCCGGCAGATTACGGGTTGGGAAGCAGTTCTACTTTGATGAATAATTTAGCACAGTGGGCCGCGATCGATGCTTTTGACCTTAATGAAAAATGTTTGGGTGGAAGTGGGTATGATATTGCGGTAGCGCAGGCTAAATCATCTATTATTTACCAAAATCAACCGCAAAGAAATGTTGAGAAAGTGATGTTTGATCCCAGCTTTAAAGATGATCTGCTTTTTATTCACTTAAATGAAAAACAAAACAGCCGCGAAGGAATTCAACTCTATCGAAGCAAAGAAAAATCGCCGGAACTTATAGATGAGTTTTCGCTTATTACCCAGCAAGTTTTACAATGTAAAACTTTAATAGAATTTTCTGATTTAATGAATCTTCACGAAAAAAAATTAGGAAACTTTCTTGGAATTGAAACGGTAAAAGAAAAATATTTCGAAAATGGACCTTCTTTCGTCAAAAGTTTGGGAGCTTGGGGCGGCGATTTCATCATGACATCGAAATTTTCTGGTTTTGAGGACTATTTTCGGGAGAAAGGTTTTTCAACAATCTATTCCTATAATCAGTTAATTTATTGCTAATCAATATTTTATCAATTTTATAATTTCTTGGTCATTCTGACGAATATCAGTATTTTTAGATCCTCATTAATGCAGATTATGATTAAATTTGTATTTTACTAAAAATCAGAAATAAGAAGTTATGAAGAACATTAAAATCATTCAGCAACTCCATGATCTAGGAATCACAGGTTATGAAGAAGTATCTTATAATCCCACCTACGAGGAATTGTTTGTTGCAGAGATGTCAAGTAAAAACAAAGGTTTTGAAAAAGGCGCACTTACAGACTCCGGCGCAGTAGCGGTAAAAACAGGTGTTTTCACGGGACGTTCCCCGAAAGACCGTTTTATCGTAAAAGATGAGGTGAGTAAAGATACCATTCACTGGGATGGTAAAGTTAATTTACCAACCACTCCTGAGATTTTTGAAAGTTGCAAGCAATTGGTTTTAAAGCAATTATCTTCATCAAAGAAAATATATGTGGTTGATGCATTCTGCGGAACCAATCCTGATACAAGACTGAAAGTTCGTTTCATTATGGAAGTGGCGTGGCAAGCGCACTTCGTGACCAATATGTTTATTCGCCCTTCAAGTTTTGAATTGGAAAGCTTTGGTGAACCAGATTTCATCGTGATGAATGGTTCTAAAACAACCAATCCAAACTGGAAAGAGCAAGGATTGAATTCTGAGAATTTTGTAATGTTTAACCTTACAGAAAAAATGCAGATCATCGGTGGAACTTGGTACGGTGGCGAAATGAAGAAAGGAATGTTCGCGATGATGAATTATTACCTTCCATTAAAAGGAATGGCTTCTATGCACTGTTCAGCTAACGTAGGTGAAGACGGAGATGTCGCTTTATTCTTCGGACTTTCCGGAACTGGTAAAACCACGCTTTCTGCAGATCCAAAAAGATATTTGATCGGTGATGATGAGCACGGTTGGGATGATAACGGCGTTTTCAATTTTGAAGGCGGGTGTTATGCCAAAGTAATTGACCTTTCCGAAGAAAAAGAACCGGATATTTTTAAAGCGATCAGAAGAGATTCATTGTTAGAAAATGTGGTGGTAAATGAATATGGTGAAGCGGACTACACGGATAATTCAATTACAGAAAACACCAGAGTTTCTTATCCGATCTACCATATCAGCAAAATTGTGTTGCCTTCAAAAGCAGGGCACGCGAAAAAAATCGTTTATTTATCAGCAGACGCATTTGGAGTATTGCCTCCTGTTTCTATTTTAAATGAAGACCAGGCACAATATCACTTCCTTTGCGGATACACCTCTAAATTGGCAGGAACAGAGAGAGGAATTACAGAACCACAACCTTCATTCTCTCCGGCGTTTGGTGAAGCGTTCTTAACTTTGCACCCAACTATGTATTCTAAAACATTGATCGGTAAAATGAAGGAGCATGGTGCAAAAGCCTATTTAGTGAACACGGGTTGGAATGGAACTGGAAAAAGAATTTCTTTGAAAGATACGCGTGCGATTATCGATGCCATTATTGATGGTTCAATTGACAACGCGGAAAAAACGACGATTCCGGTGATGAACTTAGAAATTCCTACCGCATTGCCAAATGTTTCAGAGGGAATTTTAGATCCAAGAGACACTTATTCCAGCGCTTCTGAGTGGGAAGTTAAAGCAAAAGATCTGGCAGCACGTTACATCAAAAACTTTGAGCAGTATTGTGATACTGAAGAAGGAAAAAGATTGGTGCCGGCTGGACCACAGCTATAAGAAATTTTGATTTATAAAATAATTCCTTCAGTTTTTGCTGAGGGAATTTTTTTTATGCAATTCAACAGGTCAGTATCAGGGAGAGATTTCCGTTTACCGTCAAATCATCGCGCAGAATAATTACGCTGCAGATGATAATTAAATAATTAAATGTCAAAAATTTTCAAGAAATTCGCAACATGGCAAAAGTGAAAACGGCATATTTCTGTCAAAACTGTGGATCCCAGTATCCGCAGTGGTTGGGACAGTGCAAAAATTGTGGAGAATGGAATACTTTGGTGGAAGAAATTGTAGAAAAATCGCCCACGAAATCGTTTACCGATAGATCTAAACAACACATCATTAATATTATTGAAGTAGAGACTTTTGAAGAACCTCGAATTGTAAGTCCTTCCGAAGAATTAAACCGTGTGTTGGGAGGTGGAATAGTTTTAGGTTCTGTCACTTTAATTGGCGGTGAGCCGGGAATCGGAAAATCTACGCTCTTGTTGCAACTGGCTTTGAAAATGAAGAAGAAAATTCTTTACGTTTCCGGTGAAGAAAGTGCATCGCAAATAAAAATGCGGGCGGACCGCTTGACGGAACTTCAGAATCCAAACTGTTTTCTTTTTACTGAAACTTCCGTGGAAAAAATTCTTCACGAAGCCAAAAAATTGCAACCGGATTTTTTAATTGTAGATTCTATTCAAACGCTTCAAAGCCAATTGATTGAAAGTTCTCCGGGAACGGTTTCTCAAATTCGGGAATGTTCCAATGAGATCATTAAATATGCGAAAGAAACCAATACACCTGTTTTTTTAGTTGGACACATAACAAAAGACGGCCAAATTGCGGGGCCTAAGGTTTTGGAACATATGGTGGATGTGGTTTTAAATTTTGATGGAGACCGAAATCATCTGTTTCGATTGTTGCGGGCAAGTAAAAACCGTTTTGGCTCTACGGCAGAAATTGGAATTTACGAAATGGTTTCCCAAGGCTTAAAAGAGATCAAAAATCCTTCAGAAATATTAATTACGAAGAAATTCGAGGAACTTTCCGGGAATTCTGTCGCCGTAACTTTAGAAGGAAACCGCCCGATGCTCATCGAAATTCAAGCCTTGGTAAGTTCTGCCGTCTATGGAACTCCACAAAGAAGCTGCACTGGTTTTGATTCTAAAAGATTAAATATGCTGTTGGCTGTTCTGGAAAAAAGAGCCGGTTTTCAACTCGGTGCGAAAGATGTTTTCCTCAATATTACTGGGGGAATAAAAACCGGCGATCCTGCGTTGGATTTAGCGGTGGTGGCTTCCATACTTTCTTCGAATGAAGATATTGCTATTTCTGAGCATTTCTGTTTCGCAGGAGAAATTGGGTTAAGTGGAGAAATTCGTCCGATTCCACAGATCGAACAGCGGATTTCGGAAGCAGAAAAATTAGGCTACGAAAAAATATTTGTATCGAATCTTAATAAAATTCCGAAGAAAAAATTCGGGATTGTAATTGTAGAAGTGAGCAAGATCGAAGATTTTCACGAATGTTTGTTTTAAAAATACTATTTCCTTCCGAATGATGTTGTTATATAAAAATAGAGGAACAAAATAATCCGTTTTTTATCGTTTTTACTCCTGATCGGCTTTACCGTATCCTGCTCCAGAAATGATGATGAAACCTTTGAAGATCCAAACTTTTTAGAGAGTTTTGATTATGATCAAAATGTCTTCAGTCATGACGGTTTAAAATTAACTTTCCTAATTACCAGCGGAACTCTTTCAGCGCCAATGAAAAAGGATCTTGTCGAAAATTTCTTTGTCGTTTATCCAAAACTGAAAAATGATTTTAATACCAAGGCTCCTGTTAATATTACGTTTGAAATAGAATCGGCGATCTCCTCACCGGCGTACGCAAGTGGAAGTAAAGTGACCTATCAATCGGAGTGGTTAGCGGAACACCCGGAAGATCGCGATATTGCGACGCATGAGATGACGCACTTGGTTCAAGCCTACAACTGGGGAAATATTCCGTGGTGGATTACCGAGGGAATCGCTGATTATACCAGAGATAAGTACGGGATATCAAACGCGGGATGGACTTTAACACCTTATTCAGAAGGTCAGAATTATGATAATGGATACCGAATTACCGCCCGCTTTTTAAAATGGATCGAAGTGAAAATTAAACCGGGTTTTGTAAAACATTTAGATACGCAATGCCGCACGGGAAATTATTCAGAATCTGTCTGGTCTTCCTTCACCGGGAAAACTTTGCAGGAATTATGGACCCAATATAAAGCCGATCCCACTATTTAATCTGAAACCATTTAATCTTCTTAACCGAAGATTTTTTTTATATTTGAGTATGAACTATCTCGCCCATTCTTTTCTCTCTTTTTCCGACGAGCAAATCGTGGGTCAGTTTCTGGAAGATGTTATTCCGAACAGAGATCGCTTTTCTTATCCCGAGAAAATGCAGCAGGGAATTACCCTGCATCGCGAAATTGATACTTTCACCGATGCTCACCCCGCGCTTCGGGATGCTAAGAAGATTTTCAGTCCGCTCGTGCGCTTGTATTCGGGTGCGTTTGTGGATGTAGCGATGGATTATTTTTTGGCAAATTCTCTTTCAGATCAAGAGTTGAAAAATCATGCAGAAAAAGTATATCTCGTTTTACGGAAATATGAAGAGTTGCTGCCCGAACGATTGGTGCGAATGGTGAGTGGCATGGAAAAAGACAATTGGCTCTACAATTATAAAGAGGAATGGGGTATTCAATATTCCATGCAAAATGTCCTGAACAAAGCCAAGTATTTAGATAAAGATTTAGCGGTTTTCGAAGTTTTCAGAAAAAATAAGCCGCAGTTACAAAAGCATTTTAATGTGTTCTTTCCGGAGCTTTTGTCTCACGCAAAAAAAGTTAATGCTGCCTTTTAAAAAGTCTTGTATAGATACCGATTCGGATAATTCAATCGTTCGCTCTGGCGCTTCCCGTTGACGATGATGTGAATGATATTCATTTGATCATCAAAAAAATTATACAGAAAGCTCACGGCAGTTTCTACTTTTTTTGGAGGATTTACGGTTTCAGATTCCAGAAAAATATTTACGGATTCGTTATCTTCTTCAAAACCGATGTAATTGATTGTTAAAAATTTGTTATCCGTTTTAAGTTTCAGATATTCTTCGCAATATTTCTTTAGCAGTGAATTTATTTCTGCCGTATATTTCCCGTCATTAAAATGTACTGGACTTCCATACTTTTGCTTCAAGGCATTTTCTAAATCATCCAGAAAGAATTTCCCTGTAATTTCAAAAGTTTTCGATTTTGAATTATAATTGAATTCTACCGAACCAACGTGATATGGATGAATCTCCTTCGCTTGAGAACAAACAAAAAGAACCATCGCAAAAAGCACCAGAAGTTTTTTATACATCAATTTTAAAATAAGATGACGAAATTAATCATTATTTTCGTAAAAAATTACAGAATGACGGACTTCTTCTTCTATCTTAAACTTGGCTGGGAACATATTATTTCTTTAGATGCCCTTGATCATCAATTGTTTATATTGGTTTTGGTGGCTGTTTATTTCTATAGAGACTGGCGTAAAATTCTGATCTTAATTACGGCATTTACCATCGGGCACTCTATAACTTTGGCTTTAAGTGTTTTAGATGTGTTCCGGCTTCCATCAAACCTGGTAGAAATTTTAATTCCTGTCACCATTATGCTCACTGCATTAGACAATATACTGTTTCGAAAAAATCAAAAAAAATTGATGCAGATTAATTATTTTCTTGCTTTGGTATTTGGATTAATTCACGGGATGGGATTTGCAAATACGGCCAGAATGACGATGGCTTCTGAACAGAATATTGCACTGCCACTTTTAGGATTTAATATTGGGTTAGAATTAGGACAGATCACCGTAGTTTTATTGGTGATGGGTTTGCTTATTTTACTTTCTAAATTTGTAAAATTCCAGCAGAAATACTGGATTATCGGAATTTCTGTGGTTTCTGTTTTACTGTCCGCACAAATGATTTTAGAACGTATTTAGATTTTTATGTGGGCGCACATTTCCGCCCTCCGTTCCCACTTTTTTATAGAATTTGCCACTGCTGAATCCCGCCGCTAAAATTCTATAAAAAGAGTTCCACTCAGGTCGGGGCGCAAGTCTTTATTAGATTCAATTTTATTGATGAAAAAATATCTTCATCCGAATTAAATTAATTAAATTTGATTCTTATTCCCAATATCTTATCACCTATGAAATTTACCCTTTTATCTTTTCTGTTTTTAACCGTGTCTATTTTCGCACAGGACATTAAAAACAATCCAACGAGCAATCACGGTAACAAGTTTGAGCAGCTCGGAACTATTCTTCCCACGCCTAACATTTACAGAACGGGTTCAGGAGCTCCCGGACAGGGATATTGGCAAAATAGAGCAGATTATGACATCACCGCTTATTTAGATGAGGATAAAAGAAATTTAAAAGGTTCAGAAACAGTAACCTATTATAATAATTCTCCTGATGATCTAGAGTATTTGTGGTTACAACTTGACGAGAATGAACATTCTTCAGTGAAAAATGCCGGCTATGACAGTTCAACATTTTTACCGAAACTAGCCAATTCCGATGATTTAAAACCGAGTGAATTACCGGTTAAAAATAATGGCTATGGCGTTAAATTAGACAAAGTGACGGATGCTGCGGGGAAACCTTTAAATTATGTCGTCAATAAAACCATGATGAGAATTGATCTTCCCCAGGTTTTAAAGAAAGGACAAAAATTTATTTTCAAAATTGACTGGAATTATAATATTTCTGACCGTATGAAAATGGGCGGTCGTGGCGGTTATGAATTCTTCCCGGAAGATGGAAACGATTTGTATACGATCACACAATGGTATCCAAGAATGTGTGTTTACAGCGACTTCAAAGGATGGCAGCATAATCAGTTTACAGGTCGTGGCGAATTTGCTTTGGTTTTCGGTGATTTCAAAGTATCTATGAATGTTCCTGCAGATCACATTGTAGCGTCTACAGGAGCAGGGAAAAATTTTGAAGAGGTTCTGAGTCCTGCTCAGTTCGCAAGATGGAAAGCCGCGCAAACTGCGAATGAGCCGATTGAGATCGTTACGCTGGACGAAGCTAAAAAAGCCGAGAAATCTAAATCCAAGGAAAGAAAAATCTGGAAATTTGAAGCAAATGACGTTCGTGATTTTGCCTGGACTTCTTCCCGTAAATTTATTTGGGATGGAATGAAAGTGATCATTCCGGAAAATAAAAATGAGGTGATGGCGATGAGTTTTTATCCAAAAGAAGCCTATAACCTTTACCGAAAATTTTCTACCAAAGTAATTGCGCATACCATAAAAACCTATTCAGAATTTACGATTCCTTATCCGTATCCTGTGGCGCAGTCCATAGAAGCAGCTAACGGAATGGAATATCCGATGATTTGTTTCAATTTCGGACGAACCGAAA